>QHZQ01000163.1 GCA_003224725.1 Acidobacteriota bacterium | reverse complement strand
GGACCATGTCGGGTGAGGGAACGTAGCCCGTTTTCACACTGATCCCGGAGGGACTGCCGTCCACCTGCAGGTCATTGGTAAATTGCCCGCTGCCTCCGATCCGCAAGTTATTGGACGCCCACGTGTCATAGGGATTGTCCTCCCCCCAGGATGTGCTCTCCACCGCGGGATCCAACTGAGCCAGCAAGAAAACATTGCGATACAGTTGCGGCAGGCTCTGCGTCAGGTTGTTGTCAATTGTGGTTTCAAGCTTGGAGGTGTTGAATTGCAAGGAGGCCGCCTCGGCAGTGACCGAAATTGTTTCCTTGATCTCACCGGGTTTCAATACGGCATTTACCGTTAGGTCGGCCCGGGATGGCACCGCAGTGTTTTCCTGCACGAATCTGTTGAATCCTTGGAACTCCACGGCGATACTGTATGTGCCGGGCTCCACCAGGTCGAACAGGTAGCGACCGTTGTCGTCGGTTTGCCGGACCGCGGTTCCTCCGGTTTTGCTGTTGAGCAAAGTTACCTTGGCTCCAATGATGGCCCCCTGGCTGGAATCCGTGACAGTTCCCTGGACTCTGCCGCGGTATTCCTGGGCTATCAGAGACGCTGAAGCCAGGACCACAAAACATGCGGCAATCAGTACTGCCCTGATCAGACGCTGCTTCTCTCTCATGAGTATCCTCCTGTGGGTAGACACAAAGGTATTGTTAAGAATTGAGGGACCCCTCTCCTTCGTCCCATTTGATGTTCGGTGTGGGGAGCCTTAATGGACGGAGGGCGATGTCACCGACCCAACCCTCTGGCTGGGTTTCTGGGCTATTCGGGCTTTTCTTTTTGATCTTGGAAACCGGCGCTCTGGCGCGCTGAGTTGGTGAACGATAAACCGAAAAAAAATAGGCGAGCCATCCTTTCTGCCTCTCCCGCGTAAGTAAACACACAAATGAAAGAAATTGTCAATAGAAGATCTGGGTTGGGGTAATGCCTCAGAAGAGGTGAAAAAATTCAAACCAGCGGCGATTGGGAGGGCGAGCCATCGCCCCAGCGAGTTCTGGCCCCATGAGGCTCGGCGGGAGCCTCGCCCTCCCGATCTCCACCAAGCATCGTTCACGGATTGCTGGGTGCGTTTATTTCTTTGCGTCCTTCGCGTCTTCGCAGTTATACTTTTTGACATTTTGCAGGATTTGAAAAAGGAGGAAAAATGCAGCGAAGAACTTTCATCGGCGGCATTATGGGCGGAGCAGTTGCCGGGATGGGAAGGACGATGCTTCACGCCCAGCCTGCGAAGTTAAAGGCTGGAGATATTCCTATGCGGACTTTCGGCAAAACCGGGGAGAAGCTCACCATCATAGGTCAGGCCGGTGGACGATTCCCGTTGATCTCTGAAGAGGATGCCAAGGCCATTGTCTTGCGCGCCTACGATCTCGGTATTAATTACTTTGATAACGCGCACAGTTACTGGGATGGGCGCTCTGAAGAGGTTTATGGCAAGGTTCTGCCACCACTCCGCAAGAAGGTTTTCATCACCACCAAAACGACCAAGCGCACGGCCAAAGAAGCCGACGCCGAGTTACACCTGTCGTTGAAACGCTTGAAAACGGATTACGTCGATCTCTGGCAAATTCATTCGGTCAATGAAAAGGAAGAAGTCACCCAGATCTTTGGCCCCGGCGGTGCCATTGAAGCGTTCGAAGCCGCCAAGAAGGCGGGAAAGTGCCGCTTCATTGGTTTTACGGGTCATCATGACCCTTATGTCCATCTCGAGATGCTCAAGGCCTATGACAAGTACGACACCATCTTGATGCCGCTGCACGTGGCCGATCCTTCCTACTTGAGTTTCGAAAAACTGGTGCTGCCCGTGGCGATGGAGCGAGGTATGGGCATCCAGGGCATGAAGAATTTCGGCAATGCGAAGCTGATGCAAAACTTCAGCGCCAGAGATTGCCTGACGTACGTATTAAGTCTGCCCATTCATTGTACAGCTATTGGCTGCACCACCATCGGCCAGCTTGAAGATGATGTGAGAATCGCCCAGGAGTTCAAGCCCTTTACCACTGAACAAATGGTCGCCTTACGGGAGCGCGCCAAAAGCATTAAAGGGCCTCTGCTGGAAGACTGGAAAAGAAATGTCGAAACGCAGGCTGGCCTGCTCGACCGTCCAGTCTATTCGGGTGGTTAATGCGATTTCTAATTGGCAATTGCCGATCAGAAAAGCTTAAACCGAACAACGGCTTCATCCAACCCCCTCGACGGTCCGGTCCAGGCCAGGCCTTATACCCTGAGCGCAACCGGAGGAAGATATGCGACTCAAGAAGTGGACGCTGATTTGTCTTACCTGTCTTGGTGTCCTGATGGTTGGACGCCTTCTATCATCCAATCTCACTGGCTCTTACCAGGTTGTCCATGGCTGGCCCCAGCTTCCTGAGGGATTTGCCCTTGGGCAGGTCTCGGGTGTAGATGTTGATTCTCACAACCATGTATTCGTCTTCCACCGTGGCGACATGCCCGTTATGTGCTTTGAAGGTAGCACTGGAAAAATCGTGGCTTCCTGGGGAGATGGCATGTTTGGCAGAGCCCATGGCCTAAAGGTGGACGATCAAGATAACGTCTGGATGACGGATATCGGGCATCATCAGGTTTTCAAATTCAGCCACGAGGGTAAGCTCTTGATGACAGTGGGCGCCAAAGACGTTCCCGGTTTGGACGGAAATCATTTCAACCAGCCAACCGACGTGGCCGTGACTTCCAGTGGAGAATTCTATGTCTCCGACGGATATGGGAACAGCCGAGTGGCGAAATTTTCAGGCGATGGGAAATTTCTTTTCGACTGGGGCCGCAAGGGTGACAAGCCGGGGGAGTTCGATTTGCCTCATGGCATCGCGCTCGACTCCCAGGGTCGCGTTTATGTAGCTGATCGCAGCAATTCCCGGATACAGGTTTTCGATGGGAACGGGAAATTTCTCCAGCACTGGAAAAGCGCCGAACTGGGGCGCCCCTGGGGGCTGAGGGTTGGCGCTGACGGTTATCTCTATGTGGTTGACGGGGGTGACATGAATCCCAAGCCGCCAGACCGCGGGCGTGTGCTGAAGCTTGATCTGCAGGGCAACATCTTGGAAAAGTGGGGCTCCTTCGGCAGCTATGATGGTCAATTCTATTGGGCCCACGCTGTGGGTGTGGCTAAGAATGGCGATGTCTACGTTACCGATGTCCACGTGGGTATGCGTGTGCAGAAATTCGTTCGCCGATAACCGACGAGCTGTGCCTCAGTTTTGGACTGCGCTGGTTTGACAGCGCTTTGGTAGGCTCCGGACTGACGCACGCCCCACGCCCTCGGGGACAGTTCTCGGTTCCAACCGCCAGCGATGGCGTCAAGCCACTGGCCCCAAATACAAACGCAGCCCCACGAATCACACGAATCCTCACGAATCCGGGTTTGACCTGACCGACGTCAATCTCGGCGAGGGCGTTAGAGCGACGGCTCCGACGTTCAGTCTTTCACTCCAATCACACAGAGCGTGGGTGGAGAGAAGAGAATCGTTTCCCCGTCTCTCTCTTGTTCCGCCTCCAAGCCTCGTCGAGCTCCGCCTGTGTCAAATAGCTCTTCGGCAGCAACGTCGGCAGACACAGGCTCTGGAAGTCAGTGAGCCAGCGCCACACTTGCGACCCTGCCCGTCCTACCTGACAGAGGGATTCAGTCCGAGTCACTCTCAGACCGGTCCTGCCAAAGAGCGCTGGTAGCCTTCCGGCGACATCGAGAGAGCCTCCCGCATCGGCGAAGCTGTCGTAGACTGCTTGAACACCTTCCTGAACAAGGGCGTGCTGGGCTCAGTCCGAATCGCCAGGTCCATTCAGGTCGCAATGAACGAATCGTTTAATTGAAGAGTGCGAATTGGAAAGTTTTGAAACATCGTTTCTATGTGGAGTCTGAGCTAATTTTGTAAGCTTATTCAAATCAACAGATTAATTCCCTAAAGAGCGATCAGCCTGTGGAAGGTGGGTTGCTCATCCATTTCCCTATTTGAGGTGTGCTCGGATGGCTGTTCAGAAAATCCGGGCGACTCAAACTGCGGACCATTTCGACGCCATAGCCTCTTTCTAGTGAGGAGATTGTCATGAAAGCCAAAGGAAGCGTTCTATTAGCGGAAAGTTTGATGCGGGAAGGGGTGGAGGTCATCTTTGGCTACCCGGGCGGGGTGGTGCTTCCCTTCTATGATTATCTTTACGATTCGCCTTTAAAACATATTTTGGTACGCCATAAGCAGGGTGCTGCCCATATGGCCGATGGGTATGCGCGCGCCTCTGGAAGAGTCGGCGTGTGTCTGGTGACCTCTGGACCGGGAGCTACCAATACCATTACCGGCATCGTCACCGCTAACATGGATTCGGTGCCCATGGTGATTATCACGGGCCAGGTGCCGCGAGCCATGATTGGCAATGATGCATTTCAAGAAGCGGATATCGTGGGCATGACGCGGGTTTGTACGAAATATAATTTCCTGGTCAAAGACCCTTCCGAGATCCCTCAGACCATCAAAGAGGCTTTCTACATAGCCTCCACGGGACGTCCAGGGCCGGTGCTGGTGGATATTCCCAAGGATGTTTTTCTCACCGAGGCCCAGGCCCATTTTCCGGAGCGGGCTCACATTCGAAGTTATCGCCCCAGTTATGAAGGGCACCAGGGACAAATTAAAGAGGCCGCCAAAGCTTTCTTAAAAGCCCGCAAGCCTGTGCTCTATACGGGTGGCGGCATCATCATTTCAGGCGCTAATGAAGAACTGAAAAAGTTGGCGGAACATACCCACATCCCAGTCACCAATACGCTCCTGGGATTAGGCGGGTTTCCGAGTGACCACCCGCAGTTCCTGGGCATGCTGGGAATGCATGGGACCTGGTATGCCAACTATGCTGTGGCTGAAAGTGATCTGCTGATCGCGGTTGGAGCCCGGTTTGACGATCGAGCGACCGGTAAGATCGATGAATTTGCCAGGCATGCCAAGATCATTCACATTGACATCGATCCTTCTTGCATTCAGAAGAATATCAAAGTCGATATCCCGGTGGTGGGAGACGCCAAGTACATCTTGACCAGGCTGAATGAGGAAGTTCGAAAGCTGGCCTCTTCCGAGCACTTTGCCAGTTTGTATCACGCTTGGAATCAGCAGATCGGAGAATGGAGAGAGAGTCATCCTCTCAGCTATGAGATGGATGACGAGTTGATCAAGCCTCAATGGGTCATTGAAGAACTCTCCCGGCATGCTGCCGGCGACTCTATTATCACAACCGATGTGGGGCAGCACCAGATGTGGACAGCTCAATTCTTCAAATTCCGCAATCCCCGAACCTTGCTGACTTCTGGTGGGCTTGGCACGATGGGCTATGGTTTTCCAGCGGCTCTAGGCGCCCAGGTGGCCTTTCCGGATCGTTCTGTCGTTGCCATTGTGGGAGATGGCAGCTTCCAGATGAATATTCAGGAGCTTTCCACGGCTGTGCAATATCACCTTCCAGTCAAGGTGGTCATCATCAACAATCTTAACCTGGGCATGGTCCGACAATGGCAGGAGTTTTTCTACAATAAACGTTATTCGGCCATTGACCTTACGGTGTGCCCGGATTACGTCAAGCTGGCAGAGGCTTATGGCGTCAAAGGTCTGCGGGCCAGCAGGCCCTCAGAGATGATGGATGTGCTGCAAGAGACGTTAAACCACGACGGCCCCGTCGTGGCTGATTTTGTGGTTTCCTATGATGAAAATGTCTTTCCCATGGTGGGGCCAGGCCGTGCCAACAAGGAGATGATACTGGGGAACGAAAAGCGGGAAGAGATTCCCAGCATTCCCGCCGGGGCGGCGATGAATAGTTAGGCGCTTATGGGGATCGAAACGAGGATTTTGTTCTCGTTGTTGTGGTAGCCACGAACAATGCTTTTTGCTGGCCGTGGGCCTTTCCTCACGAACTGCCCACGATGCGCGGTGATCGTGGCTACCAAAGCTGGGACATCAAAGGCGCACTTGGCCTGTGGCCATCCTCTCCCCCAATGGTGGCGAGGGAGTCAATCAAAGGGCTACTCTGCCCTCGCCCATTATGGCCCTTTATGAGGGGGAACAAAACGCGGAATTTGAGATCGCGTTGGTTCTGACGCCGGAAACAGTAACCTTTTTTGAAAGGTGTTTAATTCGTTATGAAAACGACTGTATCGTTGTTAGTCGAAAATAAGTTTGGTGTCCTGTGCCGTGTGGCAGGGCTTTTAAGTGGTCGGGGCTTTAACATCGACAGTTTGAATGTCACACCTTCCACCCTGGATCCTTCCGTTTCGCGCATGACCATTGTTGTCGAAGCTAACGAAAATGCGATGGAGCAGGTGACCAAACAACTCAACAAACTCATTGATGTGATTAAAGTGACTACTATCGAAAATGGTGAATTCGTGGATCGCGAGATGGCTCTGATAAAGATAAGAGCCAACCCCCAGAAACGGGCGGAGGTACTCCGTGAGGCTGAAATCTTTCGGGCTAAGGTCGTGGATGCTACACCGGATACTTGCATTTTAGAAGCGACGGGTGATGAAGGCAAGATCAATGCCTTTATTGAATTCTTCAAGCACTATGGTCTCGTTGATGTGGCTCGGACTGGCCGTATCGCGTTGTCGCGCGGAGGAGGCAAGACGGCTAAAAAGGCTAGCAAAACTCCTGAGGACGAATTGAAAAAAGCAGTCTGATTTCGAAACGAGGAAAATAAATGGCCAAAGTTTATCATGAGGAAGACGCGGATCTAGTTCATTTGAAGGGGAAGAAGATCGCCATTATTGGTTACGGCAGCCAGGGACACGCCCACGCGCTCAACTTGCGGGATAGCGGACTGGATGTAGTCGTCGGATTGTACAAGGGCAGCAAGTCCTGGGAGAAGGCGACCCAAGCGGGTTTGAAGGTGGCAGGCGTGGAAGAAGCCGCCGGGCAGGCACACGTGATTATGATTCTTGTTCCCGACCAGACCCAAAAGGCGCTCTATGAGCAATCGATCAAGAAGAACTTGACGACGGGAAAAACCTTGATGTTTGGGCATGGATTCAACATCCATTTTAGTCAAGTGGTCCCTCCGGCGGACGTGGATGTTTCGATGATTGCTCCTAAAGGCCCGGGCCATATGGTAAGACAGGTGTTTACTGAGGGAACGGGAGTTCCGGCGCTGCTGGCCATTCACCAGGATTACTCCGGCCATGCTAAGGATCTGGCTCTGGCTTATGCCAGGGGAATTGGGGCCGCTCGCGCTGGAGTGATCGAGACCACTTTCAAAGAGGAAACGGAAACGGATCTTTTTGGGGAGCAGGCGGTCCTCTGTGGCGGAGCTTCGGCATTAATTAAGGCGGGTTTTGAAACTCTCGTCAAAGCGGGCTACCAGCCTGAGGTGGCTTATTTCGAATGCTGCCATGAGTTAAAGCTCATCGTCGATTTGATTTACCAGGGCGGATTGGCTTACATGCGATATTCGATCAGTGATACCGCTGAATATGGCGATTATACCCGCGGGCCGAAGATCGTCAGTGATTCGGTGAAGGCCGCTATGCAGGAGATTTTGGAAAATGTCCGCAATGGCAGCTTTGCCAAGGAATTCATTCTGGAAAACCAATCGGGTCGAGCCTCCATGAATGCGTACAGGCGCCAAGAAGCCGCCTTGCAGATTGAAGAAGTAGGGAAGAAGCTGCGCGATATGATGAGTTGGATGAAAAAGAAAGGCGCAACAAATTGAGAATCAACCGCGGAGGCGCGGAGACGCAGAGAAGATTACGAGGATAGAGGATAGAAGATCGAGGATTGCAACAAACCGTCCACACATCTTGATCCCACCTCTCCTTTATGTCTCACTTCGGATGGTAATTGGCTTTTTTAACCTGTTATGGGGTCGCCTTTCCGACAGTGCATTTCGGAGGGATATCAAGGGCGCAGCCCTTATCTAATTGAAACCCACCAAGTCTTCTATGAACGAAATTCAAATCTACGACACAACTTTGCGCGACGGATCTCAGGGCGAGGACATCTCTTTCTCGGTCGAGGACAAGCTGCACATTGCTAAAAAGCTGGATGAATTAGGAATTGACTATATTGAAGGGGGCTGGCCTGGCTCCAACTTTAAGGACATGGCTTTCTTTCGCCGGGTCCCGGAGCTCTCTTTGAGACACGCGAAAGTGGCAGCCTTTGGGAGCACCCGCCATCCCAAGAACCAAGTTGAGGCTGATCCCAATATTCAGGCATTAGTCGAGGCGAAAACCCCCGTGGTCACGATCTTTGGGAAGAGTTGGGATCTCCATGTCAAAGTGGCTCTGGGAATTTCGCTGGATGAAAACCTGCTGCTCATCAGAGACTCTGTGGCTTATCTGAAATCCCTGGGCAGGGAAGTCATTTATGATGCCGAGCATTTCTTTGATGGTTTTCGAGCCGATCCAGAATACGCGCGGGCCACGTTGAAAGAGGCCGAGGAAGCCGGGGCGGATGCGATTGTTCTTTGCGACACTAATGGGGGAACGCTCACCGAAGACATTCGTGATCGATTTCTGGCCGTGGCACGGCATCTCAAGACTGCCCTTGGAATTCATACCCACAACGATAGCGATATGGCGGTGGCTAATGCCATTGTCGCCATCCAACATGGCGCCATTCATGTGCAGGGCACCATCAATGGTTACGGAGAACGCTGTGGCAATGCCAACCTCTGCTCCATTATTCCTAATGTTGAACTGAAGCTTGGAATGCGTTGTCTTGGCAAGGAAAAACTGAAAGATCTGACGGACCTTTCCCGCTATGTCAGTGAGATCTCCAATATGCACCATCGCCAGGATTTCCCGTTCGTCGGGAAGAGCGCGTTTGCCCATAAAGGGGGAATCCACGTTAGCGCTGTGATGAAAGACCCCGCGGCCTATGAGCATATCAATCCTGAAGCGGTGGGAAACGAACGGCGCGTTTTGATTTCGGAACTGTCGGGCAAAAGCAACGTGCTTTACAAAGCAGAACGGATGGGGTTGGACATCAACAAGTCATCACCCAGCGCCCAGATCGTGGTCAACAAGCTAAAGGAAATGGAACATTACGGATATCAATTCGAGGGAGCGGAAGCTTCCTTTGAAATGTTGTTCAATAAGTTGATCAACCAGCATCGGGAGTTTTTTGAGCTGGACGGGTTTCGTGTGATTACTGAAAAGAAAGGTAACAACGAATCCCTCTCGGAAGCCGTCATTAAACTCAAAGTGGATGGAACCGAAGAGCATACCGCTGCCGAAGGCGTTGGCCCCGTCAGCGCGCTGGATCGGGCTTTGCGTAAATCGTTGATCACCTTTTTCCCCTGTATCAAAGACATCCGCCTGACCGACTACAAGGTTCGAGTCTTGAATGCCAAGGGGGGCACAGACGCCAAGGTCCGAGTCTTAATTGAATCCAGTGATGGACATGAAACGTGGGGCACGGTGGGTGTATCCGAGAATCTGATTGAAGCCAGTTGGTTGGCATTGGTAGACAGCATTAGCTATAAACTTAAGAAGGAACTCGGGTATAGAAATAGCCAGGCTCAATTAGCGAAGTAGGGCGCAAACCTCATACCAGCGACAAGACGAGGTGGTTTCTATCGAGGCCCCTCACCCTCTGACTCCCTCTCCCCGTTGCGGGGCGAGGGAGAACAGAAATTTGACCGATTTGTGAACTTGGTCGCCACCAAGTGGAACTAGCGGGAACGAAGATGTCCAAATTTCAAGAACCTGTAGAAATCGAGGGTCACTTAATCGACTCCGGCATACTCAAATACGCTTTCGATAAGATCGTCGAGCATGAGGGTCAATTCGAGGTGCTGGATTTCCGCATTGGAAAGAACAATCAGGAAACCTCGAAAGTCCGCATGCTGGTGAAGGCCCACAGCCAGGAGCAATTGGAAGAAATTTTGGCGGCCCTGGAAGACTTCGGCGCCGTGGTGGATTGGGAGGATTGCAACTTCGTTGAAACTCAGCGTGACGGTCTTCTGCCCGATGATTTTTATTCCACCACCAATTTCGATACCTTTGTCAAAGTGAAAGGTGAATGGTTCCCGGTCACTAACCAGAAGATGGACTCGGTCATTGTTTGGGAAGATGGCTATGCTACTACCAAGAAGATCAGCGAGGTTAAGAAAGGGGATTGGATTGCGACTGGTCGCAAAGGCATTCGAGTCAGGCCCCAGGAACGCAGTCGTGAATATTCGGTTTTCGATTTCATGTCGAACGATCTGACCGCCGAAGTCAACAAAAGCCTTTTAATCGCCGAAATTGCCAAGGAAATTGTTCATGTTAAGGAATCAGGCAAAAAGGTCGCTCTGGTTCCTGGCCCTGCCATTATTCACTCTGGAGCCGATCAGTATCTGAAGGAAATTATTCAAATGGGTTTCATCGATGTCGTCTTGACCGGCAATGCTTTTGCTGTGCATGACATCGAAAAAGCCTTGCTCAATACGTCCCTGGGCGTAAATCAAAGTACCGGAAAAGCCGTTGAAGGCGGGCACCGCAATCACCTTTGGGCCATCAATGAAATTAATAAAACAGGAGGAATCGAACGAGCTTGCGAGTCGGGTCTGCTGAAATCAGGATTAATGTACGAGTGCATTCGCCTTGGCATCCACACTGTGCTAGCGGGTTCAATTCGCGATGATGGGCCGCTGGTGGATGTCATTACAGATTGTGTGCAGGCTCAAAAGAAATATATCGAAGCTCTGGAAGACGTTGCTGTCGTGCTCATGCTGGCATCGACCCTCCACAGCATCGCGGTAGGCAATCTGTTGAAAGGCAGCGTGAAGACCGTTTGTGTGGATATTAACGAATCCACTCCTCTCAAGTTGAGCAATCGTGGCAGCAAGCAAGCCATAGGGATTGTCACCGATGTTTCGTTCTTTTTAAGTATCCTGGCAAGCGAACTGAAAAAGCAGCAACAGGAATGCGTGGAGTCGGCTAAACATAAGACCATTCAAAAGACTTGATACGAACGCACAAAGGGTTGCAACACATGGAGGAGAATTTTGTTTTCATTTTTCTGTGCAGCACCCCTTCAAGTCCCCCTCACCAAAGGGGGACTACAGAGGGTCGTATATCTGGCTAGGTGGAATGAAGGAAGTCGCATCGGCATGCTAACCCATCATTCCGCCCTTCCATGGATACCATTTCAAAGGCTGTCATCGGCAGGAAACTATTCCTGAACTGAGGGAGGATGCTATGGATGATCGAATCTATATCTTTGATACGACTCTGAGAGATGGTGAGCAATCACCGGGCTGCAGTATGAACCTGGAAGAAAAGCTAAAGATGGCTCGCCAGCTCGAAGCGTTACGAGTCGATATCATTGAA
>QHZQ01000162.1:17409-19152 GCA_003224725.1 Acidobacteriota bacterium | reverse complement strand
ACTGCCCCACGGCGAGAAAACGCTGGTGTGGCTTGCCGGCGAAGAAGTTCACAAAACGGTCAGGTTCTCTTTTCTCTCGCAGCAGAGGCGCAGATAAGGAAAAAAACTGAGGATTGAGGTTAGAGAATCGAGGATCGAGGTCTTCGGCTCGGGCGACCTTCGATGCTCTATCCGCGACTCATTAGGCGGGTGTCAATGGCCTTCAGGAATGACCTCTGCGCCTCTGCGCGAGAATTGTCTGGGCGCTGAGGCACGGATGAAGGTTTTTTCAAGGAGGCCAAAATCGAATTGCACAACGGGTCGGTTCTGGATAGACTATTGCCACTTTTAGTAACCCGCTGCTTTTGGTTTTCCTCAGGTGAGTCCGCAATACATTCAGAACGAATGGAGAGAAACAGGAATGCACTGGAAAAAGTTTCTGCCAAGGTCGCTTTTTACGGGCGTGCTGATTTTGATTTCTTCCTTGAACGGTTTCCTGGGAGCCGCTGAAGTCACAGCTCGGCGCCTCATTGAGGCTGAAAAGGAGCCAAACAACTGGCTGACTTATTCGGGAACTTACAACGCCTGGCGCTACAGCCCGCTTGACCAAATTAATAAAACAACCATCAGAAAGCTGGTTCCGGTCTGGGCCTTTCAGACGGGCAAAGTCGATGGCGGTTTTTCCTCGACTCCCCTGGTAGCTGATGGGGTCATGTACGTCAGCTCGTCTTGGAATCGAGTATTTGCCATCAACGCCGTCACCGGCAAGGAAATCTGGCATTATTATTATGCAGTCCCCAAGAATTTCGGCTTGGGCTATGGACCCTGGAATCGAGGCGTGGCTCTAGGTCAAGGCCTGGTGTTTATGGGGACCATCGATAATCATGTGGTTGCTCTGGATGCCGCGACGGGCAAAGAAGTGTGGAACGTCAATATTGAGAGCATGCAGCTATGCGGATGCAACATTACAGGGGCGCCGCTGGTGGTTAAAGACAAAGTGATCGTCGGAGTGACCGGGGGAGATTCGGCTCATCGCGGTTACATTAACGCCTTTGACGCCAAAACCGGAAAGCGGGCCTGGCGCTTTTGGACTATTCCAGGGCCCGGCGAAAAAGGGCATGAAACCTGGCTGGGTGATAGTTGGAAGTATGGAGGGGGTTCGAGCTGGATGACCGGTTCTTATGATCCGGAACTGAATCTCGTTTACTGGGGCGTGGGTAATCCCGCGCCTGATTTCTACGGCGAGATTCGCGCCGGCGCCAATCTCTACACGGATTCTATAGTAGCCCTGGATCCGGATACAGGCCAATTAAAGTGGTATTATCAGGAAATTCCCCATGATGTCTGGGATTGGGACAGCGCTTATGAATGTGTTCTCTTAGACATTTCCCTCCAGGGAACCATGCGCAAAATATTGGTTAATCCGAATAAAGGCGGATACACCTGGGTGCTGGACCGGACCAACGGGAAGTTCATCAATGCGTGGCCGCTGGCCGAGAACATCAACTGGATCAAAGGAATTGATGCAGAGGGGAATCTTCTGGGGCGTAACGAGGCCCCCATCGGTAAACCAACACTGATTTGTCCTGCCATCGGAGGCGGGCGTAGCTGGAATCATGCGGCTTACAGCCCCAAGACAGGAATGTTTTACAGCACCGGCCTGGAATGGTGCCAACAGCTCACAGTGCGGAAAGAAGATCCAAAGCCGGGGGCTGAGTTCATGGGAGCCGTTTTTGAATTCAGGAAGCCGCCCCAAGGAGAGGC
>QHZQ01000162.1:11467-17392 GCA_003224725.1 Acidobacteriota bacterium | reverse complement strand
CCAGTGAGTGGGAAAAAACATTGGACGTATAAATCCAAGTATCCTTTGCTAGCCTCGGCTTTGGCAACGGGGGGTGATCTTGTATTTACCGGCGATCCGGAAGGAAATTTCCTCGCTTTTGATGCAAGAACCGGGGAAAAAGTCTGGAGCTTCAATACCGGATCAGGCCATCGAGGGTCCCCCGTAAGCTACTCTGTAAGTGGCAAGCAATACATCGCTGTGCCTTCCGGTTGGGGATCTGCCGTGGCCGCTCTTTTCCCGCAAATCTGGCCTGAAACTGAAGACTTTCCGGGTGGCTGTACCCTTTTTGTTTTTGCCCTGTCGGAGTCGTAGTGCCGACCTCAAGCTGCCATTTCAGAATACGATGAGGTATTCATTTGGCGCTCTTGCTCCTGCTCCTGCTCCTGCTCTTGCTCACCAATCGAATAAGGGCACGAGCAAGAGCAGGATGACGTTTTCGCAAAGAATTGGCTCACAGCACGTCCTGCTACTTCCTGAACCATGAAGACCTCCAAGCCCAATCTAACCGTTCAATTTCCTGCCGCTCTCCTGTGGCTGGCACTCGGTTCCTGGGGGTACGCTTTGACTCAAACGGTGCAGAGTCCGTCTGCCGTCAATCTCTCCGATCCAAAGGTTATTGCCGCCGGCAGCACCATTTTTGCCGGGAGTTGTTCTGTGGGGTATTGTCACGGTAAAGAGGGACGTGCCGGTAGAGGCCCGAGATTGCGAGGAAAAGCCTGGGACCAGGAGTATCTTTTCAATGTCATTTTGGAAGGAATCCCCAATTCTTCCATGCCCGCTTGGAAAAATAAGCTTTCTGAAAAAGAAATCCGGGAGGTGGTTGCCTATATCATGAATCTTTCACAATTGACTTCAGACTCGGCCAAGCCGTCCGCTCCCACTGCCACCACAGCCTCTTCGGAAGAAACATCGATAGGGACCGAAAGTAAGAGAGCGTCTCAACTGCAGAAACCAACTTTCGATCCGGCAAGCTCCGAGATTACTGCCATAGTAGGCGATCCGGAAAAGGGGAAGGCGCTGTTCTTTGACCCCAATAACGATTTTAATTGTGGGATGTGTCACAAGGTTCAAGGAGTGGGTAACGGAGTTGGGCCAGATTTGAGTACGGCCAAGGAGAAGGCTGCCAGAGAGCTTTTCAAGGATATCGTACTCCCATCGGCCGTGATATCTGCAGAGCAGCAGCTATTGAGAATTAGAACCAAGTCGGGCGAACAAATTGAAGCTCTGAAGGTAGCGGAGAACGATGTGGAAATCCAACTCTACGACGTAGGGAGTCTGCCGCCCGTCTTGAGGACCATCCCCAAGGCGCAGATTGAAAAGCGACAAGTTGCAGACCGTTCTGCCATGCCGGGCAAGTATAGTGAGATTTACACATTAAAACAATTGTTAGACATTATCGCCTTTTTGAAGTCGGGAGATTCACCGGGTTCAACCCGTGTTAGCATGAAGGATCTATTCTGAAAAAGAAGGAGGCCTCAAATGAATTCTCGCAAATATTGGATAGTCATGGCCTGTGCCATGCTTACGACGTTAGCCTGCTCAACCAGCAAGGGACCGGAGCCTGGAGCAGGAGGTGCACGTCCTCGCTTTGTATTCATCAGCAACAGCAACTCTCCTTTCTGGGATGCGGTGCGCGTAGGTTTGGACAATGCCGCCAAGGAATTTAACGTGGAGGTCGAGCTGATGCGCAACGATGGTTCAACTGGCGGCCAGATCCGCCGTTTGGAACAAGTAGGGGCGCAACGAGAGGTTAAGGGAGTGATGGTGTCGGTGGTTGAGCCCAGTGCCAGTGGAATCATTGACCAAATGAAATCCCTTCGGGCTAAGGGCGTGCATGTCATCGCGGTGGATTCCGACGGACCCATGGAGAGTCGTGAGGCCTATATCGGCACCAACAATTTAGAAGCCGGCCGTAATTTGGGAAAGGCGGCTGCCCAACTTTTGCCTCAGGGCGGCAAGGTCATCGCCTTTGTAGGTATTCGATCGGCTCAGAACGCTCAGGAACGAGTGAATGGGTTTAAGGAAGGAGCGGGTGCCAAGATTCAAGTCATTGATGTGATGGAGGACTCCAGCGATGTCAACAAGGCCCGGCGCAATGTCGCTGCGGCCTTGCAAAATCACCGGGACGTGAAAATGCTTGTAGGGATCTGGTCGTACAATGCGCCAGCCATCGTTGATGAGGTGAAAGCCGCCGGAAAGCGGTCTAAACTCAAGTTGGTGACTTTTGATGCCGAGCCCAATACCCTTCTGGCCCTTAAGGACGGGATGCTAGACGTGACCGCCGTCCAGAATCCCTATCGGATGGCTTACCTGGGTGTAAAGGTCTTGAAAGCCATGGTTGACGGAGACCAGCCTGGGGTGACCTCCGTCGTCGGCGAGAATGGGATCAAGGACACTGGCGTCCGCCTGGTCGTCCCGGACGATTCCAAAACCGTGACCAGTGAATTCCTGGTGCGCTTCTCCGATTTCAAGAAAGATCTGGATGCCAAGGGCTTAACATCTTCATGAGCTCTCCCAATATTCTTGGGGGACAGCGTGCCTGGCGTTCCTTTTTGGGGACCCAGGAGTTTGGCCTCACCCTGGCTAATTTGATTGCCTGGGGAATCATTCTCGCCCTGGACCCACAGCATAATTTTGCCTCGCTGGATAGCGCCCGTTTGCTACTGCGGGAAGGCGTGCTCCTGGGAATCCTTGCCATTGGTGCTGCCATCGTCATCATTGCCGGGGGCATTGATCTTTCCGTGGGCTCGGTCATCGCCTTTACGGGCGTGGTTTGTGCCCTGCTTTTGCGAGCTTTTGGGGGCGAAAGCCTGGCAGCTCATCAAGCTCTTCCGTTCTGGATTCTGCTGACCTCTATCCTTCTAACCCTTGTGACTGGCCTGCTGGTTGGCGCTTTTCACACCCTGCTGGTGGTCAAGCTGGACCTACCTCCGTTTATTGCCACGCTGGGGACGCTGGCCGGTCTCCGCAGCCTTGCCAAGGTTCTTTCCAATGATGCCAAAATTCCTGCCAATAATGATGCCTTCCGCGCTCTCTATACGATTTGGTGGGTCCCGACACTGATTCTTGTTTTCGTGTTGCTTGCAACAGCCTTACTGATGCGACGCACCAAAGTGGGCCGCCATTTGTATGCCCTGGGTGGCAATGAAGAAGCGGCTCGTCTCAGTGGCCTGAGCGTGGGTCAACTCAAGCTGATTGCCTATTCGACTGCCGCTCTCCTTTCTACGGTCGTGGGCATTCTTTATGCGGCTCGCCAGGGTCAGGGGGATGCTGAAAGCGCTGTGGGTTATGAATTGAGTGCTATTGCCGCCGCCGTGGTGGGCGGTTGCAATTTGCGAGGCGGCATCGGAACCGTTGGCGGAACGGTGCTAGGCGTGACTTTTTTGACCATTGTGGTCAACGGTATTGCCAATGTCATTAAGGTCGATTCCACACAGTGGGAGGGGCTCGTCATGGGAATTGTGCTCATACTGGCAGTTGCGGTGAATCGATTCCGAAAAGAAAAGGATTGAAAGCGTGAAACGTGAAAAGGTGAATCAGCTTTCATCACGTTTCACGCTTCACGTTTCACGCCTCAAAGCTTCCGTTCCTATCCACTATGAATGTATCCACTATGAACGTTGGACCGCCTCAAATTCCAGCTTTAACAATGTATGGCAGGCCGAACAAAAGAGTGTGTCACCGGGCCCTTGCCCCTCGTCCACTTGAAAGAGATCCAGGCTTTCACAAACAGCACAAGCGGTGGTGGGTGCCAACGAATCGCGCTCTCCAGCAGGGATTTGCACGTCTTGGAATTTTTTTCCGAGCGCAGTGGTGACAAGCTCGAAGGTAGTGTAACAGCTTCCACAGAGATGGTTGAAGCAACATTTCGGTTCGCAGGTATAAGTGACATCCTTGGGACCGCAATTGGGACAGGACACAGATAGGGGCAGCAGCAACATTTAAGCGTTTCCCTTCTGGGCGTGTTTTCTCTGAGCATCCAGCCCCATGACGAGACGAATTTCCTCGTAGCTGACATCTGGGGGAAGAAGAGTCTTCACCATCGTTAACCGCTCACTGCCGGCGCGCGCCAGTGCCTCTTCAATTAATGCGATGCGATCCTTCGAAAGCTGTCGACTCAAGTCGATGACGCGTCCTTCTTTCATCAATCGCTCCAAATGGCCAAGAATCGTGGACGCGGCTAAACCCCGCTCCTTGACAATTTCTGCCACTGTCTTCCCCTGCTGCCATAACTTCCAGGTCATCTCAACGGTACTGGGAAGGTGTCCACGGGGAATTGACGACTTAGAGTCGGATAGAGGCGTCGTGGGAACCGGGGTAGCTTCAGGATGACTCTTCAAGAAGGTCTCGATTACAGCTAGCGTCTGCTTTCCATACATTTCAATCTTACGCTCGCCACAGCCCTTGACACTGAGCAACTCTGACGGAGCTCTGGGCAAGCGCCGGCTGAGGGCCTTAAGCGTTTCGTCATGAAAGATGACATAGGGAGGAAGATTGGCCGCAGAAGCCATCTGTCGCCGCATCTCACGCAATGCTTCAAAGAGTTCTTCATGATAGGGCAACTCTGAAGCCTCCACGTGGCGGGTCACAACAAACTCATTCTGCTCGGCCGGCGCTTCATTTTGACCGGACAGAGGCGGAAAAACCATGGAGATTGACGTCCTACCGAGCATCGCTTCATGGCCCTCTCTGGTGAGTTTAACCAATGGATACTCTGTCCCTTCTATCTCCAAGAGCTTCGACTCGACTAAAGCCTCCAGGATGGAAAGAACTTCCGGCTGGGTAAACTCCTTGAGAATGCCATAGGTCGATAGTCGATTCAGTCGCAATACTTCGAGGGCCCTGACCTTAGAGCCAGTCAACACCTGGGCCACACGCATTTTTCCATATTGACCCTTCATGCGTGCTACGCAGCTCAAGACCTTTCTGACAATCAGCACTTCCTCTTCAGTTAAGGGTCGAGCCGGTGGCCTCTCCCCTTTTTCCATGCAACTGGAGCAATTGCGACAATTACTCGGGGTGACTTTTTCCCCAAAGTATTCCAAGATGAAGCGCCTCAAACATTGCTGCGAGTAAGCATACTCCACCATTTTACGCAGTTTCTCCCTCTCAAATTGGGCACGATGCTCGATCTCAGCATAATTGATAGCCAATCTGGAAACGGGCACGCGTTGCAAGATTCTCAAACCGCGACCACGAAATGGAGCTCGATACTCGAGGCTCCCGGAATTGTGTAGCGCCGCCAGAGCCCTTCTCAATTGTTCCACTGAGAGGTTCAAGTCCTCCGCCATGGTTTGCAAATCAAAAGCGAGCGTTTTGTCTTTAGAGGCGCCTAGCGCATCCACGCAGTACGACACGACTTCTTTTCGTATTGTGGCTGCCTGTTCTAGCTGCTGGAGCAAGGCTTTCGGCTCAATCCGGAGTGTGACCTTGGCCTGGTGTTCCCCCTCTATACCGCGTTCTATCAGGCCGGCCTTATCCAGGATTTTCAGAGCCGAAGATACGGCCATCTCACTGGCTTTGGCTTGACTCAACTGCTCCGCCAGAGCCTTGAGAGTGATTTCGATCTCGTCCGTCCCGACGGCACATACCCGCTGATAAACCTCCTCTATCAAAGCACGCGGAGGATAATTGCCATCGATAAAGAACTCCTGAGTAAAAGTGTCGGCGTAGTTGAAAAGCAACAAACAGGTGGAGGGCTTTCCATCCCGCCCGGCGCGGCCCACTTCTTGATAGTAGGCCTCCAAAGATCCAGGAATATCATAATGCACGATGAAACGCAGATCAGACTTGTCAATCCCCATGCCAAACGCGTTGGTCGCCACCACCCCAGGCAACGTCCCGCGCATGAACTGATCCTGAGTCGACTTCCGCTCCGCCATTTCCATACCCGCATGATAGCTT
>QHZQ01000162.1:0-11461 GCA_003224725.1 Acidobacteriota bacterium | reverse complement strand
CGTCCACGTGCTTGCGAGTGGCAGCATAAATGATTCCGCATTGAGACCCTTGCTTGAGCAGAGAGAG
Organism: Acidobacteriota bacterium; assembly: GCA_003224725.1. Classification (GTDB taxonomy): domain Bacteria; phylum Acidobacteriota; class Terriglobia; order Versatilivoradales; family Versatilivoraceae; genus QHZQ01. Next base: position 11,394 of record QHZQ01000162.1, on the reverse strand, counting down.
GATGGCATTCATTTTTTCTTTCTCATTCTCAACCTGCCTTACCTGGAAGCGCAAACCAGGGCGGTCAAAACCGGTAACAAGAGTCAAAGGTTGCTTTAATCCCAGTTGCTCAATTATGTCGCGCCGAACCTCGGGTGTGGCCGTGGCAGTGAGGGCGGCAGTCGGCGGATGCTTTAGTTTTGCAATAACTGCCTTTAGTCGGAGGTAATCCGGGCGGAAATCATGTCCCCATTCTGAGACACAGTGGGCTTCGTCCACAGCCAGAAGCGAAACCGAGCAGGTCTGTATGCTCTCCATGAAACTTGAATTGCGAAAACGCTCCGGCGCTACATAAATCAGCCTAAATTTACCTTCGCGGACCTGCCACAACCTTGCTTGCTGTTCGGAAGGATTCAGCGTGCTATTAATGAAGGTTGCGGGAATTCGATTCTGTGTCAGTGCGTCGACTTGATCTTTCATCAAAGCAATCAGCGGAGAGATCACCAGGGTCACACCCTCCAGAATCAGGGCCGGCAACTGGTAGCACAGGGACTTACCGCTCCCCGTGGGCATGACGGCCACCACGTCACGGCCCGACAAAAGTGTCTCGATGATTTGCTCCTGCCCTTCGCGAAAGTCCGCAAAGTGAAACTTATCTCTTAAGATTTGGAAGTGCTCGTCTTTCATGAGGAACGAAAGCTATCAAGGGACAAAAGCCTTGCCTCCCATTCAAATTTTCTCCACAGCAAAATTTTTCAGGCACGCGGGGGCAAAATCTATATAAATGGCTTATTATTCCTCTTCGTGCATAACTTTCAACAACATTTTGAGCTTTAAGCCGTTGTGATTGTTAAGAGGGTCTGTCGGCATGAGCTTTGCTTGGAAGGCTTTGCGAGACAAAAGCCATTTCACCACCCGCAACACGGACTTTGAGGGTCTTGAACCTTGAGGTCTGTCGACCAATGGCAGCCACAATCGCCGGCCGTTTGCGGCGGTGGTGGGCAGTTCCGCCCCGCTGTGTAATTCTCGCCGGTCGAAAGTAAATTTTGATTTCCAATGAACCCCACCTTTAACTTCGCATCGGCTTCTCCCCTTTCACATCAAATGTTTAAGAAATTCCCTCCAGACGCCCATTTTGGAGACCTTGTTGCTCGTGATTTCTCGGATTCAGACGGGGATTTGTTCCTTCCTTCAGCTCCCAATCCGGGTTATTTTGTAATTTTAGTCCTGTGAAATCTTGCATGTGGAAAGATCCTCATGGAATTTCGTAAGGGGATTAACCTCTTTCTGGCAGTCTTTGGAATCGTTCTTTCCATCTCATTTAGCTACGCCGGATATTTGATCTATAAGCAAAGGTCACCTTCCAGGTTTTCTCAAGAGGAGACTTTCAACTCTTCGCATCAAAACCAAAATTTGGCCGAACTACTGGCCACGGCCGAGAGCCAACTCAAAAATAGTCAAGTGGAGCAAGCCCTGATCGCCTTTCGCAAGGCTTTGTCCCTGAATCCTGCCTCGCTCGAGGCGCAACTGGGTTTGGCTCAAGGGGAATTTCTGGCCGGACGAGAAGAGGTTTCTGCTCGAGAATACGAACGAGCCATAAGCCTCGATAGCAAGAACCCCAAGGCACTATTGCAACTGGCCCATATTTATTCCCATCAGAAGAAAACCTGGGGTCAGTCAGAGCTGAAATTCAGAGAGTATCTCAAGGTGAAGCCGGACGATCTCGAAGCTCAACTGGGGTTGGCGCGGGTTCTGGCCTGGCAAGGAAAGGCGGCAGAGGCAACAGAAGTTTTTTCCCGGCAAGCAGTTGCCAGACTGATGACTCAACAAGATTCCCGAGATTACGCTTTTGCCCTGGTCAAATCAGGTCAAAGACACCAGGCGGAGCCACTCTTGAAGAAGCTGCTCTCGGAACGTCCGCATGATTGGGAATTGAAACTGCAGCTCGCCAGCATTTATGCGGAGCGCAAGGACTGGGATTCCGCCCTGCCCATCTACAGCTCTGTGCTCCAGGAAAGACCTAACGATCCTCGCGTTAACCTGACTTATGGGCTTGGTCTCCTGTCCCAGAAAAACTACAAGGCTGCGCTGGTTCCCCTGGAAAAAGCTCGAATTGGCATGCCCTCTAATGGAGAGGCCGGACTCGGCTACGCGCGTGCGCTGAAAGGGGTTGGAAATCTAAGAAAAGCGGCAAAGGAGTTCGATCGCGTTGTTCCGGAATACCAGAATAACCCTGGCATTCTTCGTGAATACGCGGATTTGCTGCTGGAAAAACGAGATTATTCAAAATCGGAAAAGTATTACAAGGCAGCATACAAATCCGGGGTGTGTGACGAACGGCTTCTGACTGGTCTGGGCGGGGCTTTGCGCGGCAACGGCAAATCCAAGGAGGCCCTGCCCTTCATGGAAGAAGCCTATCGGCGCCAACCCACTGATCGCCTGGCGTTCGAACTGGCAAAGCTGTATCAAAAATTGGGCAGAAATGACAAAGCTCTTGAACTCCTTAGTAAGATTTCCCCGCAACGAGCCGCCAAGTAGTTGCGATGTGGAAGAATTTAGTGAAGTAATGGAAACGGAAAACCTGAAGCATGTATTGCAGCAGATGCAGATCCGGAACGGAGGCCAATTTTAAGTTCTGCATAAAATGCGGAGCGCCGCGACGACTCTTTGTAGCTTCGTTGGAGTTACCGAAAAGGTTCGGGGGCTTTCGACGCTCGCTAGGAGTTGGTTTCGTTCTGATCTTGATTCTCACCATCCTGGCCATTCTCTTTTTAGGTCGGTCTGACCTGAGGTCTCTAAAGCAGGGTCACCGTTCCGGGCTGGATTACGCAGAGTGGATTGTGCTGCATAAAATTCCCATGGAAACTCTCGGGAACGTGCTGGGAGCCCCTTTGCGAATAATCACCTTATCGGCAGACAGAAAAATCCATTGGTTTCAGATACAGGATGGACTCCTTGGAATCGAGAGCCCGGCACAGATTATTCATTTCAGGCCAAATTCATCCAGATTGTTAAATGACTTGCCGGCACGCTACGGCCCTCCGAGCGCCAGGTATGTGGTAAATGACGAGGTTATCAACAATTACTCAACGGCGAGCCAGTTAGCCCTGACCACGCTGGCACCTTCAAGTCAAGAAAAGGCGATTAAGGAAGTAATCCTTTGGAGAATAGAAACATTTTAGGAACGCAAGGTTCAGGAAAAACGAGAATGAGAGCGTGGATTTGAAGCTAAAAGAAGTTCCAACGTTGGTCAAGTTTGTTACCCAAATTATGCATCGAACAACACCATCGACGCTGAAGGCCCTCGCTTCGCCGGCTGCAACCCCCTCACCCGGCCTCGTGAACGCTTATCAAGCGTTCACCCCTCTCCCCATGGGAGACGGACTGGAGTTTGGACGTTTTTCACGCGAATTCAAACGAATCAACGGGCCTTGCCCATCGAAAAACAAAGGATGGAAATGTCAACGAAGCGTCTGTTCCATTACAAGCAGGAAATGAGAGCCTTCGACTGGTAGCCACGATTGCCACGTATTTCGCGGCAATCGTGGGTTTGTGCGGGAGACCCTCGAACCGTCCACGATTAAACGCAACTTGGGGGAGAGGATGAAGGCTTGATAAGCCTTCATGGGTGAGGGGCATCGCCTCAGTGCATAATTTGGGTGTAACCTGCCGTGCCCTTACCCCCAAAAATTGGGAGGGCGAGCCTCCTGGCGAGCCATCGCCCCAGCACATCCTTGCCCCATGAGGCTGGGCGGGAGCCTCGCCCTCCCGATCTCCGCCGGTTTTGAATTTTTTGACAGCTTCCGGGGCCAAGGGGTGAGGGGGCCATCTGGACCTGCTCTACAACGAATTTTTTCGCTGGCTGACAACCTGCAACCAGAAAAAAATAATCAAGAGATTGAGTCCTTGGACGATAGAAACCTTCAGCAATACTAAATTCAGGAAAGCATAAATTGAAGGAGGTAATCATGGGATTAAAGGCAAGTTTGATCGGCTTTTTTCTGGCCGCTGTTTTAACAACTCCCCTCATCGGCGAGGATCAATCCAGTGATAATCCCGGCATTCACCGACCTGTGAGTTCTCAAGAAATTGATCAATTGAAGCGCCAGATTTATGAAGACACTCAGTCTAATGTGGAGTTGATCGTTGACTACCACACCGAGACGGGTGACTTGAACAATCGGCTGGATTTTTGGCGTTATGGCGCCCGAGCCAACTTCAAATGGAGACCCAATGCCCAACTTTACTTCAGCGGCGTTCATACACCTTACACGACCCGGGACAATGTTTTGAACGAATGGGGAACCAATTTTACGGTGGGTCTTCAGGGTAAACTTTCTGAACACGTAAGCTCACAATTGGAAGTGGGTGGCACTCGCTTCAGCACCGATACAACCACCGTCAATGCCCTGGGGTCGATCGACTTCAAGCCTTCTGAAAAGTCGAATTTTCACATCACCGCCAGCCGCAGCAACGTGGAAGAATCACTGCTTTCGGTAGCTGGAATTCGGCCCCAGAATGGTCCTTTCGCGGGAACTCTGGTGGGACGGGTCATGGATAATCGCGTCGTCTTTGGCGGTTATTCCAAATTGCCTGCCCGATTTGACCTATTCGGAGAGGGCGGCTTAGGGATCCGGGAAGGAAGTCACATTGAGTCAAACTTTTTCCAGCAGGCGAGTGGTGGGTTAGGTTATAACCTCATTGCCACATCCCAAGACGAGCCTTTGAGTTTGTTTCGGGCCAGTTACTCAGTGAACTATTTTGGATTTAACAAGAACCTTTTTGGCTTTGGTGGGGCTTCCCTGTTAAGCGAAGGAGGAATGCCCATTCCGTTATCTGACTTGGGAAGCGATGGAATCTCCCCAAGTTCGTCCTTTGTCGAACCCGGTGTGGGCGGTTACTTCAGTCCGCGGCGATTCCTAAGCAATATTTTTCGTGTCGATTTACAGGGTCGTCCAGATCGCAATGTGGAGTACCGCCTGGCAGGCTTCGTTGGTTCGCAAGATTACACCGGCTCGTCGATTCGGCGGGCCAGTGGCCTTTCGGGAAGTCTGATCTTCCGCCTCAGTGACCGTTTCTCCGTTCCCGTTACCTACCTGGTAGATAACTTCGGCCCCTTCACTCAGCAAACTCTATTTGCCAGGCTAGTCGTCAGGTTTTAGTTATTGGGGACCACCCTCACCCGTCGCTTCGCGCCACCCTCTCCCACATGGAGAGGGAGAATAGTAAGTGGGGCTGTGCCTCAAACAGACGTTTCGTGCCATGCTGTTGCAACTGTGTCATGAAACGTCTGCTTGTAGCTTTGAAGTCAGCACCCTAATGCGTGGATTTCTCCCTCGCCCTTGGGGAGAGGGTGGCCGCAGGTCGGGTGAGGGCCAACCCACGAGTATTAAGACTTACAAGAATCGGTTTGCTTTCAATTTAACAAGAGGCTCCCTCACTTCCGTGTCCATCCAAAAACCTAAGAGCCCGTTTCGACAATGGATCATTGGCCTTGCCTTACTGTTGATTATTGCCTTGCCTTTGGTCTATTCCGCCATCGTGGTTCCGCTCTCTCCTGCAGAGCAGGCGCAGGTGTCTCTAGCCATGATTGGCCTGGCCATGTTGGCCAGCCTGGCTCGGGTCATGCGCCCACTCATCATCTTCCTGAGCTGCTTTGCCTCAATGCGTTATTTTTACTGGCGTATCAGCTCGACGATTAATTTCGATTCAGAACTGGATGCGGTCATTTCCCTTCTCCTCCTGGCAGCAGAAATCTATGGCTTGCTGATCTTATTCCTGGGATATTTCCAAACCATTGAAGTTCTCAAACGGACCCCTGCGCCTTTGAGAAGTCAGCCCTCGGTTGACGTGTTTATTCCCACCTACAATGAGCCGGTGGACATCGTCCGCCGCACCGTCATCGGAGCACTGGCCCTCGATTACCCGTCTAAGAAAATACTTGTCCTGGATGACGGGCGCCGTCCCGAAATAGAGTCCATGTCTGGAAACCTGGGAGTGTCTTATGCAACTCGTCCCAATAATTCTCATGCCAAGGCTGGGAATCTGAACCACGCTCTGGCTCAGACGGACGGAGAACTCATCGCTATCTTTGATGCCGACCATGTGCCGGTAAGAGGCTTTCTTCAGAAAACGGTGGGTTTTTTTGAAGATCCCAAAGTGGCGCTGGTCCAAGCGGCTCAACATTTCTTTAACCCTGATCCCTACGAGCGGAACCTGAACCTGACCGAGAGAATTGCCCCGGAACAAACATTTTTTTATCACGTGATTCAACCAGGAAATGATTTCTGGAATTCGGCTTTTTTTTGCGGGTCCTGCGCGGTCTTGCGGCGGTCGGCCCTTCAGGCTATTGGGGGTTTTAAAACCCGCACGGTTACCGAGGACGCCCATACCGCTCTGGAATTACATTCCCGCGGCTATCTCTCGGTGTATCTTCCCTTGCCCTTGGCCGCCGGTCTGGCCACTGAAACTTTCGCGGCTCATGTCAAGCAGCGAACGCGGTGGGCCCGCGGCATGGCACAAATCTTAAGAATTGATTGTCCTCTCTTCAAAAAGGGTTTGAGCTTTCCCCAACGCCTCAATTACTTCAATGCCATGGCTCACTTTTTCTTTGGAGTGCCACGCCTGATCATGATTCTTGCCCCCCTGACTTACCTTCTGTTAGGGGCTCATCCGATCAAAGCCGATGCTCTGGCTGTGATTGCCTACATTCTTCCACACATCGGTCTTTCGACAATCGCCAATTCGATTATCAGCAAAAACTTCAGGCATTCCTTCTGGGCAGGGGTCTACGAAGTCTCGATAGCCCCCTTCACCGCTGCTGTCACTTTCCTGGCATTGCTGAACCCGCGGCTGGGAAAATTCAATGTGACTGACAAAGGAACCCATCTGGATCAAGCCCACTTTGATTTTCACACCAGTTGGGTGACTCTCCTTTTGTTGAGCTTGTCCATATTGGGGCTGATGGTGGCCTTCCCCCTGCGACTCATTATTTTTCGGTACCGCGCGACTGATCCGTCCGAGCTGGATTCCATACTCATCAATAGCCTCTGGGCTCTGGGAAATCTCACCACACTGATTGCCGCCGCCTGTGTGGCTTTTGAACAGCCACAACAGCGAAAATTTCCCCGCGTTAAAAGAAATTTTCCCTGTGAGTTACGGTACGACAATAACCAGTTCCGCTGCCAGACTTTGGAGCTGAGTGAAAACGGAATTAAGGTACTCTTGGATGGCCCCAGAGCCATTCCCAGGGAATGCCATGTTTCGATTTCCAGCGACTTTGGGGTTCAACTTCAAGCCAGAGCATTGAAAGTCCACTGCGATTGGAATGCTTCTGGGCAGGTCGAGGCTGCCTTGGCTCTGGTGGACCTGGATGTTGTCACTCATCAAAAACTGGTGCAACTGATGTTCAGTGGAGATCAAAGCTGGATGGGAGAGAGCTATCCGAAAGACCGGGTGTTACGTTCCTTCTGGCATCTTGTGACAACTTTCTGGCGAGTGACCAGGCCCAGGGTTCCCCTTTCCCGCCAGACTCCTCGACTCCATGGAGCTTGGCGAGCATGGTACCAGGGATGGGAGTGTCAATGCCTGTCTGCGAACGGTAGCGGAGCTTTGATCCAGCTTCCTGTGGACACTTCGCGGTTGGGAACGCAAGGCAGCTTTTGTTTGGAAATTGAGCCCGAACATTTTATTTACTCTAATTCATGTCATTTCAGCCCGGCTGATAGGAGCCTCGGACAGTTGGTCCTCCAATTTCAATGGACCGACTTTTCGACCTTGCATGCCTTCTGTGAGAAGCTTTACCGGGGCGGAGGTCTATTGCGTCCGAAATTGCAAAGACGTTTTTTTTGGAAATGGATTTCTGAGCTACGCCCCTGATGGAGAAAACTATCCCTAGAGTTCGGTCATGGACGCAGACGGTTGTCCTGGCATGGTTGCTAACGGGAGTGCCTTTTTCCTGCTCCATGAATAACCACCCACTCTCCAAGAACAGGAGCGCCACGCCACCCGAGATTCTGAACACAAGCTGGAGAGCTTATGTCGACCGCTTTATTCAGAAAGACGGGCGTGTCATTGATCACGCGAGGGAGAGCATCTCCACATCCGAAGGACAGGCTTATGCGATGCTGCGGGCCGTCTGGATACAGGACCGCGAGGTTTTCGACAAGTGTCACCTTTGGGCGCGCAATAATCTCAATTCGGGTTGCCGCAGCGACCATCTTTGGGCCTGGAAATGGGGAAAAGATGCCAGTGGAAAGTGGCAGGTGCTAGACAAAGCCTTTGCTTCCGATGCCGATCAGGACGCCGCTTTGGCACTGATCCTGGCTTCTAAAACCTGGAAGGAAGAAAAGTACCTGGCCCAGGCCCGAGCCATGCTGGCAGATTTGTGGAAGCTGGGAACGCTTGGGATTAGGGGGCGACGCTACCTGTTGTCGGGCGATAGTCTCTGTCAAAATCAGAAATGCAAGCTGAACCCTTCCTATTATGCGCCCTATGCGTATCGTATATTCAGCCGATTCGATCGAAGCCATAACTGGATGGAGTTGGTGGACACCTCTTATTTTTTGCTGGAAACCGCTTCCAGCCAGACTGGCACTCACCTTCCACCCGATTGGATTTACTTGAACACCAGCAGCGGTGAGCTTAGCCTGGCTGGTGAGAAAGAAAGTGTCTTCTCTTATGACGCCTTCCGGGTTTACTGGCGAATTGCCCTGGATAAGGAACTGTTCCAAGATACCCGAGCTGGAAACTACTTGAGCCGGTCCTTGACCTGGGTCGCTAATCAATGGGAAAAGAATGGAAAACTGCCAGCCGTCGTCTCCAGAAGCGGTAAGCCCCTGGCAGAATACGAATCGCTCGAAATGGTAGCGGGTCTCATGCCGGCACTGCAAACCCTCAAAGCGAACGTTGCGGCCGCCATGAATCAAAAGTTACAATCAACCTTTCAGCAAGGAAATTGGGCTGACAAGAATAGCTACTACCTTCAAAACTGGGCCTGGTTCGGAACCGCCCTCTATCAGAAATATGTCACACCTTTTGAGCTCTTATAGTGGTTCAACGCCAGGCGCAGCCCCACAAAGAGAACACCGCTAACAACCGTTAAGATGATCGGCAAAGCCATCCAGTTCACTCGCAGCCAGGCGTCCACATGAGTGAGATAGGAATATTCCTGAATTGTCTTCCGCGAGCTCAAGTTAAAACAAACGGCTTGGTTCGAAGTGACATAGGCTGCCTCCCCCTTTAACTGTCTTAGGCTGCCCTCAGAAAAACAGTTTCTGACCGCCTGTTGAAGAGCCGCGACTGAATTAGCCGTGATGTTCAACACATACTTTTGGGGATTCCACGGCGAGACCGTTTCCTGGACGGCAGGCCAGTTTTTCAGCGTTTCAACCCAGGGAATAAACTTCCAATTGGGAAAGATTTTTTGCAGTGGAGGGCCAACACTATCCACATGAAGAGAAATGAAATGCGAAGTAGCTTTTTGGCTGTCGGCGAGATCAGCCACGCGCTTCACCTGGAAAGCAAGTTGGTCGGTTGGTAACATACGACCCAACATGTTTGACAGATCGATAAGAATTGAAAAGATTCCCTCGCTAATCTGGGCGGGCAAAAGAATGGTGGTGTCGGAAAGATCAGCTCGGAGACTGAAGGGATAAAGACCGAATTGCAAGAGGCCGAGATCAGGTAGCATGCTTCGAAAATCTCTAGGCAGATAGAACTCGCTATTGGGTAGGAGCCAACATAATGCATCTAATCCTCTCTCTGGCAAAGAGCCACGCCAGACAATCTTTAGGAGGTTTTGCGATTTTAAGAGCTGAGATGGAACCAGGATAGGTACCGAGACTACGGAGCCTGGAGACATTTTCTGAACTTCGAGGCTTTCTAATAGAGCTTGATTGAGGCGCACTTCCAGGTGAGAGTCAGGACTGAAATGGTTGGAACCGAGCTTGAAAGCTAAAATCATCTGGTGTCCGTAATCAAGGAATCGCACGTCCGGAGGAGCATTGAGAGGAATAGAAACGGCGAGATCATTCTGGCTCGGGATCTTCAGGGCTTTGAAACCGAGCTCTTCCAGAGTAAACCGATTTCCTGGAGGAACGTACCCCTTCCATACCCTGGGTTTCCGCGGGACCCAGGTGAACTCCTGTGAGAACCAGACAAAGTTGCCGGAAGTGCCGGCATCAGCAAGTGACAGATTCCTGGCTGCTCGCAAAACTCCCGCTCCAGAGTTTCCGGTTACAATCAAGATAGGGTTAACCTCCTCGGCTCGCGTCGTGAGCGCAACCAGTCCATCGGATTCACCCAAAGTGTCTCCACTTGCCAATTGGATGCTCGCTTTATGCGGTCGATCCTGAAGCACAAATGAGGACCTGCTTTGCAAGGCGCGCAATTGCGGCTGCTCTCCTGGCGTTCCAACAATCAAGAGAGGATCGCGTGCTGATTGAATGGTGTTAACAAGATTCAGCAAAACGGGCGCAGGAGAAACTCGATTAGAGAAGTTGCCTACCAGAAGAGCCGTGGCTTCAAGGGTCTCCGTGCTCACGCTTTCCGGTAAGAGCAGGCTCAATTTCTTGGGGCGGTAACTGTAGGGATCGAGCAAGGGGGACGGCAAAAGACGTAAATCCATCTGAGGTTGCTTTTCTTCGTATTGAATCCACAAGGAGGACCGAGGACTGATGGCGGTCCAAACTTCGGCGGCGGTACTGCGAGTTGAGGGGAATTGTTCCACGGAAAACGCCAATTCGTTTTTCTGTTTAAGCACTTCCGGCGGCAGGCCAATGACCACTTCAGTCAATTTTTCATTTTGCTCGTCCAACCTCAGACTCCTCAAAATTCCGTAGTTCAGGGTTATTGAAAGAAAAGAGCGGCCGCCATCTAAATCCGGAGAATGCTGGAAAAACAGGTGCAGCCTGCTTCCCTGCACGGGCTTCCATCTGGATTCACAATTGAAGAGGACGGATTCGGAATTAATCGTCCCGGAAAGTTTCAAATCGCTGGGGATCTTGAGATGATCTTGGAATCTGATTTCATAGTGACCGGGTGGGGATGTGGGCTGGCTAGAAGGCTGACCCCATAAAGGTCGCAGAGAGAATAGGATGGAAAAGAGAACAGCAACGCCCTTAAGAACCATAAGAATTCGCGGTGCCCTTCCTGCTGGATTCGGAATCCATTTGTGCTGGACCTTTCAGCCCAAGATGGCAATTTTAACGGGAATTCCAATTGGAAAATAGGTAGAAAGTATGAGTCGGTACTGCGCTAGTTATTGGGGGTAGCTGGAAGGGGGCAATGCTCGAGTATCAGCAGGGACACAAATGGTGTGGATTCTGAATCCAAAACGACGCATCATTCACGTTCAGCGCCCGCCTCCTGAGGTACAGACGCTGACCGCAAACGACATCCTTGACGGACAAGATA
>QHZQ01000532.1 GCA_003224725.1 Acidobacteriota bacterium | reverse complement strand
TCGTCGCGGACTGCCCACGATTACCGCAAAAGACGCGTTAATCGTGGCTACCCAAGCCAGGGATATCAAGGGCGAAGCCCTTGACTAGTTAGCCTCGGAGAGGCGCAAGACATTAGCCCACGGCGTCAGCCGTGGGACAAGGCAGATGCATGAATGAGCCCCGGAGGGGCGAAAGACAAGGCGTAACAATTGATCTCCATCCGGATTCTTTCGCCCCTGCCGGGGCTAGCCGTCGACGCCCAGCTGCATAATTTGGGTGATAAGCGTTCACGAGGCCGGGTGAGGGGGTTGCTGCTTGTGGAGCAGGCTCCTCAGCGTCGACGGTCATGTTTGATGCATAATTTGGGTAATAGGCCTTATGAAACTGAAACCATCCCTTCTTCTGGTTGTCATCTGGTCTCTGTCGTTGGCCCTGCGGCTCGGCGCGGGACCTTTGGGGAGCTGCAGCGGTAAGCTCATCGCCGACGACCGCGAAATTCGCTACGAAGCCGCCCATGGAAAACACTCTCAGAGCTGGCCGTACGTCGATATTCAAAGACTCGATGTCGTTTCGCCCACTCGACTGGACTTGAAGACCTTCAAGAGTGAGAGCTGGAAGAAGTTTGAGAAAGACGAGACATTCCATTTCCTTCTGCTGGACGGCCAGATCACGGTGGGAGACCAGGAATTCTTTCGTTCCAAACTGAGCCGGCCGATGGTTGCCCGGGTAGTGGAAGACAAAGGAACGGTCCTTGCCTCACTGCCGGTCCGCCACCGGCACCGTCTGGGCGGGTGTGAGGGTCGACTTCAAATGGAGGAAGATCGGCTGATCTACTCGACGGATCATTCCAATGACAACCGCATCTGGCGGCTGAGTGATATTGAGACCATCGGCTCCCCGGATGATTATCATTTGCGTGTGACGACCCCTAACGAGACTTTTACGTTCGACCTGAAGTCACCACTGGATCACAGAATCTATGACTCACTCTGGAAGAAGATCTACCGACTCGAAAATGCTCATACCTTCAGGCCTGGAGGGCACTATCCCAAGAGATACAAGGGAGTCAGGCCCAACGACTGACGGGCAGATCCAGTCTTCCGGCACTTAGTGTGCTCGTTCTCGTGACCGTGTGGATTGTTCCAACTCCGTGAGCTGGGAGGGCCGAGGCCGCCTCTGGTTTCTTCAGCTCCAACAACGGCCATTTGTCTGCGTTCGCTTCCAAGCCTTTATTTGTCTTTGAAGACTAGGATGACACAGCGCGAGAAGGTGTGCGACAAACTTGTGGGTCATGACAGAACCAATGAGCCTCGTAGAGACGAAATACTTATAGATCACAGAACCAACGCGACAAAACGAGAATTTTGTTGTCGTTTCTCAACTGACGCCCTCACCCCCGATCCTCTCCCCGAGCGCGGGGAGAGGGAGGCGTGGGCTTTTGCGAATTTCCCAAGGGGTCAGTGCTTTTTGATGGCCAAGGCCACTCGACCCGTGGTTACCAGCGTGATGCCAGACCCTGTGGAAGCCCTATTATACGGAGTTTGTTGGCGTGCCCGTCTCCTTCGAATTCTTCCCGAACCTCCCATAAATGGCAGGTAAAACCAACAACGTCATCACGGTCGAAGTGATCAACCCTCCGATGACCACAGTGGCCAGAGGTCTTTGCACTTCGGCGCCCATTCCCCGGGAAAGAGCCATTGGGATGAATCCCAGACTCGCAACTAGGGCCGTCAGCATCACCGGCCGATATCTTACCTGTGCTCCTTCGTAGGCCGCATCGTCTGCCGGTTTGCCAGATTCCTGAATCGCACAGACATAACTCAGCAACACCACACCATTCAAAACGGCCACGCCGAACAACGCAATGAAGCCCACGGCGGCGGAGATGCTGAAGGGCATGCCGCGCAAAGCCAAAGCGAAAACGCCGCCTGTCGCCGCGAAGGGGATATTGAGGAAGATGATGAGGGCGACTCTGACAGACTGGAAGGCGAAATAGAGCAGACTGAAGATCAAGGCGAGGGTCAGCGGAACCACGAGCATAAGGCGAGACGACGCCCGCTCCAGGTTCTCAAACTGACCTCCCCATTCCAGATAGTAGCCTGGATCGAACTTCAACTCACGTGCCACTTTGGCCCGCGCTTCCCGCACAAACCCACCCAAGTCCCTTCCTCGAACGTTCGCCTCCACAACGATGCGGCGCTGAATCCGTTCACGGCTGATTTGAGCCGGTCCCGTCGCATACTCCAGCTTGGCCAGTTGTCCGAGTGGGACGATCTGCCGGCCATTATTTCCACCGACTGGAATCTTCGACAACGACTCCAGATCTTTTGAAACTGCATCGGTAAATCTAGCAATCAGATCGAAACGCCTGCGTCCTTCATAGATGGTGCCAACGCGCCGGCCTGCCCGAATGACTTCCACGGTGGCGAGCACCTGAGCGGCATTGATCCCGTATCGGGCGATTTCACTTCGATCGACAACGATTCGTGCCATGGGCAGCCCCGCAACTTGCTCGGCCTTCACGTCGGCAGCGCCTGGGATCGAACTCAGCACTCGGACAACCTGATCGGCCTTGACTTTCAAGACATCGAGATCATCGCCAAACACTTTGACACCCACATCGGACCTGACACCTGCGACCAACTCGTTGAACCGCATTTCAATCGGTTGAGTAAAGCTGAGTCCCACACCCGGAATCTCGTGCGCCAGCCGGTCCTGCATCTTCGCGATCAGCTCTTCCTTAGTTTTGGTGCTCGTCCAATGGTTTCGAGGTTTCAAAATGACGAAGATGTCTGACAGTTCAATGCCCATCAAGTCCGTGGCCACTTCGGGACTTCCAGTCCGTGATACAACAAGTGCGACCTCAGGAAACTGCTTCAAGACACGCTCAATCATGAGTGAAGAAGCAACGGATTCAGACATGGAGATGCTGGGTAAACGAAGTGCGTTGATGACAATGTCGCCTTCATCCAGCTCCGGCACAAACTCGGTGCCAAGTCTCCGTCCAAGAAACACGGTGACGGCCAACACCATCAGCGCGAGGAACACCGATGCGCCCCGATGCGCCATCGTCCATTGCAGAGCTTGGGCATAGCGCTTGCGAGTTCGGCGAACCAACCACGTCTCATGCTCCTTTTGCGCTCCTCGCGGCTTCCTTCTGAAGAGCAAAGAAGCCAGCACCGGCACCACAGTCATGGCACCGATGAGCGAGCCCAGCAAAGCAAAAATCACCGTAATTGCCATGGGGCGGAACATCTTTCCTTCGGTCCCCGTAAGTTCCAGGATGGGAAGGTAAACCAAAGTGATAATCAGAACCGCGAAGAACACCGGGCGCGCCACCTCACGTCCGCCCTGGCTGGCGAGTTCCAGGATGGGGGTGTCGGGATTCTCAGATCGCTTCCTCAGAATGTTTTCCATCATCACCACCGAACCATCGACGATCAACCCGAAGTCAATCGCTCCCAGACTCATCAAGTTTCCGGAGATCCCGAGGTAATACATGCCGATGAACGCAAACAGCATGGAAAGCGGAATCGCCAGCGCGACCAACAAACCACCTTGAAAGCTTCCCAAAAAGACAAAGAGCACGGCGACAACCAACAATCCACCTTCCATCAGATTCACTGTCACGGTGCGCAACACGCGATCGACGAATTGGGCCCGATCGTAGAAAGGCCGCATAGTTCCGCTTTGACGCGCTCCACGACTTCGCGTGCATTAGCACCTGCCAGCATCTGGACAAGCCCGATCACGGTTTCGTGCCGTCCGTCTTCTGTGGCCGCTCCGATTCGCAGCATAGAGCCCTTTTCTACCATGCCCAGATTCTTTACAAAAATTGGAACACCTTCGCGGTTGTGCCCGACAACAATGTTCTCAATATCCTGGAGACTGGAAACGAGTGCCTCGCCCCGGATGATGTATTGTTCCTGGTTCCGTTCCATGTAGCCGCTTCCAACGTTGGCATTGTTCTTCTCCAATGCCTCAAACACTGAGGCCAGAGACAGCCGGTAGGCGATCAGGCTCGGTGGGTTGATCACCACATGATATTGCTGCGCCTTTCCGCCCCAGGTGTTGACTTCCACGACGCCAGGAACGGACCGCAGCCGATAGGCGATCTCCCAGTCGAGGATGGTGCGAAGGTCCATCGGCGTGTAGCCTTCTCCCTCGACGGTGAACTGGTAAACCTCACCCAGTCCCGTCGTGAGAGG
>QHZQ01000515.1 GCA_003224725.1 Acidobacteriota bacterium | reverse complement strand
ATTGAAGGACGGCCACAGGTTCTGATTCATAATGGAAAGCTGTTCGAGGATGTGATGGCAAGGGCAAAGCTCACACACCATGAACTCAATGCAGCTCTGCGCCAAGCGGGGTGTAGCTGCATCGAAGAGGTTCATTCGGCCATCCTGGAGAACAATGGATCGATCAGTGTGGTTCCGCATCAGGCTGTCAAGGGTGAGGGGCATGAGGGCAAGGGGGGCGCCTAAACGTCGGATCACATCCAGATGAAGCCCTCCGAACTGAGAAGGCGGGCGGGGAAATCTTCGCGCGCCTCCAGGCCAGACTCCATCGAGCAAGCGCCAAGCTCCTTCATAAGGTATCGGCGTTGCGCAAGAAGTCGCAGTGAACGGTCATAGCTTCCAGTTGATCATGGCTCGCAGGCTAATCGTAGAGAGCAACCTCTTACCGCCAAGGGTCGGGTCTCCTAAAGCAGCTGACCCCTCACCCGGCCTGCGGCCACCCTCTCCCCAGGGGAGAGGGGCAGGGGTGAGGGGATGGGAGGTTAACAAACTTGACCAAAGTTTGAACTTCGTCGCCACCAAGTAATCTTAGTGTAAAGTCAACGAAAGCAAGTCGAACCGCCAAGGGCACCAAGAAGGAGACTGGTCCACTGAACTGAGGTGACGCCATGTGGGGGCCCTCCGTGAGCTAAGTATCGTCCTGGCTGTCCTCGCCGGCTGGCGCTGGCTGGGGGAGAGTTTTGGAGTTTTGCGTACCACCGGGGCTGTCTTGATTTTCTTTGGCATCCTAGTTGTGGCTGTGGCTGGCTGATCAATACCAGCCAGAAGGGTATCATGACGGAGAAGTTTGGATATTTTGATTCCCCAAAGGGGGGTTGTTTACTGAGACGAGCCGGGCCCACCTGAGTTTATTATGGATTTGTATCGGGCAAATAATGGAGATGGAGAGATGCGCGTGTTTGTGGGAACCAGCGGATATTCTTACAAGGAATGGAAGGGGAATTTCTACCCCAAGGACCTTCCAGAAAAACATATGCTCCACTTCTACGCAGAGCGGTTCCAGACAGTGGAGATCAACAACACCTTCTACCGCATGCCTTCACAGACGGTACTCGCACGTTGGGCCGAAGAGGTGCCGGAAGGGTTCGCTTTCGTGCTCAAGGCACCACGCCGTATCACCCATGAAATGCGACTCAAGGATGCAGAAGATGCAGTTTCCTATTTTCTCAAGACGTCCTCTGTGTTGGGAAAAAAGTTGGGTCCACTCTTGTTTCAACTCCCGCCTTTCCTGAAAAAAGACCTTCCAAGGCTTCGAGACTTTCTTTCCCTTCTTCCCCGGGAGAGGCGTGCAGCTTTCGAGTTCCGGCACGCTTCCTGGTTTGACAATGAGGTCTACGAGGCGCTGCAGTCGCAGGGGGCCGCTCTCTGCCTTGCGGAAACAGACGAGGGCGACACCCCATTCATTTCCACGGCCGCGTGGGGTTATCTCCGATTGAGGCGCAAAGAGTATGGCGAGCCAGAATTGCATGCCTGGGCCGATCGGATCCGCGACCAACGGTGGGACGAGGTTTTCGTCTTCTTCAAGCACGAGGAGGAGGGGAGGGGGCCGAAGCTGGCCGCGCATTTCATTGAGATTAGCGCCTGAGCTGTTTGGCAGTGGGATGGCCTCTGGTAAAGATTGCACCAAGAGGTAGCGAGCAACCTCATACCGCCCAGGAGTGCGATTCTATCGGCCACGGACCCCTCACCCGGCCTTCGGCCACCCTCTCCCATTGGGAGAGGGGCGGGGGGAGGGGTGAGGGGACGGCAGCTTAACAAATTTGACCGAAGTTTGAACTTCTTCGCCACCAAGTAACCCTTTGGGGAAAGGAGACTTTAGATGGACCTATTAGAAATTTCACGCAGGGACCTGTTGATTCAGGGCGGCAGGGCCTTGGCCGGTTTGGCGCTTTTCGATTCCGTCTTGCTGGCTCAGTTTTTCCCGAGCCGCGAGGGTGAAGAGGTTATTCCGTTCCTGGATCAACCACCGGAACCACCCGGGCCCGAAAGGAATCTGCTGAAGTGGGAAGAGTTGGATTCATGGATTACTCCGAACAATAAGTTCTTTCGTATAGCTCACTACAACAAACCCGTGGTCGAGGAGAAGAATTGGAAACTGGAAATTGCCGGTCTCGTCAAGCGACCCATGACTTTCACACTGAGTGATCTCAAAGCCCGGCAGCACAAAGAAGTGATCTTCACACTGGAATGCTCCGGCAATCACGGCTTCCCTTGGTTCGTCGGTGGGATCGGTAACGCCCGGTGGGGAGGCACGCCTTTGGCACCCGTTCTCAAAGAGGCGGGATTACTGGACGACGGCATCGAGGTCGTCTTTATCGGAAGCGATGAGGGAGAGGAGGAGGTCCGCGGGTTCAAAATGAAGCAGAACTTTGCCCGTAGTATGTCTCGTGAAGACGCCATGAACCCCAGTAACCTGCTCTGCTACGAAATGAACGGGGAGCCGCTGCCTCAGCTCAACGGGTTTCCATTACGGCTGATTGCCCCTGGATGGTACGGCATCGCCAATGTCAAGTGGCTCCAGCGAATCGAAGTACGAGACTCCCGCTATATGGGACGCTTCATGGCAAAAGACTACGTGACCATTCGGGAAGAGCAGCATCACGGTGAGACTGTTTGGGTCCAAACCTCTGTCGGCCGGGCCTTGCTCAAGTCCGTCCCTGCCAAGGTTACCCGGAAGGATGGCCAGTATCGGATCCTGGGTGCCGCCTGGGGTGCTCCCATCCAGCGGGTGGAGTTGCAGATCGACGGCGGTCCTTGGATTCCGGCCAAGATCGATCGTGGTCAGGAAGCGGAATTTGCCTGGAAGATCTGGACTCTGGATTGGG
>QHZQ01000514.1:5524-5957 GCA_003224725.1 Acidobacteriota bacterium | reverse complement strand
AAATTGATTGACAGCCTGTCTCCCGAAGGTACCAAAAGACGTGGCTTGTTTAACCCACAAGCAATTGCAAAATTGCTGGTTCGGATCGAAAAGTCCTCACAGCCTTCAGCTCGCGATAACATGGCCCTGGTCCTTGTTTATTCCAGCCACATTTTTCATGATCTATTTGTCGAGGGCAAAATGACGCCGAGAACCCTGCCTTTGGTGAAGACATACGTCAACCTTATCCCCGCAAAAGCGAGATACAACTGAGCAGTTTTGCAAGATACACCAGACGGCCGGTGTTTCATAACAAGAGAATGACCCAGAGAATGGATCCATTTACCGTTGTGGAGGAAGTAAGAGAATATATTCTCCAAAACATTCTGCTCGGAGTATCCGAGGCTCCTCTTGAGCCGGATGATTCCTTCTTGCAACGAGGTATCCTCGATAG
>QHZQ01000514.1:0-5446 GCA_003224725.1 Acidobacteriota bacterium | reverse complement strand
GCGTATGTATTGCGCAAATTGAATCAATCATGAGGGCCATGAAGCTTAACAAACTCAAGCTGCTACTTGAGATCACAGCAACCTCGGCTTATTAGCTCTTGCAATTTCACCCCGCACTTCAAAGGAATCCATAGAAAGCCATGTTGGATTACACGGCCATTTTTCCAAGCATGACTCTGCTCCAGGATCTTCTTCTGGAGTCGGCAGGAGCGTTTCCCGACCGGACTGCCTTGATCGATCTGGATGCTTCTTGGAGTTACCAACGTCTGCTCGAACGGGCCCATCAATATGCCCAGGCATTCCAAGAAGCCGGGTTGTTACCGGGGGATCGAATCGGGCTATTAATGGAGAACGGACCGGAATATGTTTCGGCATACTTCGGGGTGTTCCTGGCCGGGTGCGTAGCCGTTCCACTTGACTTCAAGTCACAGGCTGTAGTGCTGGCAGGTATCCTCCAAGACTGTAAAGTGGAGTGCCTCACGGTCACACCAGCTCAAGTTTCTCGGTTGAAGAACATCCTTGAGTTTGCTCAACCCTTGCGGTGGCTGATATGTTCGTCGCAATTACCGTTAGGCTCATACCGCCTGAACTGTATCAGTGCGAACACACAAGAAGCAGTGGCGAGGGATGTCCGAAACGATCCTTCTAATCCGTCGGTGATCAACTATACCGCGGGTTCCTCCGGTCGCCCCAAGGGTGTAGTGATGAGTCACCGGGCCATATTGGCAAACACGCGAAGTATCATCGCCTATCTCGAGTTGACCCATCAGGACCGCATTATGCAGGTTCTACCTTTCTTCTACTGTTATGGGGCATCGCTGCTTCACACCCACTTGATGGTTGGCGGCAGCGTCGTTATCGACAACCGATTTCTCTATCCCAGCGCCGTTCTGTCAAACATGGCTCAGATGAGGTGCACGGGCTTTGCCGGCGTGCCCAGCACGTTCCACACTTTAGTCACAAAATGCAATTTGCGGGACTCGTTTTCTCCCGCTTTACGCTACGTCACGCAGGCGGGCGGCCGAATGCGTCCCCAACTGGTGGATGCTATCCGAGCAGCTATTGCGCCCGCTCGGCTTTTCATCATGTATGGCCAGACCGAAGCTTCTGCTCGGTTGACATACCTGGAGCCAGAACGGTGGACGGATAAACGCGGAAGCGTTGGCCAACCGATTCCTGGAGTTTCTCTGAAGGTAGCTACAGAAACTGGTGTGGAAGCTCCTCCTGGAACTGTCGCGGAAATTTGGGTCCGTGGTGAAAACTTGATGTCCGGTTATTGGGGGCAACCGGGAGAAACTTCTCGTGTGTTGGTGGATGGCTGGCTCTGTACGGGCGATCTGGGTTATCTGGACGAAGACGGGTTTCTTTTCATTGAGGGGCGAGTCACGGAGATTATCAAGAGTGGCGGGTTTCGCATTAGCCCTGGGGAAGTCGAGGACGTATTGATTCGTCATCCCGCGGTCAGTGAGGTCGCTGTCTTGGGACTTGCCGATTCGCAAAACGGCGAAATGGTGTTGGCGGTGCTTGCCCTGAAAGAAGGTCAAGCGGTTTCAGAAGTGGAATTGATCCGGCACTGCAAGAGCATTCTACCTGCCCATAAGATTCCCCAACGCATTGTGCTGTTGCCAGAGCTGCCAAAGTCAGCCTCCGGAAAACTGCAAAAAGAATCGTTGGCCAAGTTATTCGCGCCAAGTACAGAGAGGATTATTAATAATCCCGAAATTAGGTAGCATGCTTTTGACTCCAGAATGCTTGAAACTTGACTTCGAATTTGAGGCTTCCCGGGTTGCCACCTTCATCAAGGATGCCATTGTCCGCACGCTCAAGAAAAAGGGCGCCGTTGTCGCCGTCAGCGGCGGCATTGACAGTAGCACGACAGCCGCTCTTTGTGTAAGAGCCCTGGGCTCGGATCGCGTCTATGCCTTGTTACTCCCCGAGCGAGACTCCAGCCCTGAGAGTATACGATGTGGCAAGATGCTCGTCGACCATTTGGGTATTCGACATGAAGCCATTGATATTGCCCCCATCTTGGAATCAATGGGATGTTATCGCTACCGTGACGAAGCGATTCGCGAGGTCTTCCCAGCATACTCTCCAGCCTTCAAAAACAAGATTGTCTTGGGTGAAAAATCCCGTCAAGAGCCAGGAATTAATTTTTATTCCATCGTGATTGAGAGCCCAGAAGGCTTACCGCTCAAAAACTATCTTCAAATTGTGGCTGCCACTAACATGAAACAACGAACGCGAAAATCTCTGGAATATTTTCATGCCGATCGACTCAACTATGCAGTTGCCGGGACACCGAATTTCCTCGAATATGATCAGGGATTTTTCGTGAAACTGGGTGACGGAGCCGCTGATATCAAACCGATCGCTCACCTCTACAAAACTCAGGTGTACGGCATGGCCCGGCATCTGGGTCTCCCCGCCGAATTGTGTGAGCGCAAACCAACGACCGACACTTACAGCCTCGAGCAGAGTCAAGAGGAATTCTACTTTCAGCTTTCCCATGAAACTCTGGATCTGGTGCTTTGCGGCCTGTCACAAAGGCTTGATGAGGCCACCATCTCACGCGGAACGGGTGTTCCTCCGGCTGAATTGAAGTGGCTAATAGACGACGTCAAACAGAAAAGGGTGAGTACTGCTCCTCTTCACCTTGAGCCCCTGACCTTGGTTCGACCAAGTAGACCTGCCATGGAAGCGATTTGAGACTATGTCACAATCTGCAATGAAAGGCATGTTGATTTGTGGGGTCGTCTCGTGTATCCCCACTTTGGAGATTCAAAATGATCGGGATTATCCCTGGTTTGAACCTTCAGAGATCCGCAAAGTGACCGCCATGGCAGGTATAAAATCTCGTCGGAAAGCCGATGAGAGCACGTGTACATCTGATCTATGTGCCGCCGCAGCAACAAAACTGTTAAACAATTTAGGCTGGGATCCTGCCTCAGTCGATGGCCTGATTCTGGTCACCCAAACTTCCGATTATGTAATGCCATCGACCAGTTGTATGCTTCAACACCGGCTTGGCCTTTCTCAAGCCTGCGCTAGCTTCGATGTGTCGCTTGGGTGTTCCGCTTATGTCTACGGACTTTGGCTCTCCAATTCTTTGCTGATGGCCGGGGCCTGTCACCGAATGCTCTTATTGACCGGTGAGACACCTTCAAAGTTTGTCAACCCCAAAGATCGGGCTACAGCTTTGCTTTTTGGCGATGCCGGTACGGCCACTGCATTGGAGGCCAGTCAAGAAGCTATGGTCGCCCATTACATCATGATGACAGATGGAAAGGGAGCAGCAGATTTGATTGTGCCAGGTGGCGGCTTTCGCAATCGGTTCCCTCAGGACGAATCCCAATATTGTGTGGCGATGGACGGCGGTCACATCTTCGATTTTACCCGTTCCCGCGTTCCCTCCTTGATCCAGGACATGCTCGATTTTTCCGGGAAGGAGATAGCCAGTTATGATTACTTCGTCTTTCACCAGGCCAACGAGTATCTCATCAAGTTCATGGCCTCCAAGGCTGGAATTAACATGATTAAGGTTCCCCTCTCCATCGACCGATTTGGCAACACCGGCGCCGCTTCTGTTCCTCTTACCCTTACGTTGGCAGGCCTACCAAAAGTCAACAAGGAATACTTTGACGTCATGTTTTTAGGCTACGGTGTGGGTTTATCTTGGGGAGCCGTT
This sequence comes from Acidobacteriota bacterium, assembly GCA_003224725.1. Taxonomy (GTDB): domain Bacteria; phylum Acidobacteriota; class Terriglobia; order Versatilivoradales; family Versatilivoraceae; genus QHZQ01. The sequence continues at coordinate 1,758 of QHZQ01000514.1, read as the reverse complement.
TCGATAAGCGTTCCCAAGAACTGCGTGCTGGACAACATCGAGTATCAGCCCGTAAGGGAACACATCTTTCAAACTTAGGGATCAACATGGACCACCAAAAGGCACTGGAGTGGCTGGCAGATGTTCTCGGAGTCAATGGTCGTACCCTAACTATCGATGATACTCGGACAACTGTCCGCGAATGGGATTCACTTGGCTCCTTGCTCCTGCTGTCAAGGCTCGAAGAAGACCACGGCATAGTGATCAGTGCGGATGAGATTGAAGAAATGGATAGCATCAAAGAGATTTGTGACATTTTAGAAAGGAAGCGCACTTTTGGTTAATTGAGGGAGACCACCTTGCGTTTTGTGCTGGTTGATAAGATTCTTGAACTTCAGGCCTCCAAGCACATTCTGGCCTCCAAGCAGGTCGCCCAGAACGAGGACTATTTCGCGGATCATTTCCCAGGCTACCCGGTTGTACCCGGCGTGCTTTTGGTCGAAATGATTGCCCAGACAGCCGGAAAGTGCCTGATGGCAGGAATGGACAAAAGTCTGTGGCCCGTGCTTCTGCAGATTCGCCAAGCGAACTTCAGAAAGACCGTTTTGCCGGGATCTTCTCTCCTGATCGAGGCATTCATCGAGTCGAGCACTCGCAGCACAGCGACTGCCACGGGCATCATTCGGTGCGAGGATCAGACAGTCACCGAAGCCTCTTTTCTATTTGGATTTATTCCGAGAATCTTTCTCAAAGAAGGATTCGAGGATGAAGTTCTAAAGGATTACATGGACAGCCAGGCGTGATATGGGTATGAATCCCTTCGATATCAACGAAAAGACAGTGCTCGTCACCGGCGGCACCCGAGGGTTAGGCCGTGCCATTGCGTGGCAATTGGCCCAGCAGGGAGCCCGTGTCTTCGCAGGTTATTTTCAAAACGAGGAGGCTGCCGAAAAATTCCGTGGGGACACTACCTCCAAAGGATACAGTTGCAGCACCATAAGGGCTAATCTAATGACGACCTCAGGCGTACAGACACTCTGTGATCACGTCATCAGGGAATGTGGAAGACTCGATGCCCTCGTTTACAATGCAGCCACAGGAGTTCATAAGTCGCTGGATTCCCTGAGTCAGCGCCACCTTTCAGGAGTTTGGCAAGTCAATGTGGGGGCCTTCTTTGAGCTGTCTCTAAAGCTCCGTCCTTTCATGCCGCGCGGATCGAGAATCGTTGCCATCTCCTCCGAAGGTGCTCGCAAAGCAGTCAATCATTACGGGGCAGTGGGTTGCTCAAAAGCCGCGCTCGAGGCTCTATGCCGGCAGATGGCGGTAGAATGGGCCGCCCACGGGATCAGCGCTAATCTGGTTTCGCCTGGCTTGTTGGAAACAGACACACTAACTGTTCTGGAGGATGCCAATGCCCGAGTCCAACATGAAATTAAGTCCAGTCCTTTAGGTCGAATGGTCCACCTCGAAGAAGTCGCTCGCCTGGTTCATTTCCTGTGTTCTAGCGCGTCTGAAGGGCTCTTAGGGCAAACGATTGTGATTGATGGAGGGAAAAGCATTTCTGCTTTTGTCCAGTGATAAATAATAGAACCTGAAAAGTGGTTTGCATGTTCAAAGTCTTAGCTTCAATATTACTCGTCACTCAGAAGAGTAAACTGAAGGCCTGCTACTTTGACACGAAGCGTCGGTTCGTCCAGAGGTTCCTTTCCTATGGACCAGACGACCTTGAAACTGGCCTTCACTCGCTGGGAGTTCAGAGCGGAGACACTCTCATGCTTC
>QHZQ01000128.1 GCA_003224725.1 Acidobacteriota bacterium | reverse complement strand
ACCTTCCGGAAGGCTTTATTGACAATCCAGCGACTTTTGATCGCATTCTTTCCGCCGGCCCTTCGCGGCAGATTCAGTTCGGACTGAAGTATCTGTTCTAAGCTGCGAGACTAAGTGAGTTCCGCGAGCGGCCCTTAACGACCAGGCTCGTATGAAAATGACAGAAATCCGAGCCCCGACGGTCAGGGAGGGGCAGACTCGGCAGATTGCCCCAATCGTTTCCTCACAGTTGCGGCTCCGTGGACGTTCCTGTGCTTGAAAATAGAAGTGAGGGTGCGTTGCGCTTTCCGACGCAGGGCTCAGCTTTGAGGCAGCGAGATGCGTTTCAAGAAAACTCATTTTCGTCGCTCATGGTGAGGCCCAAAGATCAGTGAAGGGCTCCCCGTTTTGATCATATTCATCCGCGGTCAACCACCAAGAGGACACATAAGAATCGTTGATGAAATCAACCCCGGAGCAAATTAGGCAGCGATTCGACAAAGATGTCGAACGGTTTGCCAACATCGAGACCGGACAGTCGGCGACGATCGATGCGCCGCTGGTCCTGGATTTGATCACCAATGCGGTAGCCGTCGCCAACCCGCTGGCGACCACGCTTCTCGACATCGGTTGCGGCGCCGGCAACTATACGCTAAAGCTGTTGGAGAGACTTCCCAAACTCAGCACGACGCTGATTGATTTGAGCCGGCCAATGCTTGATCGGGCTAAAGAGCGGATATCCAATAAAAGCGGCAACACCGTGGTTGCCATACCGGGAGATATCAGAGATGTGTCACTAACTGACGGACAATTTGACATCGTCATTGCTGCAGCCGTCCTCCATCACTTAAGAGCAGACCATGAATGGGAATCGGTTTTTAGAAAAATCTATCAGAGCTTGAAATCCGGTGGCTCCTTTTGGGTCGCGGACCTTGTTCACCACAGTGTTCCCGCGGTTCAAGTTATGCTGTGGGATCGTTATGGCCAATACCTCACAGAATTAAAAGGAGAAAGCTATCGCGACGAAGTCTTCGGTTATATCGAGTTGGAAGACACACCGCGCCCATTGCTGTTTCAGATTGATCTCCTTCGTCAAGTGGGATTTTCGCAGGTTGAGATTTTGCATAAAAATAATTGCTTCGCGGCCTTTGGAGCGATTAAGTGATGCGCCATTGCAACTTAGTCTGCCATTTCAAAAATACGGTCACTTATTTCATTTCCATTCGTGCTCGTACTCTTGCTCCTGCTCGGCTTTCTGCCGACTAATCGAGTAAGAGCACGAGCAAGAGCAAGATGATGCTTCGCAAGCAATCGACCTGGAAGATTGAGGGTTCGTATGCGTATTTATATCGAGCACTTAGCTCTACTCCCTGTTGGAAGGTCCCCTGAAGGTGAGAGCCAACTTCGAACGACCCTTGAGCCAGCCCCGTGGCGCTAGGCCCGGCCTTTCAATCCTTATGCCTCTGCTCTCTAATTCATTAGCCCGGGCCCGACTTTCAAGAGTTCAAAAATATTTGGGAAACCGAATTCTCGATGTAGGTTGTGGGCACGCAGAGATTTTGAACTATCTGCCAGCAGGGGTGGAACTGATCGTTTTGTTGGACCGGAACCCTGAACGTCAGGAGAAGATTAAGGCGCGGGTCGCCCAGACGAAAAGCCAAGTAAAGTTCCTGATTAGAGACATCGAGCAAAGTGAGTTCGATCTCAATCTCACTCCCTTTGACACCGTCGTTATGGCAGCCCTGCTCGAACATTTGAAGTGCCCTGAGGTCGCCCTGAAGAACATCCATAAGGTTATGACCGCCGAGGGAAGGCTGATCGTCACCACACCCAGTCCTCTAGGTGGGAAACTGCATGGGTTGGGAAGCTACCTGGGTCTGGTCTTTGCGGAAGCTGCTCATGAACATGTGCGCTTTTACAATCGTCTAGCTTTGTCCTCGCTGATGCTGGAGTGCGGATTTCTTGTAGAACATTATGAAAGATTCCTGCTGAACCTAAATCAATTGGTTGTGGCGCGAAAGATCTGAGAGCGAAAGTCGGGTAGGGAAGAAGCGGGAGAGTCACGAAGAGTTCCCCTTTGTCGTGGAATGGTTAAGGGCAGCTTTTCTTTAATGCGAGCCCGAGCTTTGTGGCATTTCGGCACATGAATTTAGCCGGCGGCAGAATGGAACTTCAAGATCTTCTGTTATCATAATCAAGACCTGGCAGGGAGTTTGTTGGATTTGTGAAACCTCTTCTAACCCAAGGAGTCAGTATGCGACGCTATCAGATCTTCTTGTTTGTCACCCTCGGCCTGGTTGGTCTTGGCAGGTTGGTTTATCAGGAAAAGTTTTCCTTTAAGCTGGTTGCCGGTCCTAAGACCGTTGGAAATCCTTCTCAAAAAGAGATTGTCGAAGAGCTCAAGAAAGCCAGCACCGGCAATGTAGCTGACGCAGTCGATGAAGTCACCGGGCAGCGCGGCTTTATGACCCATGACATGAAACCCATCTTCAAGGCCAAGATAGTCGGTCCGGCCGCCACCGCTGTGCTGCGGCCCATTCTAAAGATAGACAACCGGGAATATCCCAATTACGCCCTCCAAATTCTGGATGAGGCGCCGCCCGGCAGCGTCCTGGTGTATGTGCTCGAAGATGGCTTGGAGACGGCTGGTATAGGAAACCTTATGTCCACTACCGCCAAGGTTCGTGGTTTAGCCGGGGCCGTCATCGATGGTGGGGCCAGGGACATTGACGAAATCGAAGAAATTGGGTTTCCGGTTTTTAGTCGCAGTGTTACGCCGGCAACCTCTGTGGGGCGCTACGTCAGCGTTGCCAAGCAAGTGCCGGTTAGCTGCGCGGGAGTTTTGGTGAGACCAGGAGATTACATAGTAGGTGACTGGACTGGCGTAGTGGTCGTGCCCGCCGACAAGATAGCCCAGGTGGTGGACTTGCTTCGAAAATACGATGAGAAAGAAAGCAAAATGGTTCCGATTATCCGCGAGACAAAATCCATGTTAAAAGCTCTGGAGAAATATAATCGTTATTGATAAAAAGCGGTTTACGGGCCTACCTATAAGCCTCGGTTGGGCCAGCTCTGGAGAACACAACGCAGTAACCAAAACGGGACGATTGCAAGCCGAATGTACTCTTACTCGATGGTCGGCGGAGAGCCGAGCAAGAGTACGAGTACGAATGGAAATGAAATACGTTACCGTATTCCTGAAATGGTGGACTATATAAACTCGAGACGCCAGGAATTGGTTGTACCTACCGAAAACAGATTCACTTCCCCAGTTTCTTCTTGAGATACTCCTCGTATTCTTTCTTCAAGGCCGGATCACTCGGGCTGGGATAAATTTCGCTGGACTTGTATTTGCCTGTGAGAAACTTGTTCTTAGTCCATTCGTCGTGGATGTGGGTCTCCTCGGCCTTGTTTATGATTTCTTCAACCAGGTGAGGAGGAATGAAGTAGACCCCTTCCCGATCGCCAAAGACCACATCTCCCGGCATTACGGTCGCATTTCCGATTCGCACCGGAATATTGACGCCCGTGAGCATCACATTGCCAATAGCCGAAGGATGAACTCCGCGAAAGTACCCTGCCATTTGAATCGGGAAGATCCCTTCCAAATCGCGAATAGCACCGTCGAAAACGAAACCGGTCTTGGTTGCAGTGTAAACGGCGGTCGCCAGATTGTCGCCGATAAATGTGCCGTTTTCGATTTTGCCGAACAGGTCCACCACGATGACGTCATTGGGTTGCAACATGTCGATGACCCGCTGGTTGGCATTCTGGCCAAGTCCCCTGGCCTTGGCCTCGGCTTCGCTAACCTCGGCCACATCGGGACGGTAAGGCATGAATTGTGCCGTCACGGCACGACCCACCAGCTTGCGTCCTGGGTGCAGCAATTGCCAATTGCCTTCATATTGATTGGGGAACTTGGCTCCAGGCAGCACGGCAAAGACTTCTTCGGATGAGAGGCCCTTGGCTTTTTCCAATAATGCATCCGGAACTTTGGGCCTTCCGTCTGCAAAACGGTCGAAAGGATTTTTCGCCGTGTATTTGATCATCTGCTCCCGAGTGAAAGTGAAAACCTGGGCTCCAGCCTTGAGAGGCAAGGCGATAAAAAATACTACGGCCAGGAACGGAATCATGGGTTTTATCCCAGCCCGCCTCTTAACGTTGCCGCGCATAGTTGTTGAGATCATTTCTTTCTCCTTGGCAAGGGCTCTGACCCTTGCAATCCCGGTACATTGTGCTCTTCGTCGTTCTCATATTCGTGGTCGAAATCCAAAACCAAGCGCGACGACGAGGACGAGAACGACGACGATTCCATAAACGAAAACAAAATTCCTTGAAAAATTGTGACCCTCTGGGTGAGGATAAAGCACCTGAAAACCGCCTGCCTTTCCACTTGCTCTGCGCACTCTTGAAGCTGTCTCACAGCTTCAACTCCGTGGCAATTTCAACTGCCGGATTTAGGATAATCGTTGTGCTGGCTCCAGAGGTCATGATGCCAAAACTCTACAATCTTAGCCGGCCAGAAGGCAATGAGATTGACTGCCGGCACAGGGATACCCGCTTGGGCAATTTTCGTCAAATGAAGCCCGGGACGTTTGGGCTCCCTCCCGAGCTGCCACCATCCTGGGTCGAAACACGCATAGACCTGAGATTCATTAAGATTCTCGAATGGTTTTTGGTAAAATGGATGGAACCTGTAAGTGAGAGGGAAAAAGTGAGCCTTGTAACCCGGACAGTAACGGCAGATCAGCTCTTCCAAATGCGCGATGACGGATTTCGTTATGAACTGGTGAAAGGAGAACTGAGAAAGATGACCCCCGCCGGATTTAAACATGGAAAGGTTGTTGCTAACCTGACTGGGCCGTTGACAGTTTACGTGAGAGCTAACAATCTGGGGGTCGTCCTCGGGGCAGAAACTGGTTTTAAGATTGGTAGTGATCCCGACACAGTTCGTGCTCCTGACGTTGCCTTTGTTCGGATGGAGCGAATTCTTGCAACAGGAGAAACTGACAAATTCTGGCCTGGCCCGCCCGACCTAGCCGTGGAAGTCTTGTCACCGCGTGATACGGTGTACGAAGTTGAAGAGAAGGTTGCAAACTGGCTCACAGCAGGGGTCTCGATGGTCTGGGTCGTTAATCCCAAAGAGCGAACTCTCCATGTTCACCGCTTCAATAAGACAATCCATAGACTCTCAGAGAAGGACCTGCTTGACGGCCAGGACGTGCTACCTGGTTTCCACTTGAGCATTACCGAAATCTTCGACTGATCTACCCAATTGGTCTTTCGACCAACATGTAGGCAAGGCTCAATAATCCTAAAAACGACAATTAGCCACAGAGGCACAGAGACCACAGAGACCACAGAGGCGGCAGATAAGGAGTTATATCTTCGCAAAGCCTTGAAAAATTGTGACCCTCTGGGTGAGGATAAAGCACCTGAAAACCGCCCGCCTTTCCACTTGCTCTGCGCACTCTTGAAGCTGCCTCACAGCTTCAACTCCGTGGCAATTTCAATTGCCGGATTTAGGATAATCGTTGTGCCTGCTCCAGAGGTCACGATGCCAGAACTCTACAATCTTAGCCGGCAAAAAGGCAATGAGATTGACTGCCCACTCCTCCCGGAGTCTTCTCAAAAGACTTTGAGAGACGCTCACTGGTAATTTTCCCAACCCAATAAACATATAAGGATCGTGCCAAATGAAACGAGTTTTGCTTTCCTGGAGCAGTGGAAAGGACAGTGCTTGGGCGCTGCACTTGCTGCGGCAACAGGAAGAGTATGATGTTGTCGGTCTATTTACTACCCTTAATCAAGCGTTTGACCGCATAGCTATGCATGGGGTGCGGCGCGTTCTGCTCGAGGCACAGGCACAGGCTCTGGGTTTGCCTCTCCAAATGATCCCCATTCCGTGGCCCTGCTCGAATGCCGAATACGAAAGGATCATGGCTTCGTTTTGTTTAGAAGCCCGACAGAGCGGGATTGATGCCATCGCCTTTGGCGATTTGTTTCTGACTGACATTCGGCAATATCGCGAAACCCAACTCAAAGGGACCGGATTAGAACCACTGTTTCCGATTTGGGGCTTGCCAACCGAAGCCTTGGCACAGGAAATGATAGCTGCCGGAGTGCGCGCCAAACTGACCTGCGTCGATCCCAAGCGCTTGGCCTCAGGATTTGCAGGAAGAGACTTCGACGAAGCTTTGCTCGGCGACCTTCCTGAAGGCGTAGACCCTTGTGGTGAAAATGGAGAATTTCATTCCTTTGTCTACGCAGGGCCTATGTTTCAATGCCCGCTGGGAATTCAGGCCGGTGAAATTACAGAACGCGATGGGTTCGTGTTTGCGGACTTGTTGCCTGGTTTTCCATTGCTGGGATCAGCTCCTTGAGCGTGACCCGGAGGTCATTGTGGTCATTCCCTGACATGAAGCGAACCGCGCAGGAGATGTACTGGCTTACCAATCGTTCTCAATGGCCCGACTCTCACACCTCTGACTCCCTCTCCCCGTTACGGGGCAAGGGAGAACAGAAATTTGACCGATTTGTGAACTGGTCGCCACCAAGTGGAACTAGCCGAACTGCTTCACCCCGCGGGATTCAATCCGAAGTTGATGGGAACGGGCTGGCAAGGATTTCATTGGAGCTGAAATGAATCAAAGGCCTCATGGGCCTTGAATTTGAGACCTGGTAAAACGTGAGAATTGATTTGATCTTCGTTCCTATAGACGCCTAGAACCTCGAATCCAGCTTTTTCCAATCGGCGGACCTCGACGGACTTCTGCTCAGGGTCCACCAGCCAATACTCCCTGACACCATATTGAGCATAGATACCAAGCTTAAGGGTTTTGTCCCGACTGGGCTCGCTGGCAAAAACCTCCACCACTAAATCCGGCGCTCCCTGAATCCTCTTTCCTAGAATCGAAGCCCTTTCCTTACTATCATAGACCAGATCGGGTTGGACTACGATGAGACGATCGACATCGAGAATGACATCCACGGGCGCGAGGAACAGTTTTCCCAAACGATTCTGGGAAATGAATGTGAACAAGATCAGGTAGAGTTTTCCAACGATCTCCTGATGCTGTAAGAAAGGTGCTGGCGGCATAAACAGCTCTCCATCAATCAACTCACAGGGCAGGTTCGTTTCTGGAAAACTTAAATACTCATCCAGAGTGATTTTCAATCTCGTGAGAGCCATGGGTTAAGGACTCCAGCTGGCAATATTAGCACGTGTTGCAAAATCTCATAAGGGGGTTAGCCAAGATTTGGGGGAAAGACTTTCACAAGTCCATGTTTCTGGGATAAATAATGAGCTGCTGAAAAGGCCGCAGCCCGAAAGCGAGAACGGCGCTACCTTTGTCCCTCGCGCTTCTCCCAGCCCGGCTTGAAGAGCGGCAGGAAGTTTTGCGGATGATAGGGATGCTTGGAGAGTTCTTCAAAGTTAAAGTCCAGTCCCAGTCCAGGACGATCTGGAACAGCAATGAACCCGTCCACCACTTTGATGGGGTGGGTCACCAACTCCGACTCCCACGAGACATTGAAATCGTCAAAAATTTCCTGGATCAGAAAATTGGGGGAGCAGGCGACTAATTGAACACACATGGCTGCAGACACAGGGCCCTGGGCATTGTGCGGGGCCACTACACCGTAATGGGCGTCGACCATATCGCAGACTTTCTTGGTATTGAAAAGGCCGCCCATACTCATGATTTCCGGCTGTAAAATATGGACTGCGTCATAAGCCAGCAGTTCCGCGAATTGCTGCTTGCTGTGAAGACTCTCCCCACAGGCCACAGGTACAGATAGTTTATGGGCCACTTCCACAATTGAAGTGATTTTTTCGTGATGTACCGGTTCTTCGAACCAGGTGGGCTTGTAAGGTTCCAACTGTTTGCCGATGCGTACCGCCGTAGAAACGCTAAAACGGTTGTGTCCTTCCACAAGGATCTCCACTTTGCTGCCGACCGCCTCGCGAACCGCGGCCACGATATCCATCGAAAGGGCTTCATCTTCCGGGTCCATAATGCGCCAGGCGCTCCCGAAGGGATCAAACTTCAAAGCCTTATAACCTTTGGCCACAACCTCTTTGGCCTTCTGAGCAAAACTTTCTGGTGTTCGTGGTCCTTGATACCAACCATTAGCATAAGCCTTCAATTTGTCGTGGCATCGTCCTCCCATCAAATTATAGATGGGTTGGTTCAAATATTTCCCGATGATGTCCCAGCAAGCCACTTCAATAGCGGCCACCGCCGCCATGTGCAACTGGCCTCCTTCCGTGTAAACGTCGCGCGTCATCTTTTGAACGATGAGTTCTGTCTGGAAGGGATCCATTCCAATATACAGACTTTTCAATTCATGAATAGCCGCCTCCACAGTTTTGGCAAAGCCATTTAACGTGGCTTCACCAATGCCGTAGAGTCCTTCATTCGTTTCTAATTTGGTAAAGACCCAATTTTTCCATGGATTCCCTACGATGTAGGTTTTTACGTTGGTAATTTTCATGAAAGTTCCTTTCCGTATCTTTCTAAGCGTTCTGCTGATGCCTTGGCACGGAAGGTGTGAAAAAATTCAAAACCGGCCGAGATCGGGAGGGCGAGGCTCCCGCCGAGCCTCCTGGGGCAAGGACATGACAGGGCGATGGCCCGCCAGGAGGCTCGCCCTCCCAATTTTTTCACAGCTCCCCTCTCCCCCAGTTCTCCCCAGTGGGGGCGAGGGATGGGTAGCCACGGTCAATTTCTTTTGAATTGGCCGCGGGCCTTTCGTCGAATCCAGAACTGCCCACCACCGCAAAGAGCGCGTTCATCGTGGCTACCCCGCTGACGGGGACGTCAAGGGCACGGCCCTCGGCACGCTGCCAGTCAAGCGGCAGTTTGATTTGAATGTGTTGGGCCGGCTCCCAACATGGATCGAATCTGGTCGTCGCTGATTTCGGGAAAATCCTCGTAATAATTTGCAATCTCAAATAAAGCCACATCTTCTGTCACCAGAGAGATGACGTCATCACAATGGTGACTGACAAATCGTTGGGCCCGGAAATGGCTGACCGGAACGCTGGCAATGATCTTCTTGGCGCCGAGCTTCCTTACCGTCTCCACGGCGCTAAACATGGTCCACCCCGAGTGCATACCGTCATCGATGATCAGGGCAGTCTTCTGACTCAGCGTAGAAGGGACAACAATGTTCCAGCCTTCTAGTTCCTTCGTTAGAAGGAGCTCTTCTCTCTTGGACATTCTATAAATTTCTTGCGGGGTTATCCTCAGTTGCCCGATCAAGGCGTGATTCAGGTGGAGGTCTCCCTGATTCGTGACATATCCAATGACAACGTCTTGGAGCCAGGGAACAGATAGTTTGCGTATGGGGACAGCTCCAAGGGGTGTATTGAGCGCACTGGCAATCGGCAGTGCCACAGGGACACCCCCTCGAGGTATTGCCAGAATGACCGGAGCCTGGGGTTGAATGTTTGACAACCGCCCGGCCAGGCGCTTTCCCGCGTCCTCGCGATTCTTGAACGAAACCATTTCTATTTTCCTTCTCTACCTGGCTGACTAACCAAAAGACAAACCCAGTTTTTAAGAATACGGAGAAAGTCTCGGGAAAATCAAGACGAAATCGCGCGGGTTGCCTGGCTCTGGTTTGCCGTGTAAGATGCGCTTATATGCGTTGGCTTGCGAGCCGCCCACCGCGCTGAAGCACGGGGCTAACGAAAAACCAATGGGTCCTTGAAGGTCATTTGACACACCTCCAATACCTGACTGTATTTTTGAGTCGGTGTACTAAATAGACGGTGCCAAATTGGAGCAATAAAAAAGAAAACTTTTTGGACGCTTCTGCCGAAGAGGGAAGTTGTCCCACAAGGTATTAAGCAAATTTTCCCGCAGAAACTGAACAATCCAATCATCGGTTTGAGCCTGGAGGTTCTTATGCAAGAAACCCTATCCATCTTAGTGGCGGATGAGGAGCGCTCTACGGTCGATAAAGTAATTGACGCCATAAAAGATTATCCCTCGCAAGTTATCTCTTGTTGGTCTCGAGAGGCAGTTCTCGATACTGTCTTACAAAACCAGACGGTTGACGTGGTCTTGCTCGATTTCCAACAGCCCTTCGAAAAGTCGTTCGAATTACTCTCCGATTTGAAAGCTGTGGCGCCGCAGTCCGAAGTTGTGTTTATTTCCAAGTTTGATGAGGAAAAACTCTGGTTGGAGGCGGTGCAGCGAGGCGCCTATGACTTCTTGGCCAAGCCTCTGGATTCCTCGGAACTTAAGCGAATCCTGCTGCAAGCGACCGAAAGGCACCATCCAGTGAAGGCCAGAAGTGTAAAAGCTTCCAAATAAGGAATGTTGTCCTGAGGCGAACAGAACAAGGGATTAAGCTTCTGAACGACCGGGCGTCTGTGGGTCCTGTTCTCAAACATACCTGGCCGCAGAACATTAGTGAGCTTTCTGGCGCGGAAAATCGATCTGCTCGAAAAGGAACAGGCCGGACTTTCCAGGAGCCACTAGATCTAGATCCCCATCCCCATCAATGTCTACAACGGGGGTCTGGATACCGCCCCCAGCCTTACTTCCGTAATCAATCACATGCTTGATGTATTGACCCTTCTCACCGAGACGATACCAGTAAAGACCTAAAGGTTCATAAGCACCGGGGTCCCCCTCGTGAGCCAGATAGCGCTTGGCAGTGACAATGTCGAGTTTGCCGTCGTGGTCCAGATCCGCCAAAGTCATTGGGTGGGCTTGGGACCAACTGTTGTCTATTTGATGGAGCTGCCATTGTGTCCCCTTGTTCTCCAGCCAAAACACTCCATAGCTGTGGCCGGCGCCAAAGACGAGGTCATTTTTCCCATCGCTATTAACGTCCTGGACATAAATGGGACTGCAATCCGGCACAAGCGTGAAGTCGGCGTGAAAAGTCCATTTACCGCTCCTGGGATTGGCAGGGGACTCAAACCAGCCTCGTGGCGTGATAATGTCCGGATGCCCATCACCGTTCAGATCTCCCGCGCCGATTCCGTGAAGTCCTTTAGCCCCAGGCACTGCGCCCACGAGGTCGCGAATCCACTCTCCTTTTGAAAAAGGCTCAGCGCGTTCCAGCCAGGCAATGTCTCCACTGGTCCCGTAATTGGGAAGGATCTCCAGAGGCTTACCATCGCCATCCATGTCCACGAGCAAGATCAGTTCATAGTTCGAATAGGTCTCGATGATGTGCTCTTTCCACAGAACATTAGACCACTCTCCATCATGTCTGCGCGGGTTCTCGTACCAGGCCAGCTTTTTGCTAAACCAGGAGCTGGCAATCACATCAGGATAGCCGTCGCCATTCACATCCAGGGCGAAGTTGCTCAAGTCATCGATGTAACCTTCGATAAAAGGAATTTCTCGCATGCGGTGCTTTTTCCAGCTGGGCGCTTCAAACCAATTTTCACCGCAAATGATATCCAGACGCCCGTCCTGGTTGACGTCCGCAACAGCCGCCGATTCATTGGCACCTTCATCCAGCAAATGTTTTCGAAACATCGGCCAGTGAGGACTCTTGTCGTTCGTTTGGCTTGGAGCGGAGACAAAGATCAAGAAAGACAGCAAGGGTAACGAAAAGAGCGAAGGATTATTTTTTCGCAAGGCAGTCATAGTTTCGATTTCCAGTCCACGAAGGATTCAGAAGAAAAAGCTAGCCAAAAC
>QHZQ01000513.1 GCA_003224725.1 Acidobacteriota bacterium | reverse complement strand
CAGGCCTATGCCAATATCGGTTTTAAGAGGGCAATCACTCGCTTTGTTCCTATCTATCACGAAAAGGGCGAGTACGATAAGTTATTTGGCACAATTCTGCTGGTGGTGGGGACCACGGTGCTCATCGGCCTGGCCATTATTGTGGCGGTTCATGCTCCGGCCAGTCCGGTCTCCCATTTTCTCATTCACGATCAACGGGCCAAGCTTTTGCTCCTCATCATGATCTTCCTGGTACCCATCGGGGCATTGAATGAATTGTTGATAGGTCTTTGCGCCAGTTTCGCGAGCCCGCGCGCCATTTTTTTTTGCAGTCATCTGTTACTCCCGGGGCTCAAGTTCAGCGTCGCTCTTTTGCTGATCCTAGAGCGGAGGGACGTGACTCTTTTCGCTTATGGTTACCTGTTCTGCGGCGCCCTGGGGGTGCTCATCTACAGTGCGGTGCTCCTGCGCCTGATGCAGCGTCAAGGCGTTCTCCAATACTTCCAGTTGAAGACCTTGCAGGCCCCCGCAAGAGCGATCTTCGCCTTTACCATTCCAGTGCTGATCTCGGACCTGGTAGCCATGCATTCGGCGGTCGATGTGTTCCTGTTGGGTCATTTTCACAACACCTCGGAGGTGGCCGCTTTCCGCGTCGTGCTCTCGGCGGCCCGCCTGAACACTATGGTTTTATCAATCTTCGTACTGCTTTACACACCCTCGGCTGCCCGTTTGTTCGCCAAAAGTGACTACGCCGGCATCAACACCCTCTACTGGCGGATGGCCGTCTGGATGGCGGTTTTCTCGTTCCCGATTTTTGCCCTGACTTTTTCGATGGCGCAGCCGCTCACCGTTTTTCTCTATGGAGTGCGCTACCAGCGGTCCGGCATGATCCTGGCCTTGCTGTCGCTTGGGTATTATTCCAACGTTCTGAGTGGCTTCAATGGTGAAACGCTCAGAGTCCTGGGGAAGGTGCGTTACGTCGTAACGATCAGCCTCATTGCTGCCATCACCAATGTCGCCGCGAACCTGCTGCTGATTCCTCGCTACGGCGCCTTGGGAGCGGCCATCAGCACTGCGGGCACCATAATCCTGCAAAACATACTCCTGCAGGTGGGGTTGCGCCAGGCTCCGGGGATTCATCTTTTTGAACGGAAGTACCTGTCCCTTTACCTCATCATTGTCTTCAGCGCCCTGGGATTGTTCTTCGTCCAGTTTTTCTGTCCCAGCAGGATCTATGTGGCGTTAGCCCTGGCGAGTCTCGGCACCCTGTTCGTCTTCTCCATGGGTAAGAAGAATCTTAAAATAGCGGATACGTTTCCGGAACTCCAGCGGCTGCCTCTGATGCGGTTGATCTTTACCTGAATGAGGGAGGACTCGTATGTCAAACCCGAGAATACACCTGCCAAGCCTGATTGCGATTAACCGTCCCAAAACGATCATGATGGCAATCTGGCTGTGCGCTCTGGGTGCGTACGGGGTATTGTTGCTTAAGCTGGGTATGGTCCTCACCCTGGTTGTGGTCGTCGTTATGGGTTCGCTGACATTTCTGGTGTTTAAGCCGGAGCTCGCAACTCTGGCCGTCATGTTTGTGTTGTATGCTAACTTCGCTGCCATTGCCCACCAGTTTTACGGCGTCCCGAAACCACTGGCTGCGGCAGTGGCTTTGCCCCTCATTATCCCGTTGCTCACCTACACTATCCTCCGCCGCCAAAGGTTAGTCGTGGATCGTGGCTTCGTGCTGATGCTGGTTTTTCTTGCCTGTTTGATAGCCTCCTCCTTTCTGGCCAAAGACCCAATGGTTGCCCTTGGCTGGATGGGCCAATTCCTGGTAGAGGGTCTGCTTGTCTACTTTCTGGTCACTAATGTGATTCGCAAGCTCACAACTTTGAAGCGAGTGATTTGGAGCGTACTGCTGGCTGGCGCTTTGATGGGGGCCCTTTCCCTCTTCTGGGAGCTAACCGGGACTCACATTCAAACAGGGACTCGAATTCAGTATGAAGGCCAGGCTTACGGCCAGAACACTAGCGGGTTTGCCCAGCAAAAGGGACAATTCGCAGTCGATGAAAGCCGAGGACAGAAGATAGTCCGGACCCGTTCGGCTGGGCTAATCGGCGAGCCTAATCGATACGCCCAGATCATGGTAGTGTTACTACCCCTTGCCATCTTTCGGTTTTGGGGAGAACGGTCGCGGTTCTTGCGACTGGCGGCCGCCGGCCTCACGGGTCTCATTCTAGTTGGTATTTTGCTGTCATTTTCGCGCATGGGCTTCTTAACGATTGTCCTTTTGCTCCTCATCATGACGTTTATGCGATATCTAAAGCCCTCGCAGGTGTTCAGCATCGCATTGGTATTTGCCGTTCTCGTTTTGGTCGCGGCACCGGATTATGTCGTGCGGATGGAGTCCCTGGGCCGCATTGGTGGCTTGTTCTCCAAGACTACGGAGGCGCCCGATGAGGCTGTGCTCGGTCGAGTTGCCCAGAATCTGGCAGCTTTGAGGGTTTTTCTACAAAATCCCGTACTGGGGGTCGGGCCGGGCAATTTTGCCAAATTCTATTCCACGCAATTCGTGAATGCGCTTTCTTTGATTCATCAAAACGAAGATTATCGCGCCCATAGTCTCTATTTGGAGATTGCCGCAGAAACGGGCTTGATGGGGTTTACCGCCTTCATGGCGATTGTCTGGGTGCTGATGCATCAACTATGGCAATTGCGAGTCCGCTGGAGCCAGCGCTATCCCGATCTGGCTAATCTGGCAACCGCCTTTCTGCTCGCTCTCATTGCTTATTTGGCAACGGGTGTTTTCCTGCATCTGTCCTACTCCAGGTATTTCTGGCTCTTGATGGCTTTGTCGGGCGCAGCCATCCGTACCATAGGTCTGGAGGCGTGGCAGCGAGCACACTCAGTGAAACCCCTGCGCCCGGCTCCCACGCCACGGCATGACGCCGCGGCATAACGGAAGAGGATGGAACCGACATGGTTGAATCACTTCTCTGGATATCGA
>QHZQ01000512.1 GCA_003224725.1 Acidobacteriota bacterium | reverse complement strand
CCAAGCATGTGGCGGCTACAGTCTGCCGCATACTCCTGGGCTTCCATATTCCTGACCTTGCGGAAAAGGTGTGGTTGGCAAGATCCCATCAAATTCCTCTCAAGCAATCGGACAGTCTCGACGTCGTTTCTAAGTCAAAGCACACGACATTGGAACCGGTGGAATGACTGAATAATGCCATGCGGCAAGATGGTGCCTCTTCAGACTCCCCTCTCAGACGATGTGGCTCAATTTAGAATATGAAATTCAGCAGAACCAAGGTCTGAACTCGCTTCTCGCATCATTCCCGCCCATCATCCTAAATCCGGCAGTTGGAATTGCCACGGAGTCACAGAGAGCACAGAGCAAGTGGAAAAGAGGGCAGCTTTTCAGATGCTTTATCCCTACCCCAAGTAACAATTTTTCAAGACCTTTGAAAGATGTCGCTCCTTATCTGCCGCCTCTGTCGTCTCGGTGTCTCTGTGGGTAACTGCCGTTTTTATTCTTCCCATTTTCAGAGAGCACAATGCGCATTTTTATTGTTGTCGATTGTTATTATCCTAGTTCGAAATCGAGTGCCAAGCTGATTCACGACTTAGGTATCGAGTTGCTGCTACGAGGGAATGAGGTTGTTGTCGTGACTCCGTCCGACTCCATCAAGAACTCCTTAGAGCTTTCCGAGGAGGAGGGCTTGTTGATAGCCCGTATTAGAACCGGAAAAATTAAGGAAGTACCCAACATCGTCCGAGCTTGGCGTGAAGCCCGGCTGTCGTCAAGTTTATGGCGAAAAGGAAAACCCTTCTTTCAGGGGCAATCCTTTGAGCTGATCATTTTCTATTCGCCCAGCATCTTCTTTGGCCCTCTCGTTCATAAATTGAAATTGCTCTGGAAATGTCCTGCGTACTTAATCCTGCGGGACATTTTTCCGCAATGGGCTGTAGACGCCGGAGTGCTACAGAAAGGATGGGCTTACCGATTCTTTCGTCAGAAGGAACTCGATCAATATGCTGCGGCGGACATCATTGGTGTCCAATCCCCAGCTAACCTGGAATACTTCGGCAAAGAGTTGCCGGGCCACCATTATCATCTTGAGGTCCTTTACAACTGGACAACCTTGCATGAACCTGAAAGCGTCTTCTCACATTATCGAAGTCAGTACGGTTTGCAGGGGAAAGTCGTATTTTTCTATGGGGGGAATATGGGCAAGGCTCAAGATATGGACAACATCATCCGTTTGGCCTGTAATCTCCAGAATGAACCGAATGTTCATCTCCTGCTGGTCGGAGACGGAAGCGAGTGGGGACGCCTGAAAGCATCAGCTCGCGAAAGAAAGCTGGCCAACCTCAGTATTCTCCCTGGTGTTAGACAACAAGAGTACCTCGCCATGCTTTCTGAATTCGATGTGGGTCTGGTTTCTTTGGATCGAAGGCTGCAGACGCAGAATTTCCCAGGGAAAATATTGGGCTACATGTACTCCTCGCTACCTATTCTGGCCAGCATTAATCCGGGCAACGATTTGAGAGACTTACTGGATAAGACTAAGGCAGGACTCTGTTGTCTCAACGGGGATGATGAAACATTCCACCGCCACGCACTCACACTGGCGAAAGATGCCAGCCTTCGCCAGAGAATGGGGTATAACTCCCGCCGGCTTTTAGAACAAAACTTCTCCGTAAGATCTGCTGCCAAACAAATCTTAGCGCACTTTCAAAGATCCTCGACCCCTCAGTTTACGCATGAAGGGGATTTCGCAATAACTTGTCGGTAGTCGGTTGTCAGTTGTCAGTTGTTACGTTGCAAAAGGAAACAGCGTACGACGGATTGCTATTTGTTTTCTGGCTTGTTCCAATCTCATGGGGTTCGATTTAGACCGCATCCGAGACCAAAACCGTAAACTTAATGAGCGATTCTTCCCTCGAAGTCTGCCACGTTACGGGATGCGGTTTCGACAGTTGGTGGAAACGTTTTCAGCAAGCACGCAGGTGGTCGTGCATTTGGGAGCGGGCAGCGTGGACTTGGAGCCCTATTTGGATCGAAGCCTTTCGAAACCGCGTTTGTTCGCACTGGACAAAAGCCAGGCGGGACTGTACGTGAATCAGAGCAAACTGAAGCTCTGTGGCGATGCCTAATCCTTGCCACTGTGTTCAGGCACGGTGGATCTGATGAGCACTTCCCTCGACCGCTCGACTGCCTAAGAGAATGCTTCCGGGTGCTGCGAGAAGGTGGAAAATTGCTGGTCAGCGGACCGAACGGTCGTTCCTACATTGCACTGGCAGCCCGCCTCAGCCCTCTGCGCTTTCACAACCTAGTGCGCCGGCTGGGAAGGCCTTCCGATACCTATCCAGTTGACGGTTTCCCTACGTTCTATCGATTCAGCAGTCCACGAACCATACGTCGATTGGCTGAGAGGGTGGGGTTTGAGGTTGTGAGTGTGGAAACATTTGTGGGCGAACCCTATTACACGACATTCCTTCCGGGGCTGCATCTCGCCTTTATTGCATATCACCTGCTGCTGGAAAAACTTCTGCCCGTCTTCAATACTCACATCACTTCCGTGGCGGTTTTCCAGAAGCCACTTGTGCAGACGTAAGGCCGAAATTGAGACAGAGGATCTGATCGGAGCATTCAGCACTACTCGGAAGACCCTCACCCATCCCCTTGTTAATACGCTTGGTGGTCTTGAAACCTGGCAATTTGAGCCGTAATCCCCGAGTTAATTGAGCTTGAAGCAGTTGCCAATCGGCCAAGACCTCGAGGTCCCTAAAGGGCGAGGAGAAATAAAACGAAACTTTTCTTCCCCCTCGCCCTGAAGGTGTGAAAAAATTCAAAACCGGCCGAGATCGGGAGGGCGAGGCTCCCGCCGAGCCTCACGGGGCAAGGACTTGCTGGGGCGGCGGCTCGCCAGGAGGCTCGCCCTCCCAATTTTTTCACACCTTCCCTGAGGGAGAGGGTAGCCAGCAGGCCGGGTGAGGGGCAAACGCCTTTCTTGCCGCGTTTCTTAACTTTTCTCTGCGTTAATCAAGTTCTATTATCTGCGTTCATCTGTGTCCACAATTTTTCTCTTTTGTGACTTTACAATCGTCTTACTCATCGCGAAACCGTGAGAACCTACGTCGGTCTACTTTTGGTTGCCGCCTTCTTTAGTTCGCTCATAACGCCCGCGATGGCGGCACTGGGGCATTATTTGCGTGCATACGGGCAGGCGCAAAAGGAGCGGGAACCCCCCGCAATCCCGCGCATGGGGGGACTGGCTATCTTTCTGGCAATAGTGGCGACCTGGGGCGTATTGCTGCTGATCCCTAACGATGTGCGCTCCCGATTCCAATCGGAATGGCCGACTCTGGCCATGTTCCTCCTGCCGGCGATGCTGGTAATGCTGGCTGGGTTCTATGATGACCTGAAAGGTGCGTCGCCCTGGCAAAAACTGATCCTTGAAATCACGGCAGCAGGGATGGTGTGGTGGGTTGGCTTTCGCATCACAACCTTACCTCTCTTTGGATATGCGATCGACAACTTCCTCTTAAGCTTTTTGCTGACGGCACTCTGGATCGTAGCGGTAACCAATTCTTTTAATCTGATTGACGGTCTGGATGGGTTGGCGGCGGGAATCGCGTTCTTTGTGACCCTTTCGGTGTTCATTGTTTCTCTCCTGCAAGAGAATCATTTCGTCTGTATTATTACGATTACCCTGGCAGGTGCTCTCCTTGGATTCTTGAAATTCAATTTTGCCCCCGCCAAAATCTTTCTGGGTGATGCAGGCAGCCTTTTCTTAGGTTTCGTTCTGGCTACATTGGCGATTTACACTTCGCAGAAGAGCTCGACTTTGCTGGCTATGGTTGTGCCCTTCGCCGCCTTCGGCCTGCCTTTGCTCGAAACTTCGCTGACCGTGGCGCGGCGTTTCCTGAGCGGCCGGTCCATCTTTGTCCCTGATCGAGATCATATCCACCACCGAATGCTCCAGAAGCGACTAACGATTAAGGGCGCCGTTCTTTCCCTCTATGCGTTAGCAGCGCTCTTTTCGCTTGGCTCACTTCTCATTATTCGCTCCACTGGCAATCTTGTCGCCTTGGTGGCCGTGCTAACTGGCGTCTTAGGGTGGTTTCTTAGCAGCCAGCTTCACTATGAGGAGCTATCAGAGTTGAACGAGTACATCACTCGCGTCATGCATTGCCAACGGCGAGTACTGGCTAACCAGATCTTGATGCGCAAGGCATCAAAGCAGCTCGAAGAGGTTCCAGCCTTAGAAGAAAGTTGGCAGGTTTTGATCAAAGCTCTGGAAGCCCTGGAGTTCGACAGCAGCACCTGCCAATTCTCAGGCTGCTGGAATGGCTCAGCGCCGCTCCTCCATCCCTGGTCGCGTCACGAACACAGCAACCGGAATTACTGCTGGACTATCTCTATTCCACTATTGGCTGGTAAAAAAAAATTAGGAGAGCTACAGCTTCGGCGCACGCTGAAAAAAGATCGCCTGCTCTTCGAATTTTCATCGCTTCTCAATACTCTGGTTCTCTCTTTTGAAAAGCAGTTGAGGCGACGATATGAGGTGGAGGCCGTCAAGACCTTGGTCAACTATGGCAGGCCAAAGGAATCTCCGTTAAGAAGCAATCTCCTCGCGATGGGGAAAAAGGCATGAAAGGGTTTCTGCAAGATCTCTATTTCTGCCTTGTGTCAACCCGAGAGATGAAATCTTTTGGTTGTCGGAAGTCACCGTCAACTGCAGCTCAACGTGAATCTACTTCGATAAGGCAATACTCCGCTACGAAACTCGCCGGCCCACTTGATTGGCACGGTAATGAGGCTCGAGCACCCTGACAACAACGGCAAGTGGGGGAACAAGGCAACACCAGCAACATCATCTTTTTCAATGGAAAGGAGAAGAATACTTTATGAGAAGCACGTTCTTTAAGCAAAGTATTGTATTTAGTCTTACTTTGTCCCTTTACTTTTTGGCTCAGCCGCAACCCGTTTCAGCCATGGTGGGAGAAGTTGGGTTACATAGTCAGGACCCCTTGCTCCGCCACGGGGGGATGAGCTCAGTCGCCGGGGCAGTCCAGAAGCTTTTGACGACGGACTACCTGGTGGAACGTCAGAACCCAAGAGCGCTTCAGGATAATGAGATCTTTTTGGGCACGGAGTCACGACCGTCTTACATTAAAACGGCTGTTGCAGACCCGTCTCTGCTTTTCACTCGTCGAAAAAAAGGGCACAAGAGAAGTCCATCCCATCCAAAGGAAAAAGGAAACAATGGAGTGGGTAATGGGCTCGATCCACAACCCCCCGGAAACCCACCAATCAATGATGGACCGGGCACTGGACCTGGAAACCCCGGAAACAAAGGAGGTGCAAAAAAAATAATTAGGAAGAACAAAGGAAAGGGGTGAGGCGTGCGATAAATTAGTGGGTTATTCCCTGTGTTCCAGGCCTGTGGCGCTTGAGCCTCGTAGAGACGGCATCT
>QHZQ01000511.1:4451-5822 GCA_003224725.1 Acidobacteriota bacterium | reverse complement strand
AAATATCTTCCAGGCAGCGATTATTGAGAAGAATCCGGAACGGGGCACGATGACTTGTGACTTGGGTGGATGCCGGGTGGAGGTTCCTTACACGGACTGGTCTGCCAGTAAGCCTTTGCGGGTGGGTCTGCGAAGTGGTGACATTCTCCTTGCAGTCCAAAAACCACTAGGTGTCAGCGCCCAGAATATATTGTTAGGAAAAATCTCCAGCATGGAATCCTTCGATTATGAAGTGCATCTGACGGTTGACTGCGGTATCACTTTTAAAGTGACACTGACCCGCAATGCGGCTGAGTCCCTTCGCTTGAGTCTGAATAAGGAGGTTTGGATTGTATTTAAGACACACTCATGCCACATCTTGAAGTAAATTTGGCGGAATGGGATCGCTTAGGGTGTTCCATCTGGCTCGGACCGATTCAGGTTAGGAGTGCCGACTCCAACCAACGTCGTTTGTGTCACTGCATTTCGATTCTAAGGCCCTGGTATGATTTGCGGAAAGACATAAGCAATCAGGAAAACTTCGATCCCCACGATCGTCGCGAGGGCCAGGCTATGCCAGACGACAAAACGAAAGATATCACCCTCTCTGCCGACCTGATTGGTGGCTGCGGTTCCTATGACGATGCTCTGAGCATCAATCATTTTTCCCATGACACCTCCACAACTGTTGGCTGTACTCATTAAGATGGGACTGAGACGCAATTGCGTAGCAGTCACTTTTTGCAAATTGCCAAACAGGGCATTGGAAGCAGTGTCGCTGCCGGTCAGAAAAACCCCTAACCACCCTAAGAGAGTTCCGAAGAACGGATAGAGAATGCCGGTGCGTGTAAATGCCAGACCCAGGATGCTGTCAAGACCCGAATAGCGTGACACGAAACCCAAACCAAGGATACTGGGGATGGTAAGCAGAGGAATGATTAGCTGCTTGAACGTCCTGTGAAAAAGTTGCCAAAAGTCTTTGGGCGATATTCGCAGGAATAGCGCTGACAGAAGCGCGGCAATCAAAATAGCTGTTCCGGTGGCCGCCAACCAATTGACGTTATAGACGGCCGCTTCTGGCATGGCTTTCGGAACCACAGGGACATTCTTCCAGACGTTAAGATGCAGAAAGGGAACACGAACAGAGATTGTCACTTTATTGAGCAATCGGTTGATTTCGGGAATTCCCCACAACAAGACCATTACGGTCAAAAAGAGAAACGGCGCCCAGGCTCTGGTCACGGCGCCAGGAGAGTAGTCATGGGCTCCCGAGTGTTCTGGCTGACCTCGCTCGAATTCGAATCGCCAGATCTTCCGGGGTTTCCAGTATTTGAGAAAGATTGCCAGGATAACTAATGAGAACGCACCGCCAATAATGTCGACCAGGTGGGG
>QHZQ01000511.1:3915-4428 GCA_003224725.1 Acidobacteriota bacterium | reverse complement strand
CGAAAGAGCTGCCACAGACTAGGATGGCTGGGAACACTTCGAAGGTCTCTCTCCAAGGACACATGGTGCGAACCAGCCACAAAGGCACTATGACAGAGGTTAGAGGGAGAATTCTTCCTGTCAACTGGGAAAGAGGCATTAGCGGGAGATCGGTTACGGCCGACAACGTGATGGTGGGAATGCCAAGGGAGCCAAAGGCCACAGGAGCTGTGTTGGCAATCAGACAGAGCGCGGCCGCATAAAAAGGGTTGAAGCCCAAGCCAACCAAGAGGGCAGAGCAAATCGCGATAGGGGTTCCGAATCCTGCGGCGCCTTCAATGAAAGCTCCGAACGAAAAAGCGATCAGCAGAGCTTGTAGTCGTCGATCTTGAGAGACGGCTCCGACCGATTTCTTGATGATTTCGAACTGACCGGTCGCAACGGTTAGATTGTAGAGCAGCACGCCATTTAAGACGATCCAGCCAATGGGCAACCAACCAAAGAAAGCACCATAACCAAATGAAGTGACGGCTA
>QHZQ01000511.1:3234-3902 GCA_003224725.1 Acidobacteriota bacterium | reverse complement strand
GCATGCCATTGACAAAAATGGCAATGGCTACGGCAGTCATAGCGCTGGAGAATCCGGCAAGGTGTGGTCGGACTTTCTTAACCGCCAGCAGGTCAAAGAGCAGAACAGTCGGCAGAGCAGCAAGGGCAGGAGATAAAAAGGAATTGTTCAAAGGGTCATAGTTTTGAACCCAAGGCATCAGGCCTCCTTTGAAAATCCCCCTTAGCAAGCCTGGAGCTGTGAAAAAATTCAAAACCGGCCGAGATCGGGAGGGCGAGGCTCCTGCCGAGCCTCGTGGGGCAAGGATTTGCTGGGGTGACAGCTGGCCAGGAGGCTCGCCCTCCCAATTTTCTCACGGCTCCGCTTATGAAATTATGAAAGGGGCCAGGCGCCCCCTCACTGTTACGTTTCCCGGCGCTTTCTAATGAAAGCATTCTCTTCCTTCAAAGGCACAATAATCTTCGTTCTTCTGATGCCCCCCTAGGAAGCTTTAGGAAGCAGAGGTGGCTATTTTAGAATTCGGAGGCCCGAGGACGCTTTGTGTTCTGACGTTTTGGCTTTGATTTTCTAGGTGGAATAAACTGATGAACCTTCATATTGACACACTTGCCACTAAAGCGTACCCCTTCGATTTCCAGCAATTTCCGCTGTAAGAAAGGTCCTGCGCCGGTTGAAAAAGAGTTGATGAG
>QHZQ01000511.1:0-3223 GCA_003224725.1 Acidobacteriota bacterium | reverse complement strand
CCCCGCACCAACTACTCGTTGCCAGGGAAGCCATGGCGGACATCCATGCATGGCCCAACCCACCTGCCGAGCCAAATAGGGAGCGCCCACGAGAGTAGCGATTTGTCCGTAGGTCAAGACCTTGCCTGGAGGGATTTGTCTGACAACGCGATAGACTTGCTGAAAAAAGGAATCCTTCTTAAATGGCAGATTTTGAATTTCAAATTGGGGAGTTACCTTCTGTGACAGAGTCTTTTTCAAACGTGAAACCTCCGCCCTTCAAAGACGGCCGAATTACAAGCCCGACTGGCAATTTACAATCCTCAATCTCCAACCTAGGTTGTCAATCATCTCTCTCCCCACTTAAGTTTTTGCCTCAGAATGTCAAAGAAATTCTTGTTGGCAGATTCAACCAGTTGGATCGTGCTGCTAGACTTGCGAACCAGGATGCGGTCTTCACCTTTCAAGGCAAGTCCCACTTGCCCGTCCACAGTGAGATACACTGATTCCTGGGTGACTTTCAGACTCATCTCGATGCTGACTGTATCCGGGACAACCAACGACCGGAAGGTCAAGGTATGGGAGGCAATAGGGGTAACCAGCATGGCTCCCAGAGTCGGAAAAACAATGGGGCCCCCAGCCGATAGAGCATAGGCAGTGGATCCGGTGGGAGTGCTGACAATCAAGCCATCCGCCTTGTAGGTGGCCACAAATTGGTTATCAATTTTCACGTCGATATCAATGATTCTAGCCAGAGCCCCCTTGGTAAGTACCGCATCATTGAGAGCCCGATAATTTGCAAAGCCTTCTTCCTCCCGGATGACCGACACATCGATCATAATTCGGGTTTGGATTTTGGCTTTGCCCGCCAAAATGTTTTCCAGAGTGAGGAACGTCTCTTCGAGGGTGATCTCTGTAAGAAATCCCAGACTCCCAAAATTTACAGCAAGAATAGGGACCGCATTGGAATCCATGACTCGTGCCACCGATAGCAACGTTCCGTCGCCGCCCAGTACCACGATCAAGTCGCATTGGGAAGGGACCTCAGACTTGTTAAGCCCCTTTTCCTTTTCTCCGATAATCGCGGCCGTCTCCAAATCCAGAATCACCTCGATGTCGCGAAGGGCAAACCATTCTGTGAGCTGGTTTACTACGGTGGCAACCGTGCCCAATTTGGGCTTGGCGATGATGCCGATTCTCTTGACGGGTGTTTTCATAGAGGTCATTTCTCAAGGCAGGAGGACGAGATGAAGGATAAAGGAAAACGGTTGGATGGGGAAGGGAAAAGATCGCGGATGGAGGATAGAGAATCGAGGATCGACGTTCTGGCGATCCTCGATCTTCGATTCTCCGTCCTCCATAATCTGTGAAGGCTTCTATTGCCATCGCAGGAAACTGGAGCCGGGCTGGCTGCAAATGGTTTATGAGATTGCCCTCGATCACGAATTGACTACCCCCGGCCCTTCTCCAGACACTGGCGCGCGGTGTGCTGGAACTCGGCAGGCAACCGACAGCCAATCCTACTGACAGGGGTTGCCAGATACTACCCCGTGCCATTTTAAGGTACTGAAAGGCAATCCACGATTATTTGCGAAGCACTGCTACACTGGTTCGAAAATTCAGCCCTGCCAAAAAAACCTGCCCTTGGGAAGCCCCTCGTCGAGGACGTTAGGATTAGCGTGAGTTTTCAGCCCTGGAAGGGCGACGGCGTCTAGCCCAGGCTGGAGCGCAACCCTGGGACAGGTACGACCTCCTGAACCCCAGCGGAGTGGCGAGGCACAGCGCCTTGTCCGTCGCCCTTTTCAGGGCTGAAGCATGGTGGTGCCTACACCAACGCTCCTAAGAGTAGCGAGCAACCTCAGACCGCCGAGAAGTGCGACTCTATCGGCCACGGACCCCTCACCCGTCCTCCGCGACCGCCGTCGCTCGGCCACCCTCTCCCATTGGGAGAGGCATGGGAGCTTTGAGAAAGCTCCCTGGGTGAGGGGACGGCAGCTTGACAAATCTGACCGAAGTTTGAACTTCTTCGCTACCAAGGAACGCTAGGAGTTTGTCGGAATAACATTTGGCTCTTCGTTAAAAAAGCTATTTCTCCGACAGACTCCTAGGCTAGGGGGAAGGGGAAGGCTCCTGCCCTGCCGAGCTTGTAAAGAACAGCTAAGTCCCTTATGCAACGATCTGTAAACACAAAGGTGGAAAAGCGGTGCCGGGCCCGTGCCTGTTGTACCTGATTTAATAGCGTCGAAAAAAACTTTTGCTCGCGTGAGCCTTTTTGGACCGAAATCTTGCATTCTAAATGAGAGCAGTGGAGTGGCGGAGCTGTTGGTTGCAGGAGCGACTCCACCCAGGTGAAACCAGATAGCTGGTTATCTTCCACCATCACCAAAAAAGGGCCAAAAAGGAGGTCCTATGAAAAATCAAATTCTTGGATTATGTGGAGTAGCAGTCTCCCCGTGGAGCAAAAGCGAAAGGAACAATAAGCCAACGATAACAAAGGTATGGAGACCAAGGCTATCTTGTGTGGTCACGCTTAGCCTGATGCTGTGCGTTGTCCCAGCGGCCGCTGGCGAGCGAGGCGGCGGCCCACCCGGAAGCATCACCTTTTTCAGCGCGCGGGACGGGAACAACGAAATCTACGTCATAAACGTGGATGGCAGCGACCCGTTCCGCGTTACCTACGACCCAGCATCGGACGTGGATCCGGATATCTCACCGAACGGCCAGCAGATCGTATTCACCTCGAACCGATCCGGAGACAACGACATCTATGTCGTCGATCGCTCGGGCGGCGAGGTACGGAACCTGACGAATCATCCCGCGAACGATGGGTGGGCGAGGTGGTCGCCAAACGGTCAGCAGATCGTCTTCCACAGTAACCGGGACGGTAACTTTGAGATCTATATGATAAATGCCGATGGGAGTGGTAACCCGACGCGGGTCACGGACTACCCCGGAGTCGACCAGTTCCCCGACTGGTCTCCGAACGGGCAGCAAATCGTGTTTCGGCGGGATCACGACATCTACGTCATGAATTTGAACAGTGGCGCTGTGGATCGCCTCACTGATGATCCACAGCTCGACCAGATGGCGGTTTGGGCGCCAAACGGGCAGCACTTCGCTTTCATGAGCTTCCGCGAGGGATACTGCTCCGTGTTCCGAATGAACGCTGACGGTAGCCAGCAGACCAATCTCACGCCAAAGGATCCCGGAGACCTGGAGGCACAGTGGTGCAGCAGGGCTCCGT
>QHZQ01000508.1:3343-4145 GCA_003224725.1 Acidobacteriota bacterium | reverse complement strand
GCGCAAAAACTGGCGCGAGAGTGGAAGCCAAAAGGCAAAGAGCGACCATGACCTACCGAAGGGTTCAAATGACACGACTCTTCTTGATAACACTCCTGTTACTGAGTAGTGGATCTGCGTATGCGGAGTGGGTAAAAGTTAGTGACCGCGACGAAGCAGGAAAGACTGTATACGTGGATCCAGCCACCATACGCCGCAACAGCAATCTGGTGAAGATGTGGCAATTCTCCGACTACAAGACTGTACAAACCGTGGGGGGCATCAGGTTTTTGACTGCCGAGGAACAATGGGAATTCGACTGCGATAAGGGAAGTGGAACGGTGGTTTATACCAACTCACAAGAAGGTAAGTGGGTACCAGTCAGGCCAGGCAGTATGGATCAAACTGTGTGTAAAATTGCGTGCGGTAAGGAGTGATCGCGCAGCCGCACGCAACCTTTGACGTAGACAAGGTTACGCTATGAGCGACCACCTTCCCACACGCGACAGGATGTCCGTCGAGTAAGCCACGATCTCCAGCATGTGGGAGATCAGAAAGACACTATGATCGAATGGGTTCCATACAGCGATCACAAAATTAAAGTTTGCTCCCAAAGCCTTGTGGATGCCCGCTGGTTGCCTCTGGCCCTCATATCGAAATCAGTTGGAAACCAAGAACTGCTCACGACAGTGAATGGTGAATCAACTGAAATCTGCAAGAGTTGTAAAGAGGCCGATAGCGTTGCCCTCAGGAAGGCAAAGCGCTGGATCGACCAGAATCGCTGATTCAAACCGCCCGCCTACTGACACGTTCTTCTGAGCAA
>QHZQ01000508.1:0-3311 GCA_003224725.1 Acidobacteriota bacterium | reverse complement strand
CCTGCTTGAGTGCTTGGGCGGGATTATTGAGATGGGGCAGAGAATGGCGAAAGACCGGAGGCACGAGCGAATGTGGCCCCAACCCCCACGACCCCCACAAGGATAGGGCGGGTCTGATCAGGTGTATATCCAGCAGGGTCTCGCGAGTGTCTCGGGCGAGTCTGGCGCACAGGAAATCAGAGCCAATAAGAGGACGCCCCGTATCGTGGGCGCCAGAAAGGCCTTGGGCATCAGTATTCGTCCAATTCTTCCGTTTCATCGATCAACTCGGCCGTGATCTCGGTGATCTCGGTGTCCCACTGAGTCAATGAGATACCCCCGGCCTTCAGAATCGCTTCCTGTTCCGTACCTGCGGTTATCATCAGATCATAATGAATGCTTTGTCGCACCTGAAACGTTTTCATACGGTCACCTTTTGACGCCGATCCTTAATTATCTCAACGCCGTTGAAATGATCGACGGCCAACCGAAATTTGCCGGTTACCCGTTCCCTTACATCGGTTCAACGCCTCGGGTGACTGCTGGATACTAGCATTGAACAAGTGCCACCGGCTACTAGGAGATGTGCCGCTTCTTGATGGACGCATGCTCAATCGAGAGCTGATTCGGGAGGGATTTTACTGGTGGTATCGGAAGTATGTACCAGGGAATGCGGTGCTGGAAGGGCTAGAGAAGAAAGCGCGAGAGGGACGGAAAGGGTTGTGGGCTGATCCACAGCCGGTGCCGCCGTGGGAGTGGCGGAGACGGAGCACGTGCACGGCGCGTGGCGGTCCTGCTCCTTCCTCACCCTCATCTTACACAAGGCCCCACAATACGGCGGTAGTCGTTCAACAGTCACACGAAGGAATAGACCAGGCCGACCAAAAAGACAGTACAATGTCCCTGTCCTTCATACTCCCAAGCTGGACATGGTGACACGACCACGGCTGACATGTTCTGGTCTCTTGCTTTTCCCCTATTTTCCTCTTTCGCCGACTTCTCCGGCCAAGTCGTTTCCGTCCTCGACGGCGTACTCTCGAAGTCCTCTCGAAAGAAAGGTCTGGTTGAAACTCCTGGGGCAAAAGCATGCACGCAGAACTTACGGTACACCTTCGACAGGGAGATGAATGCAGCGATCACGCATACGATCGCGACTATCTGGACGAGGCGTTCTACCACCTAGAGCGTGCGCATATCCTGGGCCAATCGTTCACATTCGCAGGTGGATGCTGAAGGTCGGCTGGAATCACCGAGACTCAATAACGATCACAGGCCAAGTTGGCAGGATTCTTGGGGCGTTAATCTTCTCACGAATCCGAGGTGCCATTGGGGAATACTGGTAGTGCGCACGTCTATCCTTCTATTCCAAAGAGTGCGGAATGCGAGTTTACTGGAAATGGGTTATTAAATCAGTCCCAAATCTGGGGCTTGGGTTGCTCATGTTGGCTTCGACAGTAACCCCTCGGCAAACCCGTTCCAATGTGGAAGCCTGGCTCATATATTTCGGCATTGAGAATGTACCCCCATGGCTCGCGAATAAGTCCACAGATACATGGGTATTTTGGATTGCGTTTGTGGGCTTCTGTGTATGGGCTATTCACTTATATATGCGAACAAATTTAAGGAGTGGCAAATTATCCATTGTGATTCGTGATGGAGAACCCTGGGTGCAGGTGAATCCGGGCGTAGATCAGTCGCAGGCAGCGCACACCAGCGGATGGCTGTACACATATCGCATCGCATTGGTCAACAGCGATGATTCTACCCTTAGGAATGTAGAAGTGAAACTCACTTCTTTTGAAAAGAAGCCGCAGAATTTCGATGCGATTGGCAGTCATCTTATACTGAGACATGACCGCTCCGGAACAACGAACTTTAATGTTTATCCCACTAAAGATCCACAATTTATGGATGCCATTTTCGTTGATGTATTCAGATTATTTTTAGGTCCTGAAGGATATTCATTCCTTCACGTCGCTTCGCTGCCAGAGGATATTAATCGCCATATTCCAGTAGACAAATATGATGTGAAAATCATGGCGACAAGTGAAAGTGGCGAAATGGCGATAGCTGACATGACATTCATTCCGCACCCTGATCACATCCCGGATTTCCGATTACTCAAAATGCAATCATTTCCTGGACGATAAGTCTTTAATTACCTCGCTCTCTTTTTTAAAATGAGACTCGCAGGGACAGGAACGACACGAATGCGGGCATTGACTGCCTCAGCAAAATTCAGCGGATGGAGTGCACCGACGGTTGCCAGAGAACTATCAGACTTACCAAGACCATTTCTATCTTCCCCACACCACAACCTGCGCTCTGAGGCCTTCAACGCACGCGGCAGTTTCAGAATCCCGCTCAGGGTCCGCGACTTCATCCCCCGCTCAGGCTGGCTAATAATATAGGTTCTGTGTACCTCCGCCCGAAACCCTAACTCCTCCCGTGAGATTCCAACTCGCCGCCTCAAACGGGCTATTTCCTTACCTAACAAGGTTTCGGGTGAAAGTTTGGGAGGACAAGTTAGCCGCAATGTTGGAGCAGAGGACGCAAGAGCCACTTATTTCCCGATCACGTGCGAGGCTATTTCTAGGGCAGATTGACAATATCGGCTCATTTATAGGGTGTTTCTGTCAGGTATTCCGCCAGCCCGCTACTTTCTCTTTTTTCCGTACGAGACCACGTCTTCGCTAGGTACCAGGTTTCCAGTTAGCCCTCCTTTTTGCCAGCCCTGGAAAATTTTCGAAAATCGCTTTTCAGCCTGAATGCTGTCACCCGGTGGAGCTACCCCCCAGGGAACCCATTGGGCATGGGAGTGGGCACGCAAATGTACCCCCTCTATGCCAGTCGTTTAACTGGCCAAGACCAAGTGGCAGAACAGGTGTTAATACAGTGTTAGAAATGGGGAAAAATCAGGCAGAAAAGCGGTCAAGACATCTGAGGCAGACTGACTTGCAGGGATTGCGAATCGCCAGTAATGACAAGGGGATTGCCTAGGCCGTCAACGACTTAAGCAATCCCCTCGAACATGCTTAGAATGCTTATGCGCTCTCCAACTGAGCTACGGGCGCGATCTTGAACATATAACACGTTAGGGGCGAGGCGTGAGGGGTAAGGCGAGGGAGTGAGGAGCCGATAAAGCACATACTCACTTCATCATTCGTTCACTTTTCAACCCTGACGGCTACTGGGTTTGGTCGGGGCGAGAGGATTTGAACCTCCGACACCCTGCTCCCAAAGCTGATTAGGTAATTATGCTATGGGATACACCGCGACACAGCGCGCAACAAGAAGCCAGCACTACCATACGGTTACAAACACGGCAAGAT
>QHZQ01000518.1 GCA_003224725.1 Acidobacteriota bacterium | reverse complement strand
CTCCGCTTCGACTACACCGCGTCCAACAAAGATTCCCTTTCGGTCAACTACACCATCGACCGTGGGCAAAGGGACGTTTCCCAAGCGGACCCGAATTTTGTCTCGATCGCTGAAATACGCCCCCAGACAATTAGCTTGCAAGAAACGCATATTTTCTCTCCCACCGTCCTGAATACCGCGACGATGGGACTCAGCCGTAATTTTGCAACCATGGAAATCCCTGCCAGAGTGCCGATCCCCGCAAACCTGGTGTTTCTCCCTGGAGGTAATCCCGGCTCGATTATCATCGGGGGCGGGGCAGTGACTGTCGTGGCGTCCGCCTACACGCCGGCAAACGGCGCAAACGCCAACTGGGGCGCTAGAACCCACTTCACCTACGCCGATGACCTGCACGTCACCAAAGGCAAGCACAACTGGAGCACAGGCGTTTGGCTGCAGCGGGTACAACAAAACGCGGGTGGGGCGGGTCAGGCCTCAGCAGGAAACGTCGCTTACCCGACGGTGCTGGCCATGCTCCAGGATCAACCGAGCCAGTTTATCATCAACCGGGATCCGCGTCCGGCTGGATACCGCTCCACGGAAGGGGCCTGGTATGTCCAGGATGAAATGAAGCTCTTCTCGAATTTCACGCTGCGTCTCGGCTTGAGGGACGAGATGACCAACGGGTGGAACGAAGTCCGGGGCCGGTGTTCGAACTATAGGTTTGACAAAAACTTTGTGATCCAGACAGAACCGGTCGTCGGCAACTCATGCTTGGACCGGAATAACGCCAAATTGTTGCTTCAGCCGCGCGTGGGTCTGGCCTGGGACCCGACCGGCAGGGGAACCTGGGCAGTGCGGGCTGGTTTTGGAATCCATAACGATCTTCAGGATAACCTCGCTATACGAATCTATCCCAATCCACCCACGAATGCCCGCGAGCAATTCACCTTTGCGCCGGGGAGAGGACTGCTTGATTTGATCCCGCTCCAGAGGGGAGCCACACTGCCACCCACCTGTAGCCCGACACAAGGTCAACCTTGCTCGATCTATACCCCGGCTGTCGTTGATCCAAACATGGAAATACCTACCGTTCAGCAATGGAGTCTTGCTGTGGACCGCGGGCTCGGCAAAAACATGATGCTGATGGTGAGCTATGTAGGCAGCGAGTCCTACCACACGAATGTCACGTTGACTGTCAACACCTCCCCACCCCAGGTGTGCTCGAACCCGCAGGGGTGCATCAGCGGCGGCGTTACCCAGGCTGGCACGCCTGTCAGTCAAACGGCCTTGGTGCCGCAGGGCACGACCTACATGGCGCCCGAGCCGCGTCCGAACCCCTATGTGGCCAACGGCGTGGGGTGGTTCAATCAGGGCAACACCAGCTACCATTCGCTGAATGTGTCGCTGGTCAAGCGCGCAAACAGAGGGCTCGCTTTTAAAGCGAATTACACCTATGGGAAAGTGCTCGATTTGAATTCGGCCCTCCTGGCTCCTGCCGGCGAAAATGAGCCGGCGGCTCTGATCAATCCGCATTATCGGAGGCTGAACAAAGGGGTCGCATCATTCAGCCTCAAGCACCAGTTCAACGCGAGTTACAGCTATCAGTTGCCGTTTGGGACCGGGCAGCGCTTCGGGGGCGGCTCCAGCGGGATGATGAACCAGTTGATCGGAGGCTGGCAATGGAATGGGATATTCACCGCTCAGGACGGATTCCCCTTCACACCTCTGGTTGGCTCCAATATCAGCGGGACGGGCGATGCCAGCCAATCCGACGTGCCGAACTGGAATCCGGACTTTAAGGGGCCGGTGATTTTGGGAAGACCGGATCAATGGTTCGATCCGAGGGCTTTCCGGATGCCGACTGCCGGCACCTTCGGGAACGTGGCGCGCGGGTCGTTACGCGGTCCGAGCCTGGTCAACTTCGACACGTCGTTGTTCAAGAAGTTCACCATCAGGGAGCGATTGAATTTGCAGTTCCGGGCCGAGGCGTTCAATGTTTTCAATCACGCCAATTTCTCGCACCCGCAACAGGTCGTTTTTTCGGGCACTGCGATCAGCCCCTCGGCAGGCGTGATTACCCAAACGGCCACGACCTCGCGGCAAATCCAGTTCGCACTGAAGCTGGTGTTCTGATAAGGAGCAACCCGGTCAAGGCCTCGATCCAGCCTTGGTTTTCCTGTGATGTGGAAAGCCAAGGCTGGAGGAGGCAAAGCGCATGACACTTGGGTCATGACAGTAAGAAAAAGCCCTCACCCGGCGCTTCGCGCCACCCTCTCCCAAAGGGCTGACGCTCGGACACACGTGACACCGGGGACTCTAATCTCAACTATTAATTGGCGGCTAGCTAAGCTAGGTCCACGCCGGAGGCGTGAGAGGACATTAGCCAGGGGTTAAGCGAGTGAAACGAGCGCAACCCCTGGTAGACGCGACATAATAGGGCGCACCCAGAATGGGTGCGAGGAATCGCGCCATGCCTTCAACCCACGTGAGCCTTCACTACTACATCATCTTTTGCACAAAAGACCGCAGGCGGATCATTGCGGAACCGTGGCGTGCGGAACTGCACGCCTACATTGGCGGCATTATCCGAGATATCGACGCGGTTGCACGGTCGATCGGCGGGCCGGGAGATCATGTCCACGTTCTGCTGGGATTGAAAGCGGCGTGGAGTACGACGAGAGGTACTTGTGGTGAGGTGCCTCGCACCCCTCTGGGGTGCGGTCGTGCTTGGAGAATTGGTACCAGGGGTTGCGCTCGTTTACACTCGCTTACCCCTGGCTAATTTCCTTGCACGCCTCCGGCGTGACGCAAAACACCAGAGAGTTGGCAGTTGAAGCCCCGGTCTCACGTGTGGGTAATCGTCAGCCCAAAGGGAGAGGCACATCCCCGAAACAGGTTTCCAAATTTGGACAAGAGTGGTCATAGACCGCCCCTACAGTCAGAGCATTTTCTTCCGTTGGGCAAAGCCACGCCGCAGAGAAAAGAAGAAGGAAAAATGCCATTCAAAAAAGGTGAAGTCTATAAGTGTCCTGACCCGCAGTGCGGCTGCGAAATTACGATCACCCAAGGTGCGGCTGCAACCTGCAAAGGCACCCAACCGCCGCGCTGCTGTTGCGGTAAAGACATGGTCAAGAAATCGTAAAGCGATTGCGCGGCTGGTTGCGGCTCAATTTGAAGACTCGCGTATCATCGTCCTGCCCCCCAATCCGTCGATAAGAGGTGTCGGCGCTCCCATGGACGGGTTGAGCGCCTTGCCATGGACGGCCCCCTGGTGTCAAGGTACCTTACCTTGCCTGCCCTATTGAGTTTGCGTTGTTCGACAAGCCGGATTG
>QHZQ01000517.1:5774-6300 GCA_003224725.1 Acidobacteriota bacterium | reverse complement strand
CACCTTCACTGGTCAGAAGGATGTAGAGCGATTCCGGCGTGGTCACTACGATGTGTGGTGGCCGGCGGACCATAGCGGTGCGTTCTGCAGCAGGCGTGTCGCCCGTGCGCACGAGAGTGCGAATCTTGACTTCCGCCAGCCCCGCGGCCTTTAATTCTTGCTGGATGCCCTCCAGAGGAAACTGAAGGTTACGTTGGATATCGTTACTCAGGGCCTTCAAAGGAGAGACATAGACAACCTGGGTGGTGTCGGCCAGCCCGCCTTCGGTGCCTTGCCGCACCAAATCATCGATTGCGGCCAGAAAGGCGGCCAGGGTTTTGCCCGATCCGGTGGGTGCAGCAATGAGCGTGTGTCGCCTTTCGCGGATGGAAGGCCATGCCTTTGTTTGGGGCTCAGTAGGAGCAGCAAACTGCTTCGTGAACCAGTTGCCGACAGCAATATGAAAACCATCGAGACTCATTACGAAGCAATTATAACAGAAGGACAAAGTCTGACAGCCATGAGGGTTGAGACGGCAGTGTATCGA
>QHZQ01000517.1:0-5738 GCA_003224725.1 Acidobacteriota bacterium | reverse complement strand
TCCTAAATCAGGCAGTTGGAATTGCCACGGAGGCACGGAGCGCACAGAGCCAGTGGGAAAGAGGGCGCCTTTTCGGATGCTTTATCCTCACCCCGAGGGTAACAATTTTTCAAGGTGTCGCTCCTTATCTGCCGCCTCTGTGGTCTCGGTGCCTCTGTGGCTAACTGCCGTTTTTAGGATAATCGTTAATCTCATTTCCGGTGGAAGAACGGAGGCAAAGGCGAGGACTTGGGACTATGGCTTGAGACTGTTTGGAAAGGGACGTCGGACCTCTCCGAAATCCCCCTTAATAGGAGTAATAGGAGGGGGAAAGAGCCGGAGGCTTCAGGGGGGATGTCCTTTCGCCTGTTCGATGGCGCAGCCAGAATGAGTGGATTAGTGCCCTCGCCGCAATTCAATGCTCCCATTAACTGTCTTGACCGAGAGCTCGCGCCCGCCGGTGCCGATGGTTCCCTCTATATGCTTAGGATTGAGTTTTCCCTGAATGGTTAAAGGAAAATCCGTCGAGATGTTGCCGTTGACCGTTTCGGCCCGAAATCGGGTATTGGTTTCGGCTGGAAGAGTGACGGTGATACTACCATTAACGGTTTCAAGGTCGAGCGAGTTTGGCCAATTCGAGCTTCCCATCGAAGCATTGATGGAGCCATTCACCGTCTTTCCACGACCATAACCGGAAGTGGAAATGTGAACATTCCCGTTCACCGTGTGGGCTTCCACGTCACCCTTTAGAGAAGTGGCTTCCACCTGGCCATTGACCGTCCGGCCAATAAAGTTGACTCCCAAGGGCACGCGGACCGTGAATTCGACCGATACATCATTGTTTCGAGTATTCATTCGCCCTGCTTCACCGGGGCGACATTCGTTAGGCTCGCCCGGATTGTTGCTTGGATAAACAGCACAAATTGTGATTCCATTATTATGCTCGACCACTTTGATCTCGACTTCCTTCGGGTCGCTGCGGCGGCCGCGCTTGATCGCGGTAACCTCAGCGTCATTGTTGGAGGCGGGCTCGGCGTGCACGCTCCCATTAATATCTTTTATCTCGAGGATCTTACCCGCGGCAATTTGTCCTCGCCAGTGGAATTCGTCCTGGGACGGCGGGCTGAGCTTGCCAGCCTCAGCTGGTCTGACCGTACCCGTGAGCGCAATAACAATGAGTTCGATGGCAAAAAGGCGATATTTCATTTTTCGACTCCTCTAAAAATCCCCTCTCGGGAGGGGCAGAAGGCGTAGCCTTCGGGGTGGGTCCTTCCGGGTCGGACAGCCCACCCCTGCACGCCTCCCGCGAAGGGGATTAATTTTCATAGCGCGCGGTGGTGCAGGCTCATCACAGACTCACTTACAATTTTTAACCGCTCCAGCCGAGGCCTTGCTCAGCTTGACTCCCTGGCTGAAGGAATCCAGCATGATTTGCGCTTGTCCATCGCCGTAACGCCCGATGATACGGCGATTGATCGGGCCTCGTTGCAAGGATGACTCAACATTGAGAGGAAAATCGGTCTCAATCTCGCCGCTATAGGAGGAGAGCGTCGCCGTGAAACCGGGAGCGTCTGCGGGAATTGCCATGTGTACTTGACCCGAGGTCGATTTCATCCGATAGCGCCCACCGGCGCGCATTTTGCCGGTGTAATTGATATCCCCGCTGGTGGTGCTTGCCTCGACGTCATCGCCGATACCTGCCAATGACATGGAGCCGCTGGCGCTGCTGAGTTCGACATGGCCTTTAGCGCACTGGATGGTCATGTCGCCGCTGATCGTATTGACGCGCACGTCGCTTTCCGAGTTGTGTACCCTGACCCCTCCGCTGGTGACCGTGACGTTGACCAAACCCGTCACATTTTCCAGTTCCAGGTCGCCGCTCGTCAGCTTAGCAATAAAATCACCATTAATGTCTCGGGCAGACACATCGCCGCTGCCCGTCTGGACCTTTGCAGAGCCCTTCACTCCATTCACAGAGATATCGCCACTCCCGGCCCGAGCTTCCACCGAGCCTACGCCGCTGAGGCTGATGTCGCCACTACCAGTGGACACGTTGGTTTGTCCCGTCACATCTTCAACTTTAACATCTCCACTTCCGGTATGTGCGGTCAGCGGGCCCACCTTTTTGATGACTAGATTGCCACTGCCACTGCTGGCGTTGACAGAGCCCTCAATACCGCTGATTTCGACGTCTCCGCCGTGGGCATTAGCGGATTCAATTTGAGCATAGCGCGGCAGTTTCACCTCCAGGTGGACTTCGTGGCCGCCGCGACGGCCCTCAAGGGCTGGAGTGATTGACACAACACCGGCGTGCTGTGAGTCTTCCGTTATGTTGATGCGCACCGTTTCGTCTCGACCGGTCTTGACGGCGGTTGCTTGAATCGTATCGCGGTTTCGTACGGAGACCTTGCCGCCCCGCTCAAGCTTGCGTTCCTGCTCTCCAGGCACTTGGGCGGCAGGTGCTGCGCCTAGGGCTGAACCTGCTGTATAGGTGCATGCAGCCAGGCTGAAGAGTAAAGTTAAGAGAGTTTTTCGGTTCATATCAATAGCTCGCCATCTCCTGTAGGACCTCCACCTTCTTGGCATAGGCCGTCAGCATGTACTGGACAACCTGTGGATCGCTGGGGTGTTGGCGCACAGCCAAGCGCGTCTCGGCGATAGTTCGGTCAACGGCGACCAGAGCGTTCTCGAACTGTGCTCGTAAATGAGGATCAAGCTGAGAGCCATGACTCTTAAGATCGCGGGACAGGATTGCGATTGCTGCCAGATATTTTTGCTCGGCCTCGCGCACCAGTTCCTGGGCCGTGGGCTTATGAGGGAGCTTTGCTGTCACACCTTGAGCCAACCTTGGGGTCAAAGCCTGCGAGTTTTTGCCTGTTCCCTGCACGTCACCGCTTTTGTTCAAAGCCATCTCTGGGCTATCCGGGTTGGAGCTGGATGGTGAGCCACGCTTGCTTGAATCACCAGCGGGGACAGAATTGCCGGAAGCTGGCGACGGAGGCTCTTTTTGAGTCTTGTTTCCTTGGAGAACAACCTCCGTTCCATCTCCGCGGCCATGTGACTTGAAATAATTCATGACAGCCATCGTAATCCCAACGGCGATGAGCACCAACATAACCGCGAACGCTGGAGTAAAACGGGGAACAGCCAGCCTGCTGGTAAACCACTGGCGCAGCCACCCCAGGCCTCGGACTGGGCCAGGCTCGTTTTCGATTCTCTTCCTTAGGGCAGTCCAGAGGGACGGTGTCAGCTCAATATGGCGTTGGTAGTGCGCATAGGATTCTTGTTCTCGCTGTTGCTGGCGGTATTCGTCGGAACATGTGCCGCACACAGCCAGGTGGGAGGTCAGGCGACTCGATGCCTGCTCATCCAGCCCACCCTCGAGGTAATCTTCAATTAGCAGCAAATATTCCTCACATCTCATGGTTTACCTCCAGATAGGGGCGAATTCGACGACGCATTTCGGCTTTGGCCCGGTGGAGATCGGTCTTGAGCTTAGGGATGGAAAAGCCGGTGATCGCGGCGATCTCTTCATAGCTGTGTTGTTGAAAAACCTTGAGTGCGAAGACCACCCGTTTATCTTCGTCCAGTTTTTCCAGTGCCTCATGGATCACACCATTCAATTCGCGGTTCAACAACTGGCCATCGGGCAAAAGCTTATCGTCTTTCAACCGGGTTACCTGGTCATCGTCCATTTCGACCTTCCGATTGTCCTTTGGGCGGGAACGGAATGATTCCCGAGCCACGTTTCTGGCTATTCCAAAAAGCCAGGTGGATAACCTCGCCTCGTCCCGAAGCGCGTGAAGACCCCGGTAGGCCCGCACAAACGCTTCTTGTGTCAGGTCCTCAGCCAGCTCGCGCTGACCCACCAGGTCATAGATGAAACTGAGGATGGGACGAGCATACCTCTCGAAGATAAGACGAAAGGCTTCAGGATCGCCGTGGCGGGCGCGCGCGATCACGTCCTCGGTGTTCTTCGTCAGAGCCATAGCGTATCCGCGTGGTTGGCCCGCCAGCATCATAGTGTCCGACACCTGTTCACCTACCGCTCGATCGTCAGTCCGGTGAGTAAGTGGCACCTACGATGAGAAGGTTACACTTTTGATGGAAATTTTCCCAAAAATTCATTGGGTGGGAGATAAGTCCCAACGGGCAGAGGATTCTTGGCTGGCAGTGGATAGCTGCTCCCTCGCAGTCAAAGTACCGAAGCTAGACTTCGCGTCTTGAGGCACAGCAGGACTCACCTTTTAAGGCTTCCTTACCTTCCTTGATTAACCAGGGAACCATCAGAAGAGCAGCTAGGGGATCAGCCCACCACCATCCCAGGCGTGCATTCATCGTTAGGCCCAAGAGCAGGGCGAGTGAAAGAAACGAACAGGCTAGCGTCTGCTTGGAATCACCGACCATGGATTGACTCCTGAGGACCTTTCCAACTCGGTATTTTCGACGGGCCAATACAGGCATGACGATGAGCGACACTACCGCCAGCAGGATGCCCAGCGGACTGGGGTCCGGCTTAAGTTGAAGCCAGAGTTTCTGAGTGGATTCAAAAAGAATGTATCCCGAAAGTAAAAAGAAGGACCAGCCAACATAAAGGATCGCACGAGACTCCAGCCTGGTTCCATCAATCGGGCCGCGCGCCTCGCCACGAAAACGCCATAGCACAACCAGACCCGAAAAGCTCTCGACAAAGCTGTCCAGTCCAAAACCAATGAGAGCCACGGAGCTGGCCAGGCCTCCCAGAACGAGAGAAACCATGCCCTCCAGCAGGTTGTAGAAGACCGTGAAATATTCCAAGCGAATGGCTCGTTGAACTTGTGCCAAGCGGGCCGGTTGACCATTGGCCATGGCGTTTTCGGTGATCACGCGAAGACCCCAAGCGAGCATTCCCAACTTTGGAATGCGACTTAAGCATACCATTGCCAAAAGAGACTGCTGCAGAGATAATGTCGAGGCTTCCGATTTCCTTGGAGGTTGTTTTGACAGTGGTCCATCAGACCTCATTTCGAAAAACTTAAGGCCATCCGTTTCCGGAGCGATTGTTTGCCAAAACATCATCTTGCTCGTGCTCTTACTCGGTTAAATCGTCAGAAAAACGCGCAAGAGCGGCGGTCCTTTGGAGTGCGCTGGCTCGACAGCGCTTTGAAGCAGCCTGCGGCTTGACGCAGGCAAAGGCCGACGGTGGCGTCGAGCCGCCACCAAAGAAAGCGGTGTCCAGCCACCGCACTCCACAATAGTGCCGCTCCTAAGGTGGCCCGGTAAGCGGGATGAGCGTGACTGAATTCTGCAAGGCTTAATAATTTTGGATCATCTCATGAAAAGACAAATTAGCCATTTGATAATTCTCTCACTGGCACTGGCTCTTTTGGCAGCGGGGCGGACCGGAGCCCAATCTGGCGAAGATCTCAACGTGTTGAAGGGATCAGCGGAGTTCTCGGCATCACGGGAAATGCTTTCCCGATATCTGATGAAACTAGGACTTTATCAACTGGAAGAGCGCGAGAGGCATATCGCCCAGTTGTCCACTAAGGATGAAGTGATTCGCCGCCAGGCCGAAGTCCGCGAGCGCATTCGCAGCTCCATCGGAGGCCTTCCCGAGCGCACGCCACTCAATCCCAAAGTAGTCGGCACCCTTGAGCGCGACGCATATAAGATCGAGAAGGTAATCTTCGAAAGCCAGCCCGGCCTGTTTGTCACCGCCAATCTATACCTGCCTAAGACGGGTTTGTCACCGCCAATCTATACCTGCCTAAGACGGG
>QHZQ01000516.1 GCA_003224725.1 Acidobacteriota bacterium | reverse complement strand
TTCGAAATGCCTTCAACCGGACCCAGCGTGGGGACCCCGATACAGACCTCAGCAGTGGTAGTTTCGGCATGATCTTCGGCGCTGGAGGTCGTCGGACCATACTGTTTTCTGGCCGCTTCAGTTTTTGAGCTATATTCAGCACCCCCGCTGGGATCAGACTCCGTGGGGACTGGGAGTCAGTTCTTAATTAACGCCTATGCGGCATGAATGGCTCTCCTGAAAATCCCCCCTACCAAGGGGGGCGTAGGGGGGTGTCCTTCGGGTTTCCAGCGCCGCGTTCACCATAGGACATCCCCCGGCACCCCTGAAGGTGTGAAGAAATTGAACTGGTAGCGATTCAGCGCGTCCCCCCTTTTCCAAGGGGGGACTACAGGGGGGTCCTGCAAGCGTTGATTCAACGGTGGATACCCCCCTCAAGTCCCCCCTTGGAAAAGGGGGGACGATCCAAGATGGCATTTTCATGCTCGCTGGTGCCGCCCGGCGGCATGATTGGCTCTCCTGCGCACGGTCTTGACAATGAATTCCTCGGAACGATCTTTTGGTATAAGGTCTTCGTCAAGAAGTTTGGCGTTTCTCGATTTATGAATAGGGCTGCCATCTTTCTCCCCATCCTTCTCTTTTTTCAGGCAAGGTTTCACATCGCGTCCGCTCAGGCGGTCCCTGAACCGTCACCGTATCAGAAGGGCCTCTCACTTTCCCAGAGTCGCCATTTTGATCAGGCAGAAGAAGCGTTCCTGGAAGCAATGAAAGATGTCTCGACGCGCCTGCCGGCCCAGTATGCATTGGCGCGGCTTTATGCCGAGATAGGGCAATGGGAGAAAGCGGAAAACCATCTCTACCAATTCTTGTCAGCCAGACCTCGTTCTGCAGACGGCTTTTACTTGCTGGGTTATACGCTTTACAAGCGAGGCCAGTTCACTGCCTCTATCGCCGCTCTGCAGGAGTCCGTCACCATCAAGAAGGAAAACGCTGGAGCACACAAGGTCCTGGGTCTGAATTATTACCAGCTGAACAAGCTAGACTTGGCCGAGCAGGAGTGGATCACGGCGGTGCAGCAGAAATCCGACTTCACAGAGGCCCACTATTTTCTGGGACGGCTCTATTACACCGTTAACCGGATCAACGATGCGTTACATGCTTTTGAAACCACCATCAAGGTGGATCCTGAATTCATGAAGGCTTACGACAATATGGGTTTGGCCCTGGAAGCTCTGGGACGGACTGATGACGCCATGAAAGCATATAGGAGAGCCATTGAGCTTAACGAACAGCATCAATTGCAGTCGAAATGGCCTTATCTCAACTTGGGCGAACTCCTTCTGAAACGCAAGAGGACTGCCGAGAGTGTGGCCTGCCTCCAGAAAGCCGTGAGTCTGGATCCCAAATCGGGGAAGGCCCATACGTATCTGGGAAAAGCCTACCTTCAGCAGGGAAAGAGCGACGACGCTTTAAGATCCTTTCAGACTGCTGTCCAAGTGGATCCCGGCTATGCCGGCGGCCATTATCAGCTGGGTCTCCTCTACAGGGTCCAGGGCCGCAACAGAGAGGCAAAGGAAGAAATGAAGCTTTTTGAGGCCTATCGTGATAAGCACGCTGGTCTACCTCAGATCTTGGAATAATAATAATGAAAGCTCATTTCTGATCCTCTCGAACCGAGTGGCGCCTACGTCGCCCTTCTTGCCATGTGTGCGATCTCATCCTAAGGGCGCCCTATTCCCGAAGTTTGTCAGGAGACGAAAACTGTTTCAGTCATGGCGGCAGAGGTCAACTCATTTGGCCGAGGTATAAGCCCAACAGACATTGCATGACTACCAAACTTCAAATCAGCCTACTGATGGGTCTATTGGTCCTTCCTGGAGTTCAGCCATACCACACCCAGAACCAGCAAACGACCGAACTCCAGAAGCGTTACTCAAAAGGTTTGGACCTT
Organism: Acidobacteriota bacterium; assembly: GCA_003224725.1. GTDB lineage: Bacteria > Acidobacteriota > Terriglobia > Versatilivoradales > Versatilivoraceae > QHZQ01. Next base: position 3,398 of record QHZQ01000516.1, on the reverse strand, counting down.
TTCCAGGCCGGAAATCTGGAAGCTGCTGAAAGCGAGTTCCGGAACATCATTAAAATGGCGCCTCAAATGCCTGAGCCTTACTACCTCCTGGCGAAGATTGCCCTGCACCGAAACTCCTTGGAGCAGGCCGAGAGCGCACTTGGCAGAGCACTCCAGCTCAAGCCTGATTTTGTGGAAGCCCGCCACACTCTGGGAGTTGTCTTGTTTCAACGGAAGAGATACGAGGAGGCGCGGGACACCTTCCAGAAAGTGATTCAGCAAAAGCCAGATTATGGGCTGGCCTATGTGAATTTAGGAAGCGTCTATCTCCGCTTGCAGCAGGTTGACGAGGCCCTCAAACAATTTCACAAGGCACTGGAGATTAAACCTGCCAAGGCGGATGTCAGCTTTCGAGCAAATCTTCAACTCGGGTTAATCTATCTGGATCGCGAAGAGAATACGACGGCTCTCAAACATTTTGAAAAAGCCCGGTCGTTCGATCCTCAGGATCTGGAGCTTCTTTTCTCCCTGGAAGCTGCAGCGCAGAGCGGAAGCGTTAGAGATTACCCACCAGATTGCGAATTTGGCGGATAGCGATCCAGATAAGCATCTCAGACTGGGTTTATTGCTGGTCGAGAACCAGCTCTACCGTGAAGCGATCAACGAACTGCAAGAAGCTCGAAAGCATCTGGCGCCGAGCTTTGAAATGCTTTACGCCCTAGCCACCGTTTACTACCACTCAGACCGAAATTCAGATGCCATCGATGTGTTACGGGAAGCGCTTCAACTACGACCCAATGACGCCAATAGTTATTACCTGATGGCCCGCGTTTACGGTGCGCTAAAAGATTCGCGGGTCATCGAAGCCTTGCGCCAATGTGTTGCCGCCGACCCGGCACGGGAGGACGCCTGGGAAGCGCTGAGCCAGGAACTCTTCAGGCGCGAAGCCTATTCTCAAGCCATCCAGATTTTTCAACAGTACGTTCAAAGTTCTCCAGATAAGGCTTTTCCTTATATTCTGCTGGGTGAGACCTTCATGCAGAAACACGATCTGCCCAATGCCCTTCGGCAGTTTCAGCGAGCTGTGGCTTTGGGACCCAATCTCGCCCGAGCCCACTTTTCGCTGGGCTTTATCCATAAAGAAATGAACCAGCCCGACCAGGCAAAGCGGTCTTTGGAGGAGGCGGTGCGTCTCGACCCGGATCTGGCGATTGCCAATTTCCACCTGGCGGACCTTCTCAGTCAGGAGGAAGTGCCGGAGCATGCGTTGAGTTTGTTGAAGCGTGCCATTCAAGCGAAACCTGACTATGCTGAAGCTCACGTGAAGCTTGGGCAGATCTACTTGAATCAGAAACGCTATCCCGAAGCTCTGGTTGAGCTGCTTAAGGGAATTGAGCTAAAGCCTGCCGCTCCCCAACCGCGCTATATGTTGGCCCGGGTCTACCTGGGATTGAACCAGGAACAAAAGGCTGCTGAAGCGTTTAAGCAATTTAGAGAGCTGGAGGAAAGGGAGCGCTTGAAATGATTGACGCTGTATCGACAGGTATGATAAGTATTATCCTTTAGCGCTGGAGTGAGTAATGACTCGGTTAGAGAGGGTGGAACGCGCGCTCCGTCGCACGTTCACTTAGCGTGCTCAGAACGCCTGCTCCACCTTTTTTGCCTTTTCACCACCCGTAACTGAGAAGGTGTGAAAAAATTGGGAGGGCGAGCCTCCTGGCGAGCCGTCGCCCCAGCAAGTCCTTAGCCCGATGAGGCTCGGCGGGAGCCTCGCCCTCCCGATCTCGGCCGGTTTGAATTTTTTCACACCTTCTGAGGCATTACGTTGGAGTGAAGTCAAAATGTCGATCTTAGAGGGAGTTGGTTGGGCTAGGAAAACCGTCTACCTCCTTATCCCTTCTCTCGTCAGCACAATGGCAGTTGCCATTATTGCCGTTCCTGCAGAATCCAAGGTTGAGACGACTAAACTTCCACCGGCTGCAACGACGTCCGTTGATTTTGCCAAGGACATCAAGCCCCTCCTCGAAAATGGCTGCCTGAAATGTCATGGCCAGGCACAACCGAGTGGTGAGTTTCGCCTTGACACGCGTGAAGGTGCGCTTAGAGGAGGGAAAAACGGAATCGACATCATGCCGGGTGACAGCGCCAAGAGCCCTTTGATTCATTTCGTGGCACGGTTGGTAGATGGGATGGAAATGCCACCCAAAGGAGTTGGTGATCCGTTAACGCGAGAGCAGATTGGCCTGCTCCGGGGATGGATTGATCAGGGAGCAACCTGGCCGGATGGGGTGACGTTGCAGGTCCCGCCGCAATCTGGGGTACCCGTCAATACTCATCCTGCCGCTGAGAAGACGGGAGCTGCAACCAAGCCGTTGCCGCCCGCGGCCAACAGGAAAATAGAATTCGTCAAGGACATCCAGCCCATCTTTGCCAAGAGCTGTTATGCCTGCCATGGAACTGCGATGCAGCGCGCTGGTTTGCGGCTCGACGTCAAATCGATTGCCCTCAAGGGCAGCGAAAATGGTCCGGTCATCGTTCCAGGCGACAGCGCCAAGAGCCGCCTGATCCATCTCGTTGCCGGACTCAACCCCAATAAGATCATGCCACAGGCCGGCGACCGTCTCACCGCCGAGCAAGTTGGTTTATTGCGCGCTTGGATTGATCAAGGGGCTCATTGGCCGGATGGACTGGATCCGGTAAATGAGAAACGCAACCATTGGGCATTCAAAAGTCCGGTCCGGCCTTCGGAGCCGAAGCTCAAAAATAACAAATGGGTTCGGACCCCGATCGATGCTTTCATAGCTGCTCAACATGAAGGGCGCGGACTTGTTCCAGCCCCTGAGGCCTCACGGCGAGTGCTCATTCGCCGGCTCTTCCTGGACTTGACCGGCCTGCCACCGTCTCCAGAAGAGATTGAATCCTTCCTCGCTGATGCCTCCTCCAATGCCTATGAAAGACTGGTCGATAAACTCTTGGCTTCGCCACAGTACGGCGTGAGATGGGGACGCCATTGGCTAGATCTGGCGCGCTGGGCTGAGACGGAAGGATATGAAGCCAATGAGTTGCGAACTTCGGCGTGGCGCTACCGTGACTACGTGGTGAATGCCTTTAATGAGGACAAACCTTACGATCAGTTCCTGCGAGAGCAAATTGCCGGGGATGAGATCGTCCCCTATTCCGACCGGAATCTAATAGCCACCGGTTTCCTTGGCTCGGGCCGGCTAAACAATAACGAAGAAGATAAATCCGTGCAGCGTAATGACATGCTGGTGGACGTTACCAACGCCGCCGCCAGCGTGACGCTGGGTTTGACCATGAACTGTGCGCAGTGCCATGATCACAAGTTCGATCCGATCACCCTGCAGGATTACTATCGCTTCCAGGGATTCTTTGTCCCAGGCCAGATGAACAGGCTTCTC
>QHZQ01000510.1:4603-5021 GCA_003224725.1 Acidobacteriota bacterium | reverse complement strand
GACCAGACGCGTCCCAATGGCAGAACGATTTGACCGAGTTCCTTCGCATTGCACGATGATCCAGGAGCGCCGGTTTCCACCGTCGTTGCGCAACAGGGTTGGCGCGCCATCGAGATTGTTGATAACCACATCCAGGTCGCCGTCATTGTCGTAGTCTCCATAGGCAGCGCCCCGCCCCAGCCCGGGGCTCTGCAACGCCGGCCCCCACCGGTCCTGGGCCTCGACAAACTTTTTCCCCTGCTGGTTTTGAAACAGCAGCGGCCGCTGCTTGTACTTCAGGCCCATGTCGAAGCGATCCGCCTGAGGATACAAATGGCCGTTCGCCACGAAGATCTCTTCCCAGCCGTCGTTGTCCAGGTCGGCGAAGAAGGCTCCCCACCCAACGTACAGCCAGGTTGTCTCTCCATGCCCGAGAGCA
>QHZQ01000510.1:0-4557 GCA_003224725.1 Acidobacteriota bacterium | reverse complement strand
AGAATTTGTATAGTAGAGATCGGGCCAGCCATCATTGTTAAAGTCTCCGAAGTCGGCGCCCATGGACCCCTCTTCCACACCGTTCTCGTCGAAGGCAACTCCCGCCAAGACACCGACCTCTTCAAAGACTCCTTTCCCGAGATTGTGATAAAGCAGGTTCGGAGTCAGATCGTTGGCCACAAAGACGTCAGGCCAGCCGTCATTGTCGTAATCAGCAACCACAACACCCATGCCAAACAAGCTCTCGGGATCAATCCCCTTCGCTTGACTCACATCCTGGAAGTGTCCCTTGCCGTCATTGAAATAGAGGGCGTCGCGTTCGCCCGGCAGGCCGCGCGGTCCGCAGAAAACGTCAAAACCGCGATACGTGCAGCTAGCCCCGCGCTAAAACTGCGGCCGACGTCAGGGTTGCCCAGCTCCGGGCAAATCAGTCCAATCCCCGCGTAAGGCGCCTTCAGTCTCGGATCGGCCTCCAGCGCGGCCCGAAACAACTCCAGGGCCGAGGTTCAATGATGCACCTTGTGGAAACGTTCCGCCATGTCGGCGAAGAATCGGGCTCGATCTTTGTTCACTGCCACGTCGCCTATCACGACTCCCATTCCCCACCCGACTGATTTGATGCCCGCGGCAGCAGTCACATCCTGGAATCGCCCATGCCCGTCCCCCCGAAACAGCGCACAGAGCAGACTGCCTCCTTTTTCAAACTGCTCAACCGTTGAACCGCGCACCAGCGCCAGGTCGAGGTTCCCGTCCTTGTCATAGTCAAAGAAGGCCGCCCCTCCCCCCATTGTTTCGATGATGTGCTCTTTCGCCAGGCTTCCTTGCGCATTCTTGAAAGCTGCGAGCCCGCTTTGCGCGGTCACGTCCACAAAAGTCGGGTTCGTTTCCTTTTCAGGAGAAGCAACCGGCTGTCCCATTCGAAACACGATCGCGAACCCGCACGCCAGGATCGAGAACAGCAAATTTCTGCCGAGAGTTCGTGATTTCTCTTGCATGTGTTCACTCAGGAGGAAGAACGGCGACCTTGATATGACGCTCCGTAGGTTACGGTTCTCGCGTTAGACGATCCTGCGCGGGCACAGCGCGGGAAGACGGCTCGCGCAGTGCCTTCTTCTGCTGGAACACAGCCATCAGTTCCCGGGCTCTTTCCGATTTGCCGTTGCGTCTGCAAGCGATGCCGAGCTGGTAGTAAGCTCCCACCAGGTGAGGATCCAGCTCGATCGCCTGCTGCAGCGATTTCTCTGCCCCCTCGGGATCACCGTTTTTCAGATGCCACTTTCCCAGCTCGTAGTGAGCCAGGGCCAGTTGGGGGTCTGCTTCCACGGCCCGCAAGAACGAAACCTTTGCCTCCGCGTGTTTCTCTTTATTCCCCGCTGCCTGCGCGATACCCAGGAACAGCCAATGACGGGCAGGCGGATTGGGGCCGCCGAGTTCCAGAGCCTTGAGGAAACTCGACAGCGCCTCCTCGTGGCGGCCGAGTGCAGACAAAACCGTTCCCAGATAAAACCGAAGGTCGGCAGCAGCCGGATACAGGTCGACCCCTTGCGCCAAAAAACTGCGGCCCACGTCAGGGTTGCCCAGCTCCGGGCAAATCAGTCCAATCCCCGCGTAAGGCGCCTTCAGTCTCGGATCGGCCTCCAGCGCGGCCCGAAACAACTCCAGGGCCGAGGTCCAATGATGCACCTTGTGGAAACGTTCCGCCAAGTCGGCGAAGAACCGGGCTCGATCTTTGTTCACTGCCACGTCGCCTTTGGGTAGCACAAGCCCGTCGCACGTTTGCCGCGGATCAAACGTGTAGACGACCTTCGTTCCGGGAGTCATCAACCAAGACCCTTTCTCGAGAAGTTCCCACGCCTTTTCCCGGTCTCCACGTTCCATCCAGAAAAGTCCGAGGTTCAGATAGCCATCTGCGCGATCGGCAGCCGCCTCAACTCCCCTCTCAAGCTCTCGGCGAGCGCGCTCCCATTCTCCCAGGCGCGCCAGCACTGAACCTTTCAAGGTGCGGTAGTCAAGCTCTTCCGCTGCATCGGGCTTGATCTGGTCCAGAAACCCCGCGCAGCTCGCATACTCCCCCAATTGAAAGAAAGTGAGAGCCAGAAACATGCCGGCCTCATAAGAAGGCTTCGAAAGCTCCCACGCCCTCTGGAGCGGAATTAAAGCTTTACGATAAAGAAGGTTTCTGAAATAGAGCTTGCCGATTTGCAGGAGCAAGTTCGCTGACGACGCCGCTCCCACAAGAGGTTCCAAGAGTTCCACGGCGCGGTAATCCTGACCAGCGGCAAAGCGGGCGGAAGCCAGCCGCAGGGTGACCGCAGCGTTAGGCCTTCCCTGCCGATAGACCTCCTCCAGATAGCGCAACGCCTGCCTGGGCTTGCCAAGAGCCAGATACAAATCGGCCAGCCGCGAGTTCAGGGCAGGCAGCGAGGGGTTCTGTTCGAGTTCCTTTTCCAAGAGCCGGCACGCCTCGGCAAGACGCCCCAGCTTCTGCAGGGACTCACTCCAGCAAAGAAACAATTCTTCTCGCTGCTCCCCCAGCGCCTTGGCAGCTTCAAAATGGGTGACTGCTGTCGAATGACGCTGCTGCCTCAAATCGAGGACACCCAACAACAAATGCGCCACCGCGGCTGAGGCTGGGTCGCTCAGCTTCTGCGCAGCCAGGTTCTGTGCCTCTGCCACCTCGCCCCTCTCGAGTGCGGCTCGCGCTTGCTGCTCCCACGCTGCAGGTTCTTTCTGTGCATCTGCGGCCTTCACGCGCATCGGCACTGCCAGCAGTCCGACGATCACTCCGCCGGTCAGGATAGCCTTCCGAAAAAGCCCGCACTGTTTTCGAAACCAGAGCGCCGTCTTCAACGGGCGACCGGGTGGAAGCGGGGGACTTCCAGGCGAGGCAAGACCGCCTGCCGCAAAAAGCGCGGCATCCGTACCAGGAACGTTGGAGCCACCGTCCTCAGCGGCGATCGCGGCGTTTCCACACAGCTCAGCGCCGCTCGGAGAGGGCATCCTACCTTCAAAAAACGTCCAGCGTGCGCGAACCCAACCCCGGCGCCGGCGGTGCTTGGCTCGGTCTTCCGGCATCATTTCTCCTCGATGGTCAGAATCTGATTGTCAGTCACGTCAGTAAAAGTCCCGTTGTGATTGTTGCGAAAGAGGCGGCTGGTGGCCTTGTTGTTGCCTGCACGTTCAGCTTCCAACGTTGAGCCGTTCACCAGAAACACATCAACCCAGCCGTCGTTGTCATAGTCGATGAGGCCGACGCCTCCACCCATCGACTCGAGAATGTGTGCTTTTGAAGGAGAGCCCGAGGTGAGTTTGAAATCCAGGCGGGCCCGCGACCCAATGTTTTCGAAACGAGGGAAAGCAGGAAGCGTGACGGCAAGGATGCTGGAAGCCAGCAGCAATCTCTGATCCATTCAGGTCTTCAGACCAACCTGCCTACCGAGGGAACTTTCTCGGGACTTCACGATCCTTCTGTTTCATCCGCTCCTGGTTCAGCCGGTTGAAGGTCTTCAAGCCCTCGGTATGCCTGAGCCAGGTTGTAGCGCAATTGTGGTTCCGACGGTTCCAACGCGATGGCCTTCTCCATTTCACGAACCACGTCCGCATGCCTCTGCAGCGCTAGCAGGGCTTTGCCAAGCCCGACGTGCGCCTCGATCAAGGCCGGATTGCCGGCCAGGGCCTTCTGAAAGTGTTCCAGTGCCAAGCCGTTGTGGCCCTGCTTGAGCAGCAGATCGCCCAGAGAATAGTGCGCCTCGGGGTAAGCCGGATCGAGTCGCAGCGCCCGTTCGAATTCCGGCTTCGATTCCTCAAACCGGCCAAAGCTCGCCAACTGAAATCCTAACTCATAATGAGCTCTGGCCAGTTCCGGAAACTGTTTGGCAGCCAGTTTCGCCTGTTCCAGCGCTTTGACCGAATCCTGATTCTTGTGATGAGCTTGGATCAACAGAAACCGTAGTGTGGGATCCGCTGGATTTCGCTTGATGGCCTTCGAAAGAGACTGGATTGCTTCCTCGTAGTAGCTCCCTTCAAGGTATTGCAGCGCCAATAGTGACGGTATCCTGGAATCGTTTGGCTGCAGCTCCACTGCTTTGCGGAAGCTCTCAATGGCGGGAAGGTTTTTTTTCAGATGGCTCCGAACCACACCTAACAGCGAGTGAACTTCAAACGACTGTGGCTTGAGTCGCATCGCTTCGAGCAAATGCTCTTCGGATTCCTGGTGTCTCTGCAGATTCACCAGTGCATAAGCCAGGTTGAAACGGGCTTCGAATCGGTTCGGATCCAGGGACACCGCCTTTTGCAGCGGCTCGAGCGCCTCCTCCACCAGCCCACTCTGTCCAAAGAGGACACCCAGCTCCACAAGGTGTTCAACACTCGATAGCCGGCACAGGCGCTGACCGGTCTCAATGGCTTTGCCCACGTCTCTGGCTTCGAGCTGTTGACGACAGAGATGCAGCAACTGCGACGCTTCCAGGTCCTCGCTCCTGAGCCGGCTGGAGAGCGCAAAGGCCTTCTCGGCTTCCTCGCTCTTTCCCAGGGCCTGGAAGGCCCTCGCCAGGGCTT
>QHZQ01000509.1 GCA_003224725.1 Acidobacteriota bacterium | reverse complement strand
ACATACGGTGAGGTAGTTCGTTTCCATTGTTTTGGCAAACAATTGGCCAGGAAACGGAAAACGTTCGCAAGCGGCGCAGCTATTCAGCTAGGTTTCTTGTCAATCCCCTTACCATACAGGTTGCCAAAAGGCCTCCCAATCTGTCCTCCTAAGGTTGCTGCCAGTCTCTTTGCAGGACACGGCATTCATCGGCCTTACGCGACTTTTTGACGCACTCGAAGGATGTGTTAATATAAGCGGCCTTGTCCTGTCATTGAGATCTCAAAAGCTCGTCCTTATGAGACTGACTGCAGGGTTGAAGCTTTCAAGATTACGGGAGAATTCAGTTGAAGGCCGGAATAATTGGTTTCCCCCAGGTGGGCAAGACCACTCTGTTTAAGATCCTGACTAAGGCCCGAATTCAACTAGCCTTCTATTTGGCCTCCTAGCTGCCATCGCCAACATTTTTGGCGGTCTCATCATCATCAAAACTCACTGGCGTAGGGAGTATCTCGACGTGGCGGGACTGGTCAAAGGTGAATCCAAGGACGCAACCCAACTGGGCAACCTAAGAAACGGGGACACCTTGGTCCATGTGGTCCGGGCGTTTGCGGATGAATCGATCTCCTACGCGGAGCGGAATATTGATCCAAAGCGGGACATAGCTAATCTTGAGCTGGAACTGCTTGTTTCCGATCTCTCCATCATAGAAAAGCGGCTGGAAAGGCTTGAAAAAGATCTAAAGAAACAAAGAAATACTGTCCTTGAAAAAGAGCTGGAATTGCTCAAGCGCTGTAAGCTTTGCGTGGAAGAGGAAAAGCCGATTCGAGGATTGGAACTTGATGACGATGAAAGAAAGCTCCTACGTGGGTTCATGTTCTTGTCCGAAAAACCGATTCTGCATGTTTTGAACTTGTCCGACAGCGATGGCGACAAGGTCGATCAAATTAATTCTGCCTTTCAACTCGACGAAATTTCTTCACAACCTAATGTAGGTGTCACGGCAGTCTGTGGAAAAGTTGAAGCAGAGTTAGTAGAGCTCTCAGGCCAAGACGCAGAGCTGTTTTTAGCAGACTATGGGCTTAAAGAATCGGGGCTGAATCGCCTGATTCGAGTTACCTACCATCTCTTGGGCCTCATTTCCTTTTTCACCGTAGGCGAAGACGAATGTCGAGCCTGGACCATTAAGCAAGGGACTACGGCTCTAAAGGCGGCCGGCGTAATTCATTCTGACATCGAGCGCTGTTTTATTCGAGCCGAGGTCGTTGCCTGCGACAAGCTTCTAGAACTTAAGAGCCTGACTGCTGGGCGGGATAAGGGTCTGCTAAGAATGGAGGGCAAGGGATACTTGGTTCAAGACGGTGATGTAATTAATTTCCGCCACAGTGGCTGAGTCAAAATACAGCCGAGGTCCCTCGAGGCTGGGAGGGAGAAGAGCACCAATAGAGTTTCACTTAAGAAATCCCCTCTAGAGCTCCAGCCCGATTGACAAGGGATATGTATCAATCGAAGCTTCCCTCTTAACTCGATGCATCCGAATTCAACTAGCCTTCTATTTGGCCTCCTAGCTGCCATCGCCAACATTTTTGGCGGTCTCATCATCATCAAAACTCACTGGCGTAGGGAGTATCTCAAATACTTCTTGGCTTTGGGATCCGGCTTTATGTTAGCCGTCGCCTTCTTGGAAATGATCCCGACAAGCTATTCCCTGTTTCACGCTTCACCAGCTTTCATCTTGGCCGGATACCTGATCGTTCATTTATTCGAGCACGGACTTGCCCCTCACTTTCATTTTGGGGAGGAGGTCCATACTGAAGAGATGTTAGACCCCCGCGTCGGCATTTCCGCCTTGATCGGACTTATTTCCCATACGTTCTTTGACGGAGTCGCGATTGCCTCCGGATTCATACTTTCCTATAAGCTCGGCCTCATTGTTTTTATTGCGGTCATTTTGCACAAGCTACCGGAGGGTTTCACGATCACTTCCATTATGATGGCCTCAGGCAAGGGGAAGACAGTTTCCTTGATGGCGGCGGTGGGGTTGGGTGTTGCGACCCTGGCTGGAGTCTTAGCCATGGGTCTGGTAAAGGGCGTAGTCAATTACGGACTGCCTCTATCAGCGGGCGTGATTATCTATGTAGCGGCCTCAGACTTGATGCCTGAAGTCAATGAAGAGCCTGGCGTCAAACTTTCTCTATGTGTCTTCGCGGGCGTACTGATGTTTGTTGTCACCCGGGAGGCGTTGCACACCATTTGATATTCGAGTCATTGTATCTGCCCCGTATTCTCTCTATACTTTCACCGTTTTAGCAGTTGGCAGTGTATTTCGAAGGATCTTAGCAATTTGTTACGCCTAAGTTTTTTCTCCTCAATGACGGTGGGCGGCTAAGATTAGCAACGTCTGGCCCAATGAGAAAATCGACTGGATTACTGATCCTGGCGCTTTTGGTCGGCCTTGGCCAAATTCGAGCTCGGGAATCGAAGGTACCCGACAAGAGCAAGACAGGTGATAGTCCCAAGGTTAATGGGTCTCTATTGCTTCCAACTTTTTCAGATATTGCAGTCCAAGCTGGTATCCGATTTCGACACCAGGCTTCCCGCACACCTCAGAAGTACATGATCGAACCCATGGCAGGGGGTGTGGCTTGCCTGGATTTCGACTCTGACGGCCTGGTGGATTTCTTTTTTGTGAACGGCGCCGCCTTGGCAGATCCGATGCCTAAGAGGAAATTGCCGGATAAATCCGCTCCGCGCTACTGGAATCGACTTTATCGCAATACGGGACACGAAAAATTCGTTGATGTAACGGAGCAAGCCGGCCTGCAAGGCAATGGATATGGCATGGGAGTCGCTGTGGTCGGTTCCACCCAAAACTGCGCCGCCGGACTGAACCGCTGGGAGGGTATTTGCTTGTTGGCAAAAGGCTGCCTGGTCTCTGGATCGATGATGGGGTCCGGAAGACCTGAAAATTTAAGAGACCGCGGATTGATTGACGGCATTATATACTGGCCTAATATGAAACCGACATCATTTTTTATCTCTCCAAAAGTCACATTAGGCGCGACATCTGGTAGGCTAGCGATAACGAGCGACCTCATACTGCCCAGAACGTAGGTCGGAAGGGAACTGCCAAGAAGGCGAAGAGCACCAAGGCAGGCTGGTAGCCACGATTGACGCGCTTTCCGCGGTAATCGTGGGCTTGTATCGTCGGTTCGTGCGGTTCATTATTGAGTGAGTCCACGGTGGCAACCCGTCTTCAAGCACGGTAGTTGTCGGGGAGGTGAACGTAGTCTACCTGGATTGAACAAGCGGCCACAAGGGATGGGCGTAGGGAGAAGTTGTTGTAACTGGACCACCGCCACTGTTCGGGCTAGAATTCACATTGCTAAAGACATTGGAAAACTCAGCCCAAAACTGGAATAATGAGATTGTCTCGCCAGGTGGTTGGGCTAGAACGGTGAGAAGAAATCGGAGGCTCGGTTAAAAAAGCTCTGTATCTCATGGGGGGCTCGTTGTGCCTTAGACGCCGAGCTTCACGGGTTTTTCCGCCATTGAATCCATGGTTTTTCGCCCGAAAACCGCCGCTGTGGTGTTCGCCGAGATTGGTGAGGCAGGACTGAATCTTTATGCCGATGGGGATAAGGCAGCTTCTATTGCAGGAAGGCCATTCAAATTTACCGTGACCAGTTTCGAAAGAAAGTTACGCCAGTAAGAAGAAAGGAAATGCTGGAAAGTCACCTGGCAACAAAGCCCGAGGTCTAAGCTTTACA
>QHZQ01000507.1:2206-5411 GCA_003224725.1 Acidobacteriota bacterium | reverse complement strand
TGTGGGCACCAAAGTTGGTCATTTGGGATGCAGCAGTAGCTAGGGCAGTTGGCCGTAACGAAGGTCGTTAAACATAGTGGCTGATGGTTAGTGGTTGGTTCAATTGCCGATTTTCGATTGGCGATTGCCATTGAGAAGTGCTTTCACGTGTTCTTGACGTCTGACACCTGGCGCCTCACACCTGAAACCTAGTCATAAACGCAAACCCAGCGCGATTCATTGGCTGGTAAAGGTGAGGGCTGCACGTCCTGTGCCAAGCTTAAGACAGGCGATAAATACCCAAAAGACGAAGGATTAGAAGATGGGGAGCTGTAGATCCGGGATTCGAGGTGTCCGCTTCTGGGATTAGCCGTTCCATAACCGGACAACTTCCTCTTGGATGGCATTGCCGGGAAGGCCAGCCTGGGAAAAAAGCCAACTGCCTCCCAAAACCCAACGATTTCTTTGTAATACTTTCGACTCTCTTCCGTATAATTCTTCAAATGAGTATTCAGGCTCGCGTTCTAAACTGGCGTATCCCCTTTACTTTCTCGGCCAGCGAAGCCGATTGGGAGGCCCTTTATGCCGAGGAGTTACCCCGCATTTATAATTTTTTTCGCTATCGTGTGGGTGACACAACAGTGGCGGAGGATTTGACCTCGATCACATTCGAAAAAGCCTGGCGTGGTCGGCAGCAATATCGGCGCGACCTGGCAGCCTTTTCGACCTGGCTATTCACCATCGCTCGAAACGTCGCTCTCGATCACTTTCGCCATCACCGTGCCGATCTTTCGCTGGACGACATTAGCCATCCACTTGACGGGAATACCCCGGAGGACTTAGCTATAAGGCGATCTGAGGTTGAACGGCTCTCCGCGTTGATGGGGGGGCTGCCAGGCCGGGAACGCGAATTGCTGGCCCTGAGGTATGGTTCTGAGCTCGCGACGAGTACCATTGCCCAGATAACCGGTCTGAGCGAATCCAACGTCCGCACGATTTTGCATCGCACCATCCATAAGCTGCGGGCTCGATGGTAGTAAGGAAAAGGGAGGAGGAGTTGCCCATGCCGCCGGCGGCGTTACAGAGAAATGGCTGATTAGCATGAGCAATAAGAATTAGTCCCTTCCCGGGAGGGTGTAGGGGTGGGTTGTCCGGAACTGGGGACCCACCCCGAAGGCTGACGCCTTCTGCCCCTCCCGAGAGGGGATTTTCACAGGAGATATTATGGACGAGCATTTTCTATCTAAGTTTCGTGAGGCTCCCCGGCCTGAATTTGCAGAAACCCTTTGGCAAAAGCTTCACCAACAGACCACCACCGAATCTGCCCCGGGCAGGCGCCAGCCATTGTGGCGAACGCCGGTGCTGGCGGTTCTCAGCGTACTTGTCGTATTGGCTGTATTGCTTAGTTTCCCATCGGTGAGGGTCGCCGCTCAGCAGTTTCTTGACCTGTTTCGTGTGCAGCGCTTTGTCGCTGTTTCCGTTGATCCAGGGCGCATCGAGCAGCTTGAACAGCTTAAGGAGGGCAAGATTGATGTTAAAGCCTTGCTGAGCGGAAGCACCCAGGTGCTGAAGGACCCGGGTGAGCCACAGATTGTTGACGACCCCGTAGCCGCAGGAGAGAGGGCAGGCATCCACGTCAGCCTACCCAAGACATTACCGGAAGGTATGACGCAGGCAGAAATTCGCGTTCAGGGTGAGGGGGCGGCACGCTTTACGGCCGATACCGTCAAGCTCCAGCAACTCCTGGAGGTCCTGGACATTCGCGACCTGCAGGTGCCTGAGCAGTTAAACGGCGCCATCGTGACCGTCCATGTGCCGCCTGCCGTGGTAATCAGGTACACTAAGGGCAAGGTGGGAGCGAGGCTCTTGCAGTCGCGCAGTCCGGAGATGACGCTGCCGCTGGGAGTAGATCTGCCCCAGATCGTCGAAATCGGCTTGCGCATTGCTGGATTGAAGCCCAGCCAGGCACAGCAATTTGCCTATTCCATAGATTGGCATAGCACTCTGCTGGTGCCGGTCCCTGCTAATGCCGCGTCATTCCGTGAAGTCAGCGTGCGGGGGACCACCGGCTTGCTTATTGAAACCCAGGGGAAACACCGGCCGCCCACTCAGAACGGGCCGGACTTCGAACGAGGCTCGATCCTACTCTGGTCGGAAAATGACATGGTCTACGCACTCTCAGGGGAAATACGCAGCTTCGACCTTGTGCAAATGGCGAATTCGTTGCAGTAATGTGTTAGACCGTTATGTTTTGGTAGCCACGGTCAGCAGCTTTTGCTGACCGTGGGCTTTTCGTCGCGGACTGCCCACGATTACCGCAAAAGACGCGTTAATCGTGGCTACCCAAGCAGGGATATCAAGGGCGAAGCCCTTGGCTAGTTAGTAATGTGTAACGGATTATTCGTTGCAACGAATTCCCCGGGGAAAAAGACACAGCCTGGATAAGCGTTGAATGAGCGATCTTGTCCTCGAGACTCACGGATTACGTAAGCAATTCGGAGGAAAAGTGGCAGTGGCCGACCTCACCTTGACGCTGCGCCGGGGTGAGGTTTTCGGCTTCCTGGGTCCGAACGGCGCCGGCAAGACGACTTCCATTAAGATGCTGTTGGGTTTGGTAGCGCCGACAGCTGGCACAGCCAGCCTACTAGGCGAGCCCATAGGAAGCATCCCAGCGCGAGCCCGATTGGGTTTTCTGCCTGAGCATTTCCGGTTTCATGACTGGCTGACCGGACGGGAATTCCTGCGCTTTCACGGACAGCTCTACCGGATGTCAACCGCCCGGCTGGCGGCCCGCATCGAGGAATTGCTGGTCCGCGTCGATTTGCTGGATGCAGCAAACAGCAAGTTGCGCGAATACAGCAAAGGCATGCTGCAGCGTATTGGACTGGCTCAAGCGTTGCTCAACGAGCCGGAACTGGTGTTTCTCGATGAACCCACTTCGGGGCTCGATCCGCTGGGACGGCTGCTGGTGCGCGATGTCATTGACGAGTTACGCAGGCAAGGCACAACAATATTCCTGAATTCCCATCTCCTCAGTGAGGTCGAAATTACCTGTGACCGCGTAGCCTTTGTTAAAAAGGGTGAAGTGGTACGAGAGATGGCTCTAGCAGAGCAAGCAAACCAGGTCGAAGTCGAGCTCAAGCTAGGCCCTGTTGCTTCGGAAATTCTAGCGTCACTGGCCGGGTTTGGACGTAACCTTCATTCTCACAACGGGTGTGTCAGATTG
>QHZQ01000507.1:1663-2150 GCA_003224725.1 Acidobacteriota bacterium | reverse complement strand
GTGTTTTTCTCGAGGTAATGGGCGAGGACGAAAGGCCCGGGTAAGCAATGCATGGCATTCTGACAATGACTCATCTAACGATACACGAGGCTCGGCGGCGCAAGATCCTGCTGGCCACGATGCTCTTTGGACTGGCTTTTCTGGCTCTCTTTGCGACCGGTTTCTATTTTATCAACCGAAACCTGCAGGCCGAGCAGGCCATGTCAGCAGTTCAACGCAGACTGGTCTTGAGCTCTTTCGTGATGGCCGGTTTTTATGCTGTAAATTTCCTGGTGATTATGACAGCCGTCCTGGTGCCTGTCGATACGCTTTCAGGTGAAATTGGTTCAGGTGTCATTCAGACGATAGCCACCAAGCCGGTGCGCCGCTCCGAGATCGTGCTCGGAAAGTGGCTCGGATTCTGGACTATTTTGATGACGTACCTGGCGCTGATGACTGGGGGATTGTTGCTGATTGCCCGGATCATTGGCAGATATACACCGCCCAA
>QHZQ01000507.1:542-1516 GCA_003224725.1 Acidobacteriota bacterium | reverse complement strand
ACTCGACCACACGATACCTGGGCATCGTTGCCAGCCTGCTGGTGCCCAGCGAATCCCTTTGGCAGCTTGCCGCTTATCATATGCAGCCGCCACTCATGCGCGATCTGCACCTGACCCCTTTTTCGCCCGCATCCGTGCCTAGTGGCAACATGGTGCTCTGGGCAGCAGGATATACGGCGATAGCGCTCGGAATCGCCCTATGGCAATTTCGGGCGCGCAATTTGTGACGCAGGGCCGTGATCCTAGAAACAGCAGTAAAAGCCCACCGCAGAGACGCAGAGGCACGGACAGGTTCTTGTTAATTAAAACAGTCAGGAGTGTCGGGCGGTTGGTTTTCGGCTGATGAACCACACTTCTTTCACCCTAAGAACGGCAGTTAGCCACCGAGGCACAGAGACCACAGAGGCGGCAGATAAGGAGTTATATCTTCGCAAAGCCTTGAAAAATTGTTATTATGCAGCTCGGAAAGATGAGGCCGTTCCACAAGCAACGGCGCCCTCACCCGCCCTTCGGGCACCCTCTCCCCTCAGGAGAGGGCAGTTATCAAAAAAGTAGAAGCTGAGCGGCCATTTCAAAAATACGGCGACGTATTCATTTTCCATTCGTGCTCGTATTCTCGCTCCTGCTCTTGCTCGGCTTTCCGCCGACTAATCGAACAAGAGCATCAGCAAGATATGTCTTCCTCAACAATCAGCACGGAAAGGGAAAGGCATTGGTAACCGTATTCACAGACCGAGTACTGAGCCTTCGGCTGTTCGCCTGCTACCACCAAAGCCTTGCTCAGAATTGCCCCCCAGCCATGAGCCATCGCGGCAGCCGCATCCTGCGCTGTTGCACCGTTCAATATCGCTACGGTTTCTGCTTCCGATTCTCCTTCACCGTAGAAACCAACTCCCTGTCTTCTCCCCGTTTCCTTTCAGGCTGAGTTAGCTTGGCATTGTGGAGTCGACTATAAATTTCCATTTCTTGTTTTG
>QHZQ01000507.1:0-520 GCA_003224725.1 Acidobacteriota bacterium | reverse complement strand
TGCGCGTCAGCTAAATCGGGTCGGAGTGTGATGGCCATCTGGTATTCGCGGATCGCGTCGGCATCCTTCTGCTGGCTCGCATAAAGAATCCCTAACTGGAGATGAGGATCAGACAGGCGGGAATCGAGTCCTGCCGCGGTTTTGAGCAAGGCCTCGACCTGGTGTAGATCCACCTGAGCATCTTGACCTCGCTGCCCCTTCCATAAACTCAGGGCAAAATAGTAGTTTGCCTGCGCGTTCTTGGGATAAAGCTGGACAAACTGGGACAGACGCTGGGTGACTTCCTTAGCCAGGGTCGTGGAAATATCATACATTTTCCCTAGAAAGGAGTAGGGTCGCGGGTCCGAAGGATCGAGATCCACAGCCGCACACAGGAATTGGACGGCATCGTCGTACTGGCTGCGCGAATAGAAAGCAATGCCAAGACCGATGCGGAGCTTGGCCGAGCGCGGATATTGTTCGACGCCGCGGCTGAAAACCTGAATGGCCGGCTGATAGGCTCGATGCAGAAGCAGTTCAT
>QHZQ01000506.1:563-5158 GCA_003224725.1 Acidobacteriota bacterium | reverse complement strand
TTGAGATGATCTGGCACTTTCGGTTTGGGTGGGTTAGGAGGGGAATACACCCACTTCTTGGGAGGCTTCTTAGGTCGTTTTACCAACACAGCCCTCTTTTAGTGATTCGTACCTTACAATAGAGAATAGCTCGCAAAGCCATGCCTAACGGCTGAGAGCTGAGTGATGCCCCCGTTTTTTCGCGGGCATCCGTTCCAGCGATTTTCTTAGACCGGCCGTCGGGACAGGCACTCTTTCCTTAGGCGCTGTTTCATTGGGTCTTCACCTTACATATCGAAGTCATGCTTACGGCCCGACTCTAGCGCCGAACCTTTCCACTGTTACTTCAGGAGGCCCAGTCAATGGGCTATCGAGTAGACTATCGCCATGGCTGACAAAATATCTATCAAAAAAAGCCCGGGTATAATCCCTTATGATTTGGAGCAATCTCTGATTCCTCTCTGAACTGGACAGTGTGTTGCTCGCAAGTAGAGGGTTATCGCTGAAGCTGCTATGATCAGCGCCACTGATCAACACCACATAGCTCTCCGTGTTCAGCGTATCCAGCAGATGGTACATCCTGCGTCGCCGGGCTCGATCCCGTTCTTCGTACTCAGGACGCGTCAAAGCGCGTCGCTCCAGCTCTAGCTCCGTTGGCCAGGGCTTCTCGGTGAGAAACATGAACGGACGTTCAAGCCTCAGTGCTGGGTCGAAAATAAGGACATGTGAAGTCGGCATACCATCCATATTGAGGCAGGCTTTGAATCGTCCGTCTTTTTGACACACGAGGGGAGCGATGGCTCCCCCCAGAGAATGACCAAAAAATCCTACATGGCTCATATCGAGCTTTCCATTGAACATACCGGCTTCTTCGCTATTCAACTCTTCCAGTCGATTCAAGACAAAAGACACATCTGTAACCAGGACGCTCAAGCGTTCGATTATGAATCTTTCTTGTTCCCTCTGGGATCCGGAAAATGCTCTTCCCCATCTGTCACTCAGCCGCAGTATCCGCCCATCAGGAAACACAGTGCCTTGGTTATCATAAGAGTGGTCTATGGCAGCCACAACATAACCATGGCTCGCCAGTTCCTCCAAGATAGAACTGTAGCGGGCCGTGTTCTCTCCCAACCCGTGGCTAAAGAGTAGTACGGGAAAGCGTTGGCGCACTTGGGATGGAAGCACCTTTTCGAAGGCGTGGGCATTGAGTGAACGGGGTAACGCTACCGAGGATGAAGTTCTTAACAAGTCGAAGTGTGGAAAGTAAAGCGCCGGCGTTATGTCACCTTCCCATTCCGCTGGATACCAAAGGCTAACCATCAGCTCTCGACAATCATTAGGATCATCGGTCATGGTTTCCAGACCCGTTGAATCCTTCCAAAAGAAAGTGGTTCGGCCCACAGGCAAAGAACCCGCAGGGGAAGGCAATTCGGCCACAAGGTCCACGGCGGGCTGCCTGGAAGCTTGACTCCGCGGGCTGACACCGGCTGGAGAAACAGGACTCCCTGGCTTTGGGATACCTAGGGTTCGCGTTACTCGCTTCGTGCTCCACAGTCCCTGATATGCACCTTTGCCGTTGTGGAGCATCTCAAAGGTCCCTTCCAGCCTGGCCCCTGAGAACCTCCCGCTACACTGCATCTGCCCGCCTTCTCTGTCATCTCCAGTGATGAAGGAAACTTCAGTCTCACTTATCTTGAGGTTGCGGATGGAAAACGTGTTCTCACCGTCAACTTCTGTCGCCGTAAACTCCGCTTTCCAGGCCGATCCTTTCCGGCGAAATGACAGCTCCATCGCTGCCAGGCCTGATGGAGTTTCGTAAAAACCCCTCCAGATCCCAGCAAGATCGCCATGCGCCGACGAGGAAATGAGACCCATCAGTAGTATTGCTCTAAACATTGCATAGACCTTAAAGAGATGGCGTTACGAATTTAGAAATTCCATGGAAGAGGCAGGGACCAGTGCTGTTCCGTCGCTGCCGAGACCAAGGAACGAAGCGACGCGGGACCCAGAAGCTCCCGGGGTCACGAGTGCCGTTCGCGCCACTCCCAAAGATCTGCGGCTGAACATGGGCAGATGATCCAGAGATATTGCTCACGAGGCCTCGGAATCGATGGCGATGGCTGGACAGGGTAAGCCCAGACCTTGACACTGGGGCCAAAGGTCGCTCCTGCGGGATCGTTGGTTACCAGAAAGGCGTCACCCTCCTCAGTGACGAAGGACACCATCGATTCTCCGGTCTCGCTCGTGCCACGCTCGAATCGCCCGCAGAGAGGTTGTCCCCCTCCAACTTCTACCAGCTTCGCATCGGGCGTCACCTGTACAAGTCGCATAGTCGACACGCGGAAGTGTCCCAGTTTCTTGCCCCCACGCCAACCGATTAGGTGCTGCCCCTCGGGCTTGTAGGGCTCACAGGAAACCACAACTTGACGACCGGCGAATGCATGAAACGGAGACTGCTCGTTATAATCGATCACCCACACCTTTCCGTCGCTGCACTCGATAGCCGCCCCGAGGAACTGCTTCCCTTGGGCGCTAGGGTCGTAGCGGGAAGCGTGGACGATTCCTTCCAACCGAATTTCCGTCTCTTGCTCACTCATATGATCACCGAGACATTTGGTAGCATACTGGATCGAAGTGGATTCTGTGATGCAGCTAGCCAGATGCCGTCCCGGCGGCAACATCCACCGTCGGCCGAACGTAATCAAGCTCACCGGCTTTTTGCCGCAACGAACCCTTGCAGGTTACCGAAGACTGGAGCCATAAAAAGGCCGGTGCAGCACCAGGTTAGGCGGTAGCCTTCACTACATTGAGCACACCTACTCTATTCTTAGTTCGGTCTGTCCCCAGAAACCTATATCAATGTGGCCTTGGCCCTCCAGTGAAAACATTCTCTACCGACTGCGTACGGGCCAGTCGGAGCAGGCAGTTCAATCTGATGCCATCATCTCTTTACAAAGCAAAACGGATGACGCCATAACCGGCCTCCATGCTGGGAGATTCCTCCAGCACGAGCCATCCATCGACATACTGCTCCCCATGCACATCGGTCATTTTGATTCGACGTGGCTCATGGACGCGATCGCGGCGGGCGAAAGGCGCGCCAAATCGTGTGGGTCGTCCAGCCGAGCGCTAGGACGAAGATCTCAGGTCCGATGTGCGAGCCGCGGCCACTGTCGAGAAGAGGCCAAGCGACCGAGGTCAGGACTTCAAGCCCCAGTTAGGCGTCAGCACCGTCTAAGCCCGGCCCTCTGCAGCACGCTTGGTCCACTGCCAGAGACCGTTTGTCACAGGAGCTGGGAGCCGTTGGCCGAGTTGGCGCGCCACAAGAACGATCTGGCCCCGATGATGGCCCTCATGGGCGACGAAATAGGTCAGCACATGCCCCACGTCAAGTGGCAGGTTGCGCCATGCATACGCCGCAGTAGGCGGAATCTGTCCGTCCCGCTCGAGCCCCAGGGCCAGCAGGCTGGCGATCCCGCGGCCGCTGCGTTCCAAGGCGCGGATCAGCTGGGAGCGGCTAACCCGGTGCCGGTCAACCGTTGCGGGCACCGCGATACCGTGTGGCCTTCCGAGAGTCTTGATCCACATGCAGCGCGCATTGTGGATATGGCCAGCAAGCATCCGAACAGTGCGCCGCGGCGTACCCGGGACAGCAGCCTCCCACAATGCGGCTGGGAGCTGCTCGACCAGGAAGATCATGATGCGGTTGTTGGTGGACCAGGCCTCCAGGAGGCTGCCACTGAGTGGCGAGGATCTCGACTTCACGGATCCCTCCGAATGTCCTATGTTGACGCCTAACGGCTAGGAGTTGAGCGGTGCCCGCCGCATTTGGCGGGCATCCGCTCCAGCGCGAGCGGTTAGGCCATAGATGATCGTTAAGCAAATGACCCTGTGCGAATTTGCTGAATTGCCTCCTCAATCCAGTCTATCCGGACAGACTGGGTCTCATTACCAGCTTGGATTTGCTGCTTGGCTGATTCCAAGATCTGAATTGCTGAAGCACTGCCAAGCGCAACAAACCCGTCTAAAGCATTCTTCCAAACCTCTGGGTGATTGTCATCCAGTGCCTCGGACAGGAATGAGATCGTTTCAGGGACTCGATGCTGCCAAATGATCTTTACCAGGGTTGCGCGAATAGTCGGTTCCGCTTCAGTCCGATAAGCCTTGATCAAGATGGGCACGATTGCGGCGTCGGCCTCGATTAGACTGTGGTAGGCGTCTTCCCAATGAGCGCCTTTGAGCCTTTCGAGATAGTAAGCTGAGTATGAATCCAGGTCGTTCATTGATCCGCGGTACTGTTTATGCAGCTTTCATGCTGGAGGACCCAACACCTACGAGGTTCATCTCCCATTGGACCTTTCAGTGTATTCGCTCTTTATTAATATTAGGGTCTTTATTGATAAAGCTATCCCTTAGAATTTGCTTGGCTCCATTGAAACCGAACTTCTGGACAAGCTCTATCCAAGCTGGAGAATCACTATTTCCAGCCAGGAACCCTTCCACCAGCTTGTCCAATTCCTCTTCGGTGTAAGGAATTGGAATCGCATCAGGATCGTCATGCAACCAAGGGGGATCCGGCACATTAGCTGGGCTGATTCTGTTTGGACGATTCCGAG
>QHZQ01000506.1:0-478 GCA_003224725.1 Acidobacteriota bacterium | reverse complement strand
CTGGAACCGGCGGGTTAGGCCTTTACTTACTGATCAGTGGATACCGTTCTGGATGCTCGATTGACTCTACGACTAGATCTACGTCAAGCTCCGGCCAATACAGGTGACGGGGATTCAGCAGGTGGACATTCAGCAACTGTCCGATCGAAACGTCGCGGAACCAGGGAAATTGCTCAAAAGGCAAGAACAACTCCCTTCCTTCAAGCAGAAGCCAGAAACCGTGCTGCGAAACGTTGGTAACTTCAACTGCCGAAATGGACTTTCCAAGCTGCCCTGATCTCATCCTCGTGCTCCCTAATCAGGCGAAGTGCCGTGCTCAGCTGACGACTGGTCAAACCGTAGTTCTGGGCCAACTCGATCTTGGGTTCCAACCAGAATTTAGCCTCCCCGTTAGAACGGTGAACGTGAACATGGATCCGTCGTTCTTAACGCGAGAAAAAGTAGAAACGAAAGCCACCCCTTCGAAAGATGGTCGGAC
>QHZQ01000504.1 GCA_003224725.1 Acidobacteriota bacterium | reverse complement strand
CAATTGAGGGACTGAGTATGCTGGAAATGGTTATAAGATCCCACCAAACGGTGAAGCTCGATCCTCCCTACCTGCTGCGAAAATATGGAGTCACTGAGAAGGAATTTGACCAGATCACCAACGAAGATATCAAGGCAGAACTCTTAGACGGAGAGTTAATTGTGCATTCACCGGCCACTTTACGTCACGATGATTTATGCACTTTTCTCAGTTTTCTTATGCGGGGTTATGCAGACCGCAAGCGGCTCGGCTTAGTCTACGGTGCTAATAACGCGGTCATGCGATTGGGAGCTACGCGGAAGGGCAGGATGCCGGAAGATCCGGCCAAGTGGGTTGAGGATGGCGAGACAAGAAAGGGCCTTAGCCTATGACCGCGGTACTTGATGCCACTGTTGCTCTTTCCTGAGTCTGCGCCAGAGTCCGGGCCGCATCGATTGGGTTACATTCTTAAATTCCGCGTACCCCAGAGGGTACATTTTACCTTACGCGATTCGAGATGCTTGAATCCTTGTGGGGCTCCGACGTATACTTAGTTTAATACTTAGTTCAGCCAGGAGGGGTATGGTTGAAGTCAATATTCATGAAGCAAAAACCCATTTATCGCGCCTGTTGTCACGCGTTGCCGCTGGTGAAGAGGTTATTATTGCCAAATCAGGTAAGCCGTTGGCGAGGCTTGTTCCATACCAAAAACCGTTGAAAAAGCGAATCCCAGATCAAGGTCGGGGGCTGATGAAAGTTCCGAAGGATTTCAATGATCCTTTGCCAGATGACTTTTTGGAGGCCTTTTATTCTTGAAAATCTTGCTCGATACTCAATGCTTGCTATGGTGGCATTTTGAATCTCGAAGCCTCAACCCTGAAGCGTTTCAGTTAATTCAAAATACCGACAATGATGTTTACCTTTCAGCGGCCAGTTCATGGGAAATCGTTATTAAATACCAATTGGGAAAATTACCTCTTCCTGAACCACCCCATAGTTTCATCTCTGCCCAGTTGATTTCCAATCATATTGTCTCGTTGCCTATTGAGAACCGTCATGTCTTTCGCGTTGGTGAAATCCCTCTCCATCATCGCGATCCCTTTGATCGTATGCTCATTGCTCAAGCACAAGTCGAATCGATGGCCTTATTAACGGCGGATCCCGTAATTCTGAAGTATGAGGTGAAAAGTATTTGGGCAAGCCGCTTAAAGCCATCGCACCTGACGCGACGACAACCTCTTCGTAAGAACTGAACCGTAGACAAAATCAGAGTAGGCTTAGTCTCATCCGAAGAGTTATAAGAAGTTTGCCGCCTCATTCCTTCCGCCTTTGCGTTTTCTATGATTCTCCAATTTCGCTCTATGTTACGATGAACGTAGTGTTCGGAGCGCCGTCTGACCATGAAATACACCGTAGCCTTAGCTCAAATTTCTCCAAAGCTGGGAACTCTTTCGGATAATCTGAACCTCCACCTTCACGGCATCGAGCGAGCTCGCTCAGCCGGAGCCAATTTAATTGTGTTCCCCGAGCTTTCACTGACGGGCTACATTTTGCAGGATCTGGTTCCCGACATTGCGATTGACCCAAACACCTCACCCCTTCTTCAACCCTTACTCAATCTTTGCCAGGACATTGCCTGTGTTTTCGGCTTCGTGGAAGTCTCTGATCGTTTCAACTATTACAATGCCGCAGCTTATGCTGCCCAAGGTAAGATCCAACACATTCACCGCAAGCTCTACCTGCCCACCTACGGCATGTTTGATGAAATGCGTTTTTTTGCCATGGGCGAAAATCTGCGGACGTTCAGCAGCTCCTTTGGTGACATGGGAATTCTGATCTGCGAAGATCTGTGGCACCCCTCGACAGCTTATCTCCATGCCCAGGATGGGGCCCAGGCCGTCATTACGATCTCCTCCAGCCCCGGCCGCGGGGTCCGTCACGGCGAGCTTTTTCAGACTTCGGAAGGCTGGACTCACTTACTCAGAACCACGGCCCAGTATTTCACGATCTATAATATCTACGTGAATCGGGTCGGGTTCGAGGATGGAGCCCACTTCCCAGGAGGTTCCATGGTGGTCAGCCCGGCAGGAGAAATAGTGGCTCAGGCGAAATACTTTGAAGAAGACTTTGTCGTGACAGAGATTGATCTGGAAGAGGTTCGCCGCGCCCGACTTTTCGCTCCCATGCTTCGCGACGAACGACTGGAACTGACCTTGCGAGAGCTGACAAGAATCATTAATAAGAGAAACGCCGCGCGATAAACGGGGAAAACCATGAACCACCAAGGCACCAAGAAAAGCAGAGGATTGAGAATCGAGGATAGAGGGTCGCCCCTTGGTGGACCCATTCAATCCTCGATCCTCTATCCTCCATCGTCGGCTTCCGCCTGATGACTTGGTGGTAGGTTTTCCACCTGGGAGAACCGTTGAGAAATGAAGCTGAATTGTGAATTGATTGCCAAAGTGTTGGAGAATTTCATTCGCGACGAACTCAGCAAGGCTGGGTTTTCGCGGGTCGTGGTAGGACTTTCGGGCGGCATAGATTCTGCAGTGGCCTGTTTTTTGGCCACTCGAGCCTTGGGGGCCGAAAACGTGCGTGCCGTCCTGATGCCTTACAGAGCCAGCAGTAAGGAAAGTCTCATTGATGCAAGCTCTGTGGTCAATCAATTGAGAATCAAGAGTGAAACTATCGAAATTACTTCGATTGTTGATGGCTATTTCTCCACTCAACCCGAAGCGAACTCTTTGCGGCGAGGAAATGGCATGGCTCGTGCTCGTATGATCGTCTTGTTCGACAAATCCATGCAATACCGAGCTCTGGTTCTGGGTACCTCCAACAAGACCGAGCTGTTGCTGGGTTATGGGACGCTCTATGGCGACATGGCTTCAGCCATTAATCCCATCGGGGACCTCTACAAAACGGATATCTATCACTTAGCCGAATTTCTGGGTGTCCCCAAGGCGATTTTGAAGAAGAAACCTACGGCCGATCTTTGGGCAGGACAGTCAGACGAAGCTGAGCTGGGCTTCACCTACGCAGAAGTAGATGAGTTGCTCTATGAGCTGATTGACAATCGGGTCTCACGTGAACAATTGATCCAGCGCGGCTTTAAAGAGGATTTTATCCATAAGGTGATTGCCAAGATTCAAAGTTCTCAATTCAAACGGCGAGGGCCGGTCATTTGCAAAGTATCTCCTCGCACGGTAACCCACGATTTTCACTACTTGCGGGATTGGGGACTTTAGGAATTGTCGATTGCCGATTGTAGATTGCACCATGTGCCTTTGAATAATGGGATGATATTGGAGTACTGGAATACTGGAATGATGGGATCTTGGGCTTAATTGGATGCTAGCTGGTAGCGAGCAACCTCAGAGCGCCGAGGAGTGCGGCTCTGTCGGCAACTGATTTGACCAAAGTTTGAACCTCTTCGCCACCAAGTAACCCTGGATGTTGCGTGAAAGGATTGCAGCAATAGCTAGCATACACCCACAAGCGATGCCTCCCACGCATCATTCCAATATTCCACCATTCCATCGTTCCAACCGAGGACTATGCCAGGAATCTTGTATGTAGTGGCGACGCCCATCGGCAACCTTGAGGACATCACCCTGCGCGCCTTGAAGACATTGCGCGAGGTGGATTTAATTGCCTGCGAAGACACCCGTCAAACCGTCAAGCTCTTGTCCCATTACCAAATTCAGAAGCCTATGACCAGTTATCACGAACACAACGAAGTAGGGAAAGCTGAATCGTTGTTGAGGCAGTTACAGTCAGGAAAAAACATTGCTCTGGTTACCGATTCAGGGACTCCTTGCATTTCCGATCCGGGCTATCGGATTGTCCGCGCTGCATTGGAACA
>QHZQ01000503.1 GCA_003224725.1 Acidobacteriota bacterium | reverse complement strand
ATGCAGGTCTTGGTCGGCGGAATATTGGCAAAAGCAGCATTTTCAACTGAGGTATGGCAATAGCGGCAGTCAATCCCCATGCCACCGACATGATGCCGGTGGCTGAAAGGCACCGGCTGCTCCCGGCTCACTCCGGCCTCGGTAACATAACCTGATCGATTAATTGCCGTCAGGACGGCGGCAATGGCCGCGATAATGAAGACGGCTCCAAAGATACTCAGCTTGGAAAACGTGTTGGTGCTGCGATGAAAGATCTGTGGCATGTGCAGGTCTCCCGCCTAAAACCTCACCGAGGAGCCCATGCTCGCTCTTCTTTCACGAGCTGCCACAAAAAAATATCACCGCCCCGGAGTGACGTCAAGGAGATAGCAGGACTCCGTCAAAGTCCCGCAACTTAACTGCGTTTGAAGCACAGCCCTTGCTGACGCGCGGCCTACTGACTTACGCCTCGGCCTGTTCAGTACCCCGACCGTGAGGGAGGGCGAGGCTCCCGCCGAGCCTCATGGGGCAAGCAGTTGCTGGGGCGATGGCTCGCCAGGAGGCTCGCCCTCCCAATTATTATCTTCCCTTCGAAAGAGGGAATATTTCATCCGGCGCGTGCCGCCGCGGGCGGTCTGTAGATTTCGGAACCTCAGACGCAGGTGCTACGGAGACGATCCCTACGGCTTCCAATACCAGTTCCGCCAAGGCCTGAATGAATTTGGGAGAATCATTGAGTCCAGGCGTCATTTCAAAGTGGCTGATGCCCAGGAGTTCGGCTTCCTTCCGAGCTTCCACATTAATCTCATTCAAGGTTTCGACATGGTCTGAGACGAAGGCAATCGGGACGACCAGGACGCTCTGGGTTTTTTCGGTCCCCAAATGATGCAGGGTCTCGTGCAGCGAAGGTTGCAGCCACTTACTGGCTCCGACTTTGCTTTGATAGCAGAGGGTATGCGGGTGAGACCAATGCCCTCGGCGTAGCACCGATTCCACCGTGGCCTCGATCTGTTCCTGATACGGATCGCCTCCAGCAATCACGCTAACCGGGACGCTGTGCGCGCTGAAAACGAGATGCACTCGCTCTCCTTTTGGAAACTTCTCCAGGCTGCTGTCTATCTTTTCGACGACGGCGTCCAGGTAGGTTGGATGAGCGTAGAACTGTTTTACGACTTTGGCCGGAATATTTTTCACCTTTGAGAAAGCGATCCGCCGGTTCCATTCATTGAGACTGCTGCCCGTGGTCGTTTTCGAGTACTGGGGATAGAGTGGAAGCAGGACCAATTCATCCGGAGCCTCTGTCTCCACGGCTTGGACGGTTTCCTCCGTCATGGGGTGCCAGTATCGCATGGCTACGAAAACCTTTGCTTCAAGAGTCTTATTCAACTCGCCTTCCAGGGCGCAGGCCTGTGCGGTGGTATATTCGAGAATAGGCGATTTGCCCCCGATCTCTGCATAGTGACTTTGGACTTTCCGGGCTCGGTTGGAGGAAATCAGTTTCGCCAGGGGCTTTCGGGCAATTTTGGCAAAAGGGAAGTCGATGATATCGGGATCGCTAAACAGGTTATAGAGGAAAGGTTCAATGGCCTCCACAGAATCAGGACCTCCCAGTTGGAAAAGCACCACACCGATGGTCTTATCATTTTTCATGACTATGCACGACAACCTCAAAGATTGAGTATCCTGCCCTTGCCCACCCGTCACCTCCAATTTCTTCGGAGCTTTGAAAAAAATTCAAAACCGGGGAGGGCGAGGCTCCTGCCGAGCCTCATGGGGGCAAGGGCTGGGGCGACTCCCTTTTTTTCACAGCGCTGCGTATAGATTTGGCCTTGACTTAATGGCACGGTGGAATGCATGCGTACGCCGCAATGGCTGCCATAGCATTCACCGAATGACGCGGCAGTGTGTTTGTAGCATAAATAATCCGACAGTTCAACTTCCAGACAGAACACGAGACAACACCTGGCGCGGCAGAAACATCTTTTAAAGAAGGTTGGGGATTAGGTAGGATCGCATATATAGCGCGAACGTAAATTAGTTCCATGACGTTCACATTGAGGAGAAATCCGAATGAAAAGAATCAAAATGGCACGCATTGCTGCACTTTTGGGGTTGGCCACTCTAGCCTTGCTGTCAGTGGCTTGCGAGCAAAAGAGCATTAACGAAATTATGGCCAATCCGCATCGATACACCAAACACGAAGTGGGAGTGGTTGGGAGAGTCGTTCAAAGTTATTCTGTGCTCGGTCGCGGTGCCTATCAAATTGACGATGGAACCGGGAAATTGTGGGTTGTTTCGGTTGGAGACAAAGGGGTTCCACGCAAAGGCGCCCGCGTGGCTGTCAAGGGCAAGATTCGTGACGGGTTCGATCTCGGATCTATTGTGAAACTGCCCGAGGCTATTAGTTCCGGCCTGGTTTTAGAAGAGTCTTCCCTTAAGGCAAGAGATTAAACCATTCATTTAGATGTAGTGAGCGAGCTCTTACCGCCGAGCCTTGCGTCTCCGTTGCAGACTCACCCCTCACCCGGCCTTCGGCCACCCTCTCCCGATGGGAGAGGGGCTGGGGGTGAGGGGACCGCAGGTTAACAAACTTGACCAAAGTTTGAACTTCTTCGCTACCAAGTCAACCTAGAATTGCGCTTCTGGCCGTAGCTGGTACGGCCATTTTGATTCTCATCACTTCGACGGTTTTGGGGAGGTAGAAACTTCTGAGTAGTTTGGCGCCGCAAAGCCCGCACAAAATTTTCGGTGACGAGTGACGAGAAGTGAGGCATTCTTCAGGCATCACGCATCACGTTTCACCTCATTATCACACTTGACACGTGATAGGTGATGCGTGACACTTGCGTTATGAAAGAGATTCGCAAGACGGTGTGTAACCGGGATTGTCCTGATGCCTGCGGGATTGTGGCTACGGTCGAAAATGGGCGTGTGACACGGATCCGCGGAGACAAAGAACACCCCATCACCCGCGGGTTCCTCTGCTACCGCACGAGCCTTTTCCTTTCAACCCAGTACTCCCCGGACCGACTCACGACTCCTTTGCTCCGAACCAATGGCGACTTTCATCCCATTTCCTGGGAGGAAGCGCTTGATGTCGCGGCTCAGCGACTTACCACCATCCGTCAGGAATCAGGACCGGCAGCCATTTTTCATTATCGCAGCGGCGGCTCTCTTGGGCTTCTCAAGCATCTTTCTGACTACTTCTTCGAAAAGTTCGGCCCGGTCACGGTCAAGCGCGGCGACATTTGCTCGGGTGCGGGAGATGCCGCCCAAGAGATGGATTTCGGCGAAGAAGACAGTCACGATGTCTTTGACCTGCTGAACTCAAAGCACATCCTACTTTGGGGGAAAAACGTTTTCACCTCGAGCCCTCATCTGGTGCCCATCTTGCAAGAGGCCA
>QHZQ01000127.1 GCA_003224725.1 Acidobacteriota bacterium | reverse complement strand
ATCCTACGTGGTGCCGCCTTGGCAGCAGGGCTCCTGAACCGTTACTTCGCCACCTCGCTCAGCAACACAGGAGCCCCCCCACGGGCTTTACTGATATCGGCCGCTTCCATGAAGGCGAACATTTCCAGTGTCTCCTCGGGTTTCACGGGAGACACCCGGGTCTGAAAGAATTTCACGATTGCCACCAGCAAGGGCCGATAACCTTCTTCCCGCGACTCAGAGCGCAGCACAGCCTTCTGGCCGAACAAAGTAATCCCGTAATCTTCTTTTCCCTGGCGGGCGCCTCGCATGATTCCCAGACGACCATCTTCCCATTTTCCTACCACCACATCGGAGCCTTCCGTATGCACTCGAGTGACAGACTCACATCCAGGGCCCATAAGGGTATAGAGCATCTCAACAACATGAATGCCATACCACATCAAGTCCGGATGGTGAGGCTCGGTGGGGAAAGGTCCATAGGCCAGACAGCCCACGATGTCTCCTGCTTCAGGAGCGTTTTTCAAGCGTTGAGTCTCCTCCCAGAAACGCAAGCTGGAAGAACTGAACCAGGGAACTCCCGCTTCTTTGGCGAGGCGAGCAATTTCCACGGCATCCTTGTAGCTGGCTGCCAGCGGCTTATCAATAAAGACGGGCTTTTTGACAGCCAGGACTGGTTTCACCTGTTCCAGGTGAGGACGGCCGTCGACGCTTTCAAGCAAAATACCGTCGACTTTCCCGCAGAGGCTGGGAATATCCTCTACGATTTCGACATGCCACTTGTCACGCAGCTCCCTGGTAAATCCTTCGATTCGGTTTCGACTGGAATCTATATCCGGGCTGCCTGCTTTGAAGGCCGCCACGACTCGGACTCCGGGGACATGCTCCGGATTGCTCGGATCATTAAACACCTTGGTGAAAGCCACCACATGGGAGGTATCCAGGCCGATGATTCCCAGTCGAATAGGTTGTTTGGAATTGGATTGAGCAAAGCTCTCCAGGAAGACGAAGCTCCAAACCAAAAGTAACATAGAGACGGCAGAGCAGGAAGTTCGCAAAATGGGTCGTTTCATTCCAGTCTCCTTATGTCATACAAAGTTGCATTCACACGGTTATTGAAGGTCTTACAAATGCAAACCCCTCACCCAGGGAGCTTTCTCAAAGCTCCCATGCCTCTCCCAAAGGGCGAGGGGAGAGTTAATTTAATTCTTTCCCCTCTCCCTCGGGGAGAGGGTGGCCACAGGCCGGGTGAGGGGCCAGTTGCCGACAGAGCCGCACTCCTCGGCGCTCTGAGGTCGCTCGCTACTGATAGCCACCACTCACGAGTCTTCGTCCTTTCTGACCGCTGAAGGCTGACGGGTCAAGGCTTATGTTGTTGGTAGTTCTTCGTCTGAACCGCAATAAACATGGATTGCAAGACGTGGTTGGTCGGAAAACTGTTGACCACGACCGTGAGTTCTCGTGGGAAGTTTTCACGTTGAATGACAAATTCTTCGGGAGAACGCGCCTCGATCTTGATGATGGCCCCATTGGGCAGTTCGAACCGAAGGGGGTCGTTCTCTTTCAATTTGATGTTCACTGGCGTCCTCTAATTTGTAGCGAGCAACCTCAGACCCCCGAGCAGTGGGCTCTGTCGGCCACTGACCCCTCACCCGACCTCCGCGACCGCCATCGCTCCGGCCACCCTCTCCCCTGGGCAGAGGCATGGGAGCTTTGAGAAAGCTCCCTGGGTGAGGGGATAGAAGGTTAACAGAATTTGACCAAAGTTTGAACTTCCTCGCCACCAAGTAACCCTAGTCAGTCCTTCTCTTCGGTTCCCCAGGTTGGCAATGCCAGGAGCTCGTCCGACTGAAATTTTCGAGTTGTCTTATCGATGCCGGACAGTTCCAAGATGTCCGCCTGGGTCGACACACCCAGATCCTTGAACTTTCTGGCAGCCGCCAGAACGCGTATGTCTAACGAACCGACCGCTTTGTTATAAGCCTCGACGCTTCGTTCGAGGTTACGGCCAACCTCATCAAAGTGCCGGGTCAGGATTGCCAGCTTGTCATACAAGGACTTTCCCAGGTCACTGATAGCTTGAGCACTCTCGGCAATCTTCTCTTGCCGCCAGCCATAAGCCACGGCCCGCAGTAGGGCGATCAAGGTGCCCGGGGTAGCCAAAATCACGCGTTGGTTCACGCCTTCTTCAAAAAGCTGCGGATCCTGTTCGAGGGCCGCACTGTAAAAGGATTCGCCAGGAATGAATAATATAACGAACTCAGGGCTGCCGGCCAGGCCTTCCCAGTAAGATTTGCTGCTCAGGCTCTGCAGGTGTGTCCTGATTTGGCGGGCGTGAGCCTTCAGGCAGGCTTGCCGTGCTTCGTCATCCGGAGCTTCCAGGGCGTCCAGGTAGGCTTGCAACGGCGCCTTCGAGTCCACCACGATTTCCTTATTGGCAGGGAGCTTGACGATCATGTCGGGGCGTAGCTTGCCCGCTTCGCCGTCGATGACTTCTTGTTCCACAAAATCACAATAGGCCGTCATGCCGGCCAACTCCACCACTCGTCGCAACGTCAGCTCTCCCCAGCGACCGCGCACCTGGGGAGTGCGCAGAGCCTTTACCAGGTTTCCCGTTTCCGTTGCTAATTTCTGCTGGGAGACTAAAAGCGACTGCACTTGCTGGGAAAGGCTGCCATAGGCTTCGCTGCGAGACCTCTCGATTGCCTGGACCTGCTGGTCGTACTTCTCCAAAATCTCTTTCAGGGGAGTCACCAGATTCTCAACGCCCTTCTGCCGCTGCTCCAGGTCTCCTCGGGCTTCCGCCTGAAATCTTTGCAGCGTTTCTCCGGCCAATTCCAGAAAGGCCTGGTTATTACTTTTGAGGGCATTGGCAGAGAGGGCTTGGAAGGCGTCACTCAATTGTTCCGTTGCCGCCCGCAGAAGGCTTAGTTTTTCTCCAGCGGATTTCCGTTCCTCTTCCAGGAGGGTTTGCAATTCTTTGTTGGTGGTTTTAAGAGTGGAAATTTGCTCTAAGAGAGAATTGCGTTCGCCCGCTTTGACCTCGATTTCTCTTTCCAGTATGGAAAGGCGACTGGCCCTTTCCGAGGCAGCCGCTCGAGCCTCCGTTTCCCGGTTCAATGCGGAGGTTAATTCCTCGACCTTGGACTCCCGCTGGGATGCTTCTCTACGAACAGCCTCGAGCTCCCTTTCCTGGAGAGCCAGACGCTCGGTCAAGCTGGCTAAAGCCACACGGGACTGGGACTCAGCTTCCGCAACAGCTTGAGCTCTTCTGGCCCTGGCAACGAAGCCGGCGGCCAGGCTTCCAAGGATCAGTCCCAGAGCTACCCCAGAAATCCAGTAAGCTGTGTCCATCTTTACTTGATGTGAATTTTGGAAAGGTCTGTTCTGGCAACCGGGAAGGACAGTTTGAGCGATTCCAGAGTATCAACTACCGTCCTGGCGAGCAGCCAATTGCGATACCACTTGTGATTGGCCGGGATCACATACCATGGAGCCCATTGGGTGCTGCATTTGCTCAAGGCCTCTTCATACGCTTGCTGGTAATCGTCCCAGAGTTCTCTCTCCTTCAAATCGAGTTCTGAAAACTTCCAGTTTTTGGTTTCATCCTTTAACCGCTCTTGAAGTCTTTTCTTTTGTTCTTCTTTGCTAATATGCAAAAAGAACTTTAGGATGACGACACTCATTTCACTTAATAACTTCTCAAACCGATTGATCTGATCATAGCGCTCTTTCCACACTTCTGTGGGAACCAGGTTGTGGACGCGCACTACCAGGACGTCCTCATAATGGGAGCGATTGAAGATGCCAATATTTCCTCTGCGAGGCACTGCCTTATGAATCCGCCAAAGGAAATCATGGTCGGACTCTTCGGCTGAAGGGACTTTGAAACTGGTGACCTCGCAACCTTGCGGGTTGAGCCCACTCATGACATGTTTGATGGTTCCATCCTTGCCTCCCCCGTCCATGGCCTGGAGGATGATGAGCACAGAACGCTTATCTTCCGCATAGAGGACCTCTTGCAATTCGGCCAAACGTTTAATGTCCTTGGCCATTTCGTCCCGGGCAGCTTCTTTGCCTGAACATAGACTGATGTCCTCCGGATCGTATTCGGACAACCGACATTTGGCACCGGGCTTAACCAGGATCGTTTTAAATAAATCCTTCATCCCCATTGAACGGTCTCCAAAGGGCATCACCTCTCGCAATGACAGCGATTATTGCACCGAGCGGATTGGCTTGCAAGATTTCAAAAACCGATAAGTACAACGATCGGCAACCGCCTGCTGTCTTGGCCTGAAGCAGCCGGCATGCCGTGGGCTCGAGTTAAGACATTGTCGGTGGGGGCAGGCCTCTGGCCTGTCCTCCTGCTCGGCGGGCACTGAGAGGGGGGGAGGAATTCAAGCAGATTTTGGAAACGCCTGCCATCCCAACGTCGAAATTCGGGGCTCAGTCATCTTTAATTACTTCGGCCATCATTTCGCCAACAAAATCGATCTCATCCTGGTTGACGGTATGGCCCATATTCGGGTAGAGCCGCTCAGTGACGTTTCCGCCCAGCCGCCGCAGCACTTCAGTCGTGTGATGCACTCGTTCTTTCGGGATATGAAAATCGACATCACTGCACCCCAGAAAGACAGGTGTGCGGTCGAGAGAGCCGGCATAGTTGCGGGGAGTGCCATCGGGCCCGATAAGCCCTCCGCTTAGACCAGCGACGCCGCCATAGCGTCTCGCATTGCGGGCCACAAATTCAAGGGTGAGGCAGGCGCCTTGGGAAAAGCCCAGCAACAGGGTACGCTCGGACGGGATCCCTTCTGCACTCCATTGAGCCATAATCTCCGCAATGACCGAGAGTCCTGACGACAATCCGGGTTCATTCCTCTCCATAGGAGCCAGAAAGCTTTGCGGATACCAGGTGTTTTTGGCTGCTTGAGGAGCGGCGTAGGCAAAACCAGGTTGTGCCAGCTCTTGGGCCAACGCCAAAATGCTTTCCGCCGTGGCACCCCTCCCATGCACCATGAGCAT
The DNA here is from genome assembly GCA_003224725.1 of Acidobacteriota bacterium. Lineage (GTDB taxonomy): Bacteria > Acidobacteriota > Terriglobia > Versatilivoradales > Versatilivoraceae > QHZQ01. Next base: position 12,237 of record QHZQ01000127.1, on the reverse strand, counting down.
GGCTGCTCGAGCGCGACCGATCGGCTCGCCAGCCAGCAGAACCGGTTGTCCCTGATGGGGGCCTTTCCTTGTTTCCAGGGGTTGGGTCATAGAAGTAACTCTCCTGAAAATCCCCCCATCAAGGGGGGAAAGCGCCGCAGGCGCTTGCTAAAGTCTGGACATTTTGAGGAGCAATTCTCGTCGGTTGCCCCTCACCCGGTCCGCCGTGCGGCGGGCCACCCTCTCCCCAAAGGGCGAGGGAGAGATCCACGCATTAGAGCGCTGACTTCAAGGTTACCAGCAGACGTTTCATGACACAGTGGCAACGGCAGGGCACGAAACGTCTGTTTGAGCCACACCCCCACTCATGGTTCTCCCTCTCCTTGTGGGAGAGGGTGGCGAAGCGACGGGTGAGGGTCAACCGCGTTTTTCGGTGCCACAAATGTCCAAACTTCACGCCTGCCGCCCCGATGGGGCGACGGGACAGTCGCTGGCGGATCGAGTAATGGGCAGCGAATTATGACACAGTATGCTAGTAAAACGCCTCACTCAACACTTCAACCGGATGCCTGACTAACCGTCCCGTCCCGTGCTCAATTTGCTGGCGACACGAGACGCCGGCCGCCACGATAGTCACATCTGGAGAAGCTGACTGTATGGCTTTAAACAGGCGCCGTTTTCCGATTTCCATGGACAGGGCGTAGTGCTCCTCTTCAAATCCGAAGGATCCAGCCATTCCGCAGCAGCCGGAATCGACCTCAGACACATCGAAGCCGCCCAGTAACTTAAGACTGCGAACCCATGGCCCGGTGCCAGTATGAGCTTTTTGATGACAATGGCCATGGAGCAGCAATTTTCTTCCAGGCGGCTGAGAGTTTAGTTTCAGATTTCCCGACTCTCGCAAACGTTCAAGAAATTCCTCAATCAGGAAAGATTGTTTGGCGACGCTCTGTACGGCGTCTCCCTGGAGCAAGTCCAGGTATTCATCCCGTAAAGTAAGCAAGCAACTGGGTTCGCATCCTACGGTAGGAACTCCACGGTCAACATAAGGTTTCAACACTTCCACGTTTTTGGCCGCACAGTGTAGGGCTTCATTCACCAGGCCCTTAGAAATCATGGGGCGCCCGCAACAGGTTTTGGGGACCAATACCACTTCGAATCCAAGGCGTTCCAACAATTCTGTGGCGGCCTGCCCTGTCTGGGGGTAGTTATAGGTCATGAAGCAATCGTTGAAGAGGACCACTTGTGGCCGGCCAATGGTGGCTGCCGGCGGGGTGTGATCACGAAACCATTCCAAGAAACTGGGCCTGGCAAAAGGAGGGAAGTTACGCTCCGCCGTGATCCCGATCGTGGTTTTGAGAAGTTGCTTGGTGAGAGGGTTTCGCAGGATCCAATTGGATACGGGCGCCATCCGGCTCCCCCAGCGGTTCAGTGTCTCAAGTTGGGCAAACAGGCGGGCGCGCAGGGGTACCCCGTGTTTCTCGTAGTAGTGAACCAGGAATTCATACTTGATCTTAGCCATGTCCACATTCGAGGGGCACTCCCCTTTGCATCCCTTGCATTCGAGGCAGAGATCCAGCACCTCATACATGCGCTTTGAGGTGAGATCCTCCATCGGAAGACTCCCCGAGAGTGCCGCCCGCAAGGCGTTGGCGCGGCCCCGGGTGGAGTGTTCCTCGTCACGCGTGGCCATGTAAGAGGGACACATGGTTCCTTCCAGGGTTTTACGACAGACGCCGATGCCGCTGCACATCTCCACGGCTCGAGCGAATCCCCCTTCACGGGAAAAGTCGTAGTGCGTCCGGATCTCCGCAGTTTGGTATTTTGGGCCGTACCGCAGGTTCTCGGTCATGCTGGGGGCGTTAACCACTTTCCCGGGATTTAAAATATTCTGCGGATCAAACGCTGCTTTGACGCTTTGGAAAGCTTTGTAAAGGACAGGACCAAACAATCTTTCATTATGATGGCTGCGCGCCAACCCGTCTCCGTGCTCACCACTCATGGAGCCGCCGAATTCAATGACCAGGGAGCACACCTCGTCGCTAATGCGCCGGATCTTTTCGACCTCCGATCCCTGCTTGAGATCGATGAGCGGACGAATGTGGATACAACCGACGGAGGCGTGGCCGTAGTATCCGCCCACAGTATTGTAGGCGGCCAGCAACTTTTGAAAGCGCCGTAAGAATTCGGGCAGTTTCTCGACCGGCACAGCCGGGTCTTCCACAAAGGCTATGGGCTTCTTGTCTCCAAGCACACTCAGGAGCAGGCCCTGAGATCCCTTGCGAACTTTCCAAATATTGAGTTGTTCGGCCGATTCGAGAGCCCGAGTGTGGGCATACCCGAGGTGATGGTGGCGCAAACGCCGCTCCATGGCCTCAATTTTGGATTGGACTTCGGCGCGGCTGTTTCCATAAAACTCCACCAGCATCAAAGCGCCAGGATCTCCTTGGATGAAATCCATGCGCCGGGAGTACTCCAAGGAGTGACGTCCCAGGTCCAGAATCATCTTATCTAGAAGCTCCATGGCTGCCGGCTCGAAAGCGAGGATTTCCTGCGAAGATTCGACGGCTTCAATCAGGGAGCGAAAGTGAACCACGTCCAGACCGGTGAACATTGGCCTGGGCACGATTTTGAGCTTGGCCTCAGTCACCACAGCCAAGGTTCCTTCCGAACCCACCACGAGTCGGCTCAGGTTGAAGGGTTGGTCCTTGATGAATTCATCCAGGTTATAACCGCTCACGCGGCGCATCAATTGAGGATAACGTAGCTGGATTTCGCTGCGATTTTCCTCAGCCAGTGCCTGGATCCTCCGGTAAAGTTGACTCTCCAAGCGCTCTCCCTTCATCCGGCCGGCCAGAACTTCCCGAGGGAGGGGGCCGAACAGTGCCTCGTCTCCATTGCTAAGAACCACCTTCATCTCCAACACATGGTCAATGGTTTTTCCGTAGAGGATGGAATGGGCTCCTGCCGAGTTGTTCCCGATCATGCCGCCCAGGGTGGCCCGGCTGCTGCTGGCGGTGTCAGGCCCAAGTAGAAAGCCATGGGGTCGCAGGTAGGCATTGAGCTCATCTTGCACCACTCCTGGTTCTACTCGCACATAGCCTTCTTCGGGGTTGAACTCCAAAACCCGATTCAAGTACTTGGAGAAGTCCAGATGGATCGCATGCCCAACGGTTTGGCCAGACAAGCTGGTTCCGCCACCTCGCGGCAGGATAGGGAAGCCGTATCTAGCGGCCAACTTGACCGTCGCGAGGGTGTCTTGCGTGTACCTGGGGATGACGACTCCGATAGGCTCAATCTGATAGATACTGGCATCCGTGCTGTAAAGAATCTTCGAGTAAGCATCGAATCGAACTTCACCCTCAATTTCCTTTTTGAGTTGGTATTCGATTTCCTGATAGAGGCGGTCATTATCAGGCATGTGGATTACTTGCCAAGGCTTGGAAAACCTGATGGTACGGCGATCACTAACGGGTTGTCCGCCAGGTAAAAATGGATTCTATCATTTTCAGGGGAAGTGTAGAAAAGGAATGACTGCAGGGCAAGACAAAGAGGGCACGTTTTATCCCAAAATCCGAAGCTGTAATCAACACCAAGACACCAAGAACACAAAGAAGAAGGGATACAGAAAAAAGGAATCTTTCTCTCCTGAGCTTTTCAGTTGGTTGCTTCGATCCTGTTGTTGAGGGAAACTCTAATTCTGTCTTCCTGGTGTCCTTAGTACCTTTGTGGTCAAATTCGTCTTTCGGGTCTCTGGTCGGCAAGAGATTGATCGTATTTCTGATACCTGAGCCATCATCCAAACGAAAACACGCTGATATCGTTCCATGCGAGGCTGGTCTTCGGAGAGTTCCACGTTGGTTCCCGGAATCGTCAGGCATTCTTTCGCGATCCGGCTCGGTTGTAAACGAAAGTCCATTGAGGGATGTTGCCTGAAAGTTTGAATGGGCCGGCCGCAAGTAGAGCAAATTGTCACCGAGCGGACAGCTACCGATAGATCCAACACGGCGGTGGGCACTATGGAGTCCCTTCTGCCGGAGCCGGTCGCTTGTGCAAACCGCGGTAAAGGAAGTGTTGATCACTCTTGATCTCGTAATCGGGAGGGACCTGGAAGAGCGAGTGAGCCGGTTCGTTGCGGTCAATATGGGTCAACTGGTAAACAGTCTCTCCAAATCTTGGATCCGAGTGTTTGCTCAACAAGACTGTCTGCAACTCGGGGGAATACCAGCGCTCAGAAACAATCTGGATGGGAAGTTCATTGCCGATATGGCCTGCCGGAATTGTAATGGTAGTGCGAGTCCCCTCGGCTTGCAACCCTTCGATCAGTTGCTTTCCAAGAGATTCGGTCTGGGGCTTCTGCTCAGGCGAAGTCATCTTCGAGTAATGGAACTCTCTCGGGCCAGGAACTAAAGGCGGCGCCATCGCTTCGAAGAAGACGTCTCTCTTATTATCTTTCGTCTCCGAAACTGCGACGTTCCCGGAAAGTTCTGGCGGTTTTTTGTCCAGGGGAGGAATCGCCAACTTGCGCGCTGTGTGTGTGCGTGGGTCAAGAATATAATGCACGCCGGCCACAGGGTCATGGATGATCGTGGTTTGGGGAGGCTGGCCGGCCGCGGCCCACGGTCCGATGGCACCCAGAGTCAAATCGCGCCGCGTGCGCCCCTCGCTATCTCTATACATGGAAGTGGTATTCTTCTGGGTGATGCGGTTGCCGTCGCTGAGTATCTGCACGGTTTCAGTGGTGGCCTCGGCCGAATAAGGCGCTCCTTTCACCCTCTTACCATCGAAACTCATTTCTGATGACACGAAGCTGAAAGTGAATTCACCCGGTGTGCCCGGCGCGGCTGCGGACCCGAACGTTAACGGACCGTCGCCTTCTTGAGCGACCCCCGCCGCCAAAGGTTGTTCCTGGATGATCACATCGTCCTGCTTCGTCTCCCCCTGATTCTTAGAGGGTTCTTCACCCCTTACCATCACCTGGACCAGGCTGACTACCGGCAACACCGCAAGAACTAGCCATTGTTTTTTAATTCGCATGAAACCCTCTCTTTCTCTTTATCAAAAAAGGCATAAGCACAAAGATCGTTACCGTGCACTGCCTGCAGGGCAACAGTCCGTCTACTGAATGAAACGGACGGCACGGGCAAGGCCATCCTCACCCAGCAAAACGTCGGCTTTAATAGGCTCTCTGGACCGCTCCTCATTCATCGGCAGGCCAAACGAGATTAGCGCCGAGCGCGGTAGTTCGACTCGTACGACCTGCCCTCGCTCGAATTCGTTTGCTGCGTCTACGAGCAGCAATGGCAGGAAATCGGTCGCTGTCTCAGTTTCGGACAGGTCGGCCACGGTCTGGCTATCGTCCACAGCACGGCGAGCCCTATGGGCGACACTGTTATGACGAGACAGAGGACGGGTCCGGCTCACCTTGGACCGGGCAGCCAACCGAGCCCCGCCCTTAGACACTGGCGGAACGGCTGTGACAGCCGGCCGAGAAGAGTCTTCGTGCACGGCTCCTGGAACAGACACGACGCTACCTGTTGGCTCTGCGTGTCTGGAAATCGGAGTGCGCGGCCAGATCCATGCGACCAGCGCCAGGGCCGCTGCCAGGGCGCACATTGCCAGAGCCCGGCGACGCCAGTGCCAGGCCAAAGTGGGAGAAGAAACCATGCTGTGCTGCAGCGAAATGTTGCGCTGTCGGAGAAAAGCCTTGCGAAGTTCTGACTCGACGCGTGGTGCAGCTTCCTTCTTAGCGTCGTTGGCAACGACGGCTCGAAAGCTGGCCAACAAGTTCTGTTCCTCTTCCAGGTGTGCACCGCAGCCTCGGCACATTTTGGCATGGGCCAGTCCGCTCAGACGTGTTGAGGTTTCCATCGGTCGGCTACTGGCCAGATCGTGGACGATTGATTGAAACGCTTGACAGTTCATACGAAACACCTCGCATTCATTTTGGATGAAGCCGAGCTGGGGCGAATCCCGTGTGGCAGCTTTTGGATCAGTAAGTTGTGAGCTCGATGTAGCCGAGAAGGGATCGTACCCACAGGGCATCCGATCACGCCGGCAGCCTCCACATAACTCATTTCATGCAAGTCGCAAAGGACCACCACCTCACGATAGCGAGCCGGGAGGGCCAGAACCGCCTGCCGCACAGACTCGATCTTCTCGCGACGCGCTAAGTCATCCAAGAGATCTTCAGGAGACACGAGCGGGTGCGGAGTGCCTGCCTCGCTTGCTTGAGGCTCATCCCTGATTGGGTCGTGCAATCGGTCCTGCTCCAAATGACGCATGACATGATTCCGCGCGATCCCGTACAAGTACCCAGCCAGAGAGCCCCGGCTAGGATCGTAACCTCGTGAGTCCCGCATCAACACCAGGAACACCTCCTGGGTGATATCTTCGGCGATAGGCTTGGATCCACTCATCTGAAGCGCAAACCGATAAACACCCCCCTGTCGTCGCCGGTAGAGTGTGGTGAAGGCATTTTCATCTCCCGTCTTCATCTGCTGCAGGAGTTCGTCGTCACTTGGGGTCATGCAGAGTGTCATCCTGAACTTGTATCATAAAGTACCGGCTGTTATATGTAATTCACTTTCCCACCTCGAAAAGTTCCAAAAAATTTGATCTTCCTACCCAATGCCGTGCGAGACACTCCGCAGTTCTAAAGGCCGGAGCGAAAGAAGAAGGCGGTGGGCGTTTTTCTGTGATGCGCTTTTGGTTGGCGGGGCGGCTGACAGGTGCCCTAAACTAAAATGTTGATTCTTCCTGGATATCAAGGGTACCGCCTTTTGCCTGGCCCGTTATGTAGATCGAAACGAGAATTTTGTTCTCGTTTGTGGAATCGTCGTCGTGCCGGCTTTTGGATTTGGAGAACGAGGGCCAAGAGGACGATGTGCCAGGATATCAAGGGCGCCGACAGAGCCGCACTCCTCGGCGGTATGACGTCCCTTGCCTTGACTGGGTTTGGAGGCCAGCGACGAACTCATCGAAGAGCTATCCCTCGCCAGCACCATCCGAACAGAGGGCCGCTTCGATGGAGGCAAAGAGTTGCTGGTTGTCGAGAGGTTTGGTCAGAACGGCTAAGGCGCCGAATAGCTGAGCGCATTTTAGATAGCTATCAGGCTTCTTTCGGCCGCCGCCTGATATGGCGATGATTTTCAGGCTGGGCTGAGTTTGCCGCAGGCGCTGGATGATTTCCAGCCCATCCATGTCTGGCATGATGATGTCAGTCAGAACCAGGTCTACGCGCACACGACTAAGCAAGTCGAGACCTTCCTTGCCGCTTCCAGAGGCGACAACCTCGTAGCCAGCCCGTTGCAACGTCCGCTGTAACATGCCTCGAAATCCCTCATCATCGTCGATCAAAAGAATTCTTGCCATAGTTAAGTCCGCCTCCCATTCAACAGCAGACGACTGACCGTCTGCGCCATTTGTCGCGTGGTGTAGGGCTTGAACATTACTTGGTGGATTCCGAGTGTGTCGACCGTAGCCTGCATGTCGGTGGAGATGCTTCCGGAGGTCAACATGACTTTCAGATCGGGTCGCAGGCTCAACAGTTCAGCGGCCACCTGGGTGCCGGAAATGTCTGGCATGTTGAAATCTGTTACGACCAGATCGAACCGGGTAGGGTTGGCACGGAAGACCGCCAGTGCCTGAGCGGCCTGTGTGAAAGCACTGACCTCATAACCGAGCCCCTCTAAGGTCTGCTGGGCTAGTTTGACCAACGAGGGTTCGTCGTCAAGGTAAAGGATGCGCTGACCGCTGCCGCGCGGCAGCATCTGATCGTCGCCGCAGGGCGTCTCGGTTTTCGCTTCGACCGCAGGAAAATACAAGTGGACGGAGGTTCCTTGTCCCGGCTGACTGTCAACTGTGATGGCCCCTTCGTGGTTCTTCATGATGCCATAGACCACCGCCAGCCCGAGACCGGTGCCTTTGCCGGGGGCTTTGGTGGTGAAGAACGGATCGAAGATTCGTGCCAGCGTTGAGGCATCCATCCCCTTGCCATTGTCAATGACGGACAGGCGCACATAGCGGCCTGGCCGTAAATCGGCGTTAGCAGAGGCCAGTTCGGCATCGACTGCGACTGTTTCCACGCCGATGTCCAGGCGCCCGCCGTCCTCCTCCATCGCATGCCAGGCATTGGCGCCAAGATTCATGATCGCCTCGTGGATCTCTGTGCCGTCGGCCTGCACTTTGGGGCAGACCGTGTCAATATGAGTATGGATTTCCACGGCGGTCGGGCGCGTGCCGCTGAGGAGGCGCACGGATTCATCCACTACCGTACTAAGATCAATCAGTTTGGGCGCGTCAACCCGCTGACGGCTGAAGGCCAGAATCTGCTGCACCAGGTCTCGGGCCCGATGGCTGGCCTTGCTCATCTCAGCCAAGCTTTCTTGTGCGGGATGGCCAGCGTCGACATCCTGGCGGGCGAGATCGATGTTGCCGATGATTGTCCCGAGGATGTTGTTGAACTCGTGTGCGATGCCTCCTGCCAGCGTGCCCAAGGCTTCCAACTTCTGGGCCTGGCGAAGCTGAGCCTCAAGCCTCTGGCGGTCCTTCTCGGCCCGTTTATGGGCGCTGATATCGTGGACCACCACGACTTGGCCGGCCACGTCACCCCAGCGGTCCCGGATCGGGTTGGCCCGCACTTCCAACCACCGCGCTCCTTCGCGGCCTTCGAACAGCACTTCGCACTGGCCACTCTCCAGCAGGTTCTCCAAATGACCAAGCCGAATGGCCTCGGGGAGGCAACGGGTTGCCTCGCCCAGTTCGAGCAGGTTGCGCGCGGCCCGGTTGAAGAAGAGAATTCGGTCGAAGCGGTCGAGAACGATCACACTGTCCGTCATGTGGTCGACCAACGCCTCTCGGGCTCTGGGAAGCAGATCGAAGAGTCCTCCGCGCAAGACGCTCCAGCCCAGCAGCACGCCAGAAATGCTGATGGAGATACTCAGCCAATTCAGGCCAGGCCATGGCCCCAGCTTGAAAACGTAGGCGATATTTCCCAACCACGGGAGCAACACCGCCAGGACAACCACAACCAGCGGACCCCGAAAAGGCCGTGTAACCCGTCGAGCACCCGACAACAGAACCAGGGTGCCGATACTCAGCAAAACATAGTGCTGAGCGGTCAGTATCCAGAACCACCATCCATAGTGATAGACGCCCCGGTTCGAGCCATCGCCCGCAATCGTGATTGCCCGCCAAAGCCACATGTGCCATTTGCTGGTCCAGGCCACAGCCAGAGTGCACAGGGGGATGGTCCAGATAGCCCACAGAATTGGAGTCGTGAGGCGCGACTCCCTCCGGGACAGCGCGAAGGCCGCATGGAAAAAGAACGGAGCAGCCAAAACGACGCCAAGATATTGCACCTGTGAAATCGTTCGTTTGGCCTCCACGCTGGTCGCTTGGAGTTCGAGCGCATCGCAGAAGGCCCAGAAGGCGGCCGCCAGGAGCATCAGCGCCAGAGGCCGACCTCCCTCGACCTGCCGCCGGCGCCAAACGATCGAAGCACCCACCCCGCCGACAAGAGTGGCACCGACATAAATGGATGTGAGGAAATTCATAGATATCTATTGGTTGGATACTCTAATCTTCCACGCCCAGTGCAAAGTCGTCACAATACGCCAGGAACAAAAGTTTCACTCTGACCAGCTCATCGAAAGGGAGTCTCTGAATGGAAATCGTTAACTCTTGGCGAGAACCAACAACGCGACTCCATATGTTCAGCAGCGACACGATTGAAATGACCGACCTGCACTCCCCGTTTCCTTCTGGTAACTCCAAGAATCGACTTGATGACCTGTGCCACAAACCGCTACCTCGAAACGTCCTGTTGTTTATCGGCAATTGGAGGTTTTCCTTTCGTCCCAACCTGATGGACGCGGGTCGGGCCATGTGGTCGAAATCATCGAGCAGGCGCTCGACGGTTACCGGCTCGTGATCGCACACCAGGATCCGGACGAAGGGGATGCCCATCACCCCGCTCCTGGCCGAGGTGATTGGCCCGTTATGTGGATCGAAACGAGAATCGTGTTCTCGTTTCTGGAATCGTCGTCGTTCTCGTCCTCGTCGTGGTGTTCGGCTTTTGATTTCGAGGACGAGTTTGAGGACGACGACGAGCACGATGTGCCGGGATACCAAGCGTTGAACCCTTGGCTAGTTAGAACACCGGATCGAAAATGGAACCGTGCAGGTATAAAGGTTTGACATCGGGAAAGAAGCGAGGAGCGAAAGGAGGTTTTATCAGTGAGCTTTCTTGCTGCTGCTGGTATTCGTTGAAGTCAGAGTAATTCAACGTGAAAGATTTCCTGTTCCACCGATTGTTGACATTGAAGGCAACACGAAACGTGTCGATAACTGAAGCGCCTGTTTGGAGTGCATCAAATGGCTCTCCGGAAGGAGCAAAGTATACCGTCTTGTTGACGGTCTCGTCCTTTTTGATCATAAAGGGGGAAAAATGGGAAATGAGCCAGGGTGCGTTCTTAAAACCCTCATGGAGGAGTGGTGTTTGATGAAAAGCCTTTGGCTTGAGGGGGCGAGACACAATCTTTCCTTCCGGGTCGCGAAGACTCACTTCCATATCCAGAATGACTGCCGAAGTTTTCCCGTGATTGAAGAAGGTTAGATCCAATACTAGAGACGATTCGGCGCGGTTCAAGAGAGCAACAGCCGGCGGATAAACAATCAACCGAAACGGCGATACCCTAACGGCCCAGAGCGTATAGAGCGAAATGGCAAAGGAGAAGGCGGAAAGAACTATGGCAATATAGTCAATCATCATAACGATGTTTTTTTTATCGGATGGATAGCCCAGATCATTATCAAAAATTAGACAGCGAATTTCTTAAGAATCGATAAGGCTTTCACCTGGGGAAGATAAACTGATCGCAACGCATCTTCCACGTAGGCTGGACGTCTCATTCCATTCAACACACAGGATACGCCTTGAAGGTTCAATAAAATACTCAGGGCAATCTGGCTTAGCGAATGGGAGGTCGCAGGGTACCCGCATTGCTCCAACCGCTTTCTCACCTGGTCCGATTCAGGCTGTTGCTGAGCACGCAGATAACGTTCGATCTCTTCAAACAGTGGATTTACCAGCCCAAGAAACTGCTCCAGCCAGTTTTCCCAGATCGAGTTTCCCCGGTTTTTTTGGCGGCAAGCTTCCACCCATTGCTGGATCGGCCGAATGACGTATCGACCGACGATCTGCTCCCAGTGGTCGGCAGACCTCACCTGAGGGACGAGTTTTTCGAGCAAATCGGCCAATCCAGAGCGACCGCCTTGCAGGAGCGGTGTTTCCAATTGCTCAAGCAAAGATTGTTCCAGCTCCCGTAATGGCTGCAGGATGCTTTTCAATTCTTGTTTGCCCGGTGGGCTCCCGCCGGGCCGGGTGAAATCTGCCAGGCGAATCATCTGGTTGTGATAGAAGGCATTGAGCGGGCGATTGATTAAAACTCCCAGCCCATGGTGACGACAGTAGTCGAGGACAGACATCCCCTGATTGTTGGATTCGAGCGCTCCGCCAGTCTCGTAAAGGTTCATTGGAAGCTGAACGACCCCAAAATGGTGATTCGAAGAGATGCTTTGGGCCTCTTCCAGGCAGCGATGGACACTGGTCATAGTCTGATCCGACAGTGGACGCCCGTAATTGTTAGAGCTGATGCCGTACCATCGAATCTTCCCTTCCGCAACCTGCTTTTCCAAAAAACGGAAGGCCTGCCCAACGCGTCGATAGAACTCCCGATGGTCTCCTTCGACCAGACTATGCAGTAAAAAAACATCGATCGTTTCCAATTGCATTCGATGGGCCGAGAGGGCCACCTGCGTTTCCAGGAACTCAGGATGAATGCAATGCCATAAGCCTTCGCCATATTTCACGACTTCAGGAAAGGAGCGAGCCTGGGCAAGCGTCATATTCTGTCCCTGAATATAGCCGGCCTTGGTGACAACAATGACCTTTTCCCGTGAATAGCTCTTAAAGACTTTGCCCACCAGGATTTCCGATTGACCGTCGGTGTAATTGGCGCTGGTGTCAATCAAGTTGCCCCCCCGATCGAGATACAGGCGAAGGGCCGACTCATGCTCCGCATTTCCATCTGCAATGCGATAACAGCCGAAGCCGAGGGGGCAGCAACGAAGGCCTGTTGAGCCCAATGGGCGAAGGGAATTGTTGCCGCCGTTGTTCATTTGCTTTTTGTCTGTGGTCAGTTGTCAGTGATTACGTGGGATTGAGGAGCAACTCTTTTGGTACGAGTTGCTCAG
>QHZQ01000505.1:542-3928 GCA_003224725.1 Acidobacteriota bacterium | reverse complement strand
TTTTGTCAAGGGCTTTCCCATACCGATCGGCCGGGCCGAAAAAGCCAATCTCCAGGTACGAGTTGAAGCTTTTAATCTTTTTAACCGGATTAACATAAGCGGGATCTCTAGCTCCCTATCGTCCGGTAACTTCGCCCATGCCACCAGTGCCTACCCAATGCGAACCTTGCAATTAGCTCTCAAGTTCGTTTTCTGAAGGCTTTCTGAAGATCGATTCCCCACGGGGCTGGACGACTCCCAGCCCCTGTTTTTCTGACAGCCAAAGACGTATGCGATTCGCTCGCCTCTTAGTTTGTCTGTTGTTCCTGCCTCAATCTTTGTTCGCGTTACCCCAAGTGCGCCAGGCTGAAGATCCCTATCAGCGAGCCAGAGAATTGGTCCGTGCCGGCAACTTGCACGAGGCCTTACAAGAGCTTCAGAAAGCGCTCCAACACACTCCTCGCAATCCCAAAGTACATAATATGCTGGGGGTCGTTCTCACTGAACTGAGCCGCCTGAAGGAAGCGAATGAAGCCTATGATCGTGCGCTCTCTATTGCACGCGATTTCCGTCCGGCGCGAAAGAATCGCGCGGTCAACGCATTCACTCAGGGAGATTTCAAATTCGCTGCAAGCGAATTTGAAGACTTGGCACGGCTTGAACCTAAAGACTTCGTACCTCACCTGTTTCTGGGACTGCTGGCCATGGAAGGCTCAGATTTGACAACGGCCCGCAGGCATTTGCTTGAAGCACGGCAACTATCGCCGGACAACGGCCGCGTTCTGCTGGCACTCACTAGAGTCCATTTTGCGTTAGGGGAACGCCAGTTAGCTATAGAGTCGGCTCAAGCGATGCGAGCTAACTCCCCCAGCACTGATGCTGAGCGGTTTGAATTGGGGGTAATACTGGCCCAGTTCGCAGCTAATGCTGAAGCTGCGGAGGTTTTCCACGAGTTATGGTTAAAGAAGCCCGGTGCTTACGATACCGGCTTCAACCTGGCGCTGGTCTATTATCGAACTGGCCAACTGGAACCCGCCCTTCGCATTGTCAAAGAGCTGGGTTCAGGTGCAAAGCCAAGCGGCGAGCTGTTGAATCTTCAAGGATGGATCTATAACAAGATGCGTCGCCTCGATCAGGCGCGGGAGTCGCTTCAGCAAGCGACTGCGGCCGAGCCTGACAATCCGGACCATTACCTGGACCTGAGCACCGTGTTAAACAACCAAGGCGAGACCGAAGCAGCTATTCAAGTCCTCTCCGGGGCCATTCAGCGCGGTCTGGAGAAAACTCGGCTTCAAGTTCAAATGGGGCTGCTTTATGAGAAGAGTGGTAAATATGCAGAGGCCGAAAAATGCTATCGAGTCGCGCTTACGAGTAACAAGGCTACGCCTCCGGCTTACCTGGCTCTTGCACATCTATTATTAGGAACTGATCGCCGCAAAGAGGCACTGGACCTTTTGGCGCATGCGACGCGATCTTTCCCGAGTGACCCTCTTCTACACTACATGTACGGAGCAGAGTTGCTGGAATCTACTCAGGAGTCAAATTCGGAGCAATGGGGGAAAGCTGAATCTGTCTTGAGGAAGGCTCTCGAACTCAATCCGTTTTACGCCAATACCCTTTACATGCTGGGTAGGCTCTACGTAAAGAGGGGAGATGATGACAGCGCTCAAGATTACTTTGAAAGGGCCTGTGCCTTTAATCCCAGACACGCCGACGCCTACTATCAATGGCTCCGGATTGCGGTGCGGCGAGGTGAAAAAAGCAAGGCGGCAGAACTCGATAAGATCGTCCGAAAATTACACGACGAAGAAAAGAGACAAGATCAAGAGACAGTTACCGGTTTGGTCGAAGAAAGCCTGCGCGGCCCGGTGAAAGGAACCTTGGTGACCAAAGCTGCAAACTGATTTCGGCTTGAAGGTTTGGTTACAATGTTTCGGAGCTACGGGCAGGGAAGACCCTATGGTGCTACCCGTTCAGCCCCAACCGGAAGGACCCACCCCGAAGGCTATGCCTTCTACCCCTGAAGGTGTGAAAAAATTCAGAACCGGTCGAGATCGGGAGGGCGAGTCTCCCGCCGAGCCTCATGGGGCAAGGACTTCTGGCGATGGCTCGCCAGGAGGCTCGCCCTCCCAATTTCTTCACAACTTCCCCAGGGGGGATTTTCACAGGAGACAGCTATGACAGAGAAAGAACAAAGCAGGGATAAGGGAATAAACCGAAGAAGCTTTGCTCGGTTACTCGCTGTAGGTGGACCCGCCATTTTGCTCACCCATGCCAACTTGGCTTTGCCCAGTAAGATGGTTAGATTTGAAACTCGGGGAGATCCGTTCTCGCGTGGTAAACAGCAGGGTGACGCCTTTCGACAGATGTTCCATCCGTGGATAAAACGTTTGCTGGATGAGAAGAGCAAACGCTTGGGAACTTCGTCAGCGGCTGAACTCCATAAGAACAGGGTCAAACGCTGGCGAGACTACACGGAGGCAGTTTATCCTGAAGGCATCCAAGAATGTCGTGGGATCGTGGCGGGACTGGGCGTAGATGAGGGAAGCTATTTTGCTGCCCACTTCAGCCCTGATCTTCCGAGCGCACCAGCGCAATGCACGGTCGTGGGTCTTCGAGACCCGGAGGGCAGACCCCTTGTGGGCAAGACGGATGATGTCGCGCAATGGGAGTTGGGGATGAATGTTCTCGAGACCACCCGGCCGGAGAAAGGGTACCATCACCTGCATTTCCACTTCGCAGGCACTATATGGACAGTGGCTGGTATGAATGAGCGCGGTTTGGCCATGGGAATGAATGGTATTCCCGCTCCCGCGCTGGACAAGCCGGGCATGTCCTCACTGGCAGCCTTGCATACGATCCTTCCGTCTTGTGCCACCGTGGCCGAGGCCATAGAACACATACGTGGTCTCCCTGTCAACGCTGGTGGTTTCAGTCTCCTGCTGGGAGACGCTACGGGTGCGCTTGCGCTGGTGGAGAAAACCGCCGTAGGGACGGTGGTTGTGCCGGAACAGAGGAGTGGCGCCTTGGTGCACACCAATGGAATTCTCGATGCGACATTTGCGAGGCGTAACCCTCCCCAGGGTGAGCCCCTCCGAACCAACAGCCAACGTCGTTACGACAATGTCCTGCGACAACTGGAAGCTGGAGGGGGCATGGAGAAGATTCTGTGCAACCGAAGTTCCCGCGGAGCCATCTGCCAGCGCGGAGAAGACGGCATGTACACGGATTTTGCGGCCGTATTTGCCCCTGTGGAAAAAAAGTTTAAGTTCTGGTCTGGACGGGCAGGATTGGAAGCAAGTGAAACTGTACAGGTGGAGACCATCGTCGGTTAGACAAAGGGTTGCCTGTGGTCTGTTGTGCTGTTGCGGGAGGGCGAGGCTCCCGCCGAGCCTCATGGGGCAAGG
>QHZQ01000505.1:0-436 GCA_003224725.1 Acidobacteriota bacterium | reverse complement strand
AGAAAGTCTCAAGGTCTTTGATGTTCAGCATTGTCTGGTCCGAACAGACGGCCGCAGGCTCATAAGAGCGTGCCCAGGCCCGTTCGAAGTTCGCGACTTGGGTGCGCTCTTTCGGCGCGAGTCGAAATGCAAAAGGTGATTTGGACGTTCGACCCTTTCAAAGACGATCAGTTCCATGGACTGAAACGTGGAGTTACCTATTGGGAAAACGGAGATCAGAAGCGAATTTACTATGTCGGAGGGCCTCGTTTGTATTGCCTGGATGCCAAGAACGGGAAACCGATTTCTACATTCGGAAGCGGTGGCTCCGTGGAACTGGCAAAGGGATACGACCGAGAGGTGACATATTCATCGTACAATTCACCGCCTGCCATCTACAAAAACCTGATCATCTTGGGTTCGTCTTATTACAGAGCAGGAGAACCAAAGATGCGGG
>QHZQ01000126.1:11932-15287 GCA_003224725.1 Acidobacteriota bacterium | reverse complement strand
CCGGTTCCTCGATGAACATGGGTTGATAAGGTTCCAGCACTTTAATAAGCAGCTTGGCGGTTTGTGGGGAAATGGCTCCGTGGAAGTCAATGCCAATATCGGCGTCAGGGCCGACAGCCTCTCTCAGAGTGGCGAACTGCTCGGCAACGTAATCCACAAAGGCTTTATTTTCGATAATCCGGGCCGGACGTTTCTTAGCCGGGCCTGTTTTAAAGGCAGTGAACCCTTGAGCCATGCGTTCTTTCATTTCCTGGGGAGTATTGGCGTGAGCATAAACTCGAATTCTCTGGCGAGTGGGACCACCCAGGAGTTCATAAATGGGAACCCCGAGGGCTTTGCCCTTAATGTCCCAAAGGGCTTGATCAATTCCACTGAGGGCGCTGGTTAGGATCGGTCCACCGCGATAGAAAGCATGACGATAGATGGCCTGCCAGTGGTGTGCTACTGCCCGGGGGTCCTTTCCAATAAGGTAGGGTTCCACCTCTTTAACTGCCTGAGCACAGGTGAGGGCACGGCCTTCCGTGATGGGCTCACCCAACCCAGTGATTCCGGCGTTGGTGTGAATCTTGAGAAAGAGCCAGCGCGGCTTCACCAGGAAAGTTTCCATCTTGGTAATCTTAATGATTTCCTTGACGGTCGGGCGTTTCTCTGGGATAGGTATGTTTTCCGATGCGAGGAGAGTTCCTGGTGAAAGACCGTAAGTTTTGGCTGTCACCATCCGGGCGGCACCCAATCCGAAAAGAGCCGCCGTGCCTTTAAGAACAGACCTGCGCTTGATTTCCTTTAGACTTGTCGAATTCCTCTTCACAGCCTTTTCTCCTTTTTCGTAATCGTCGATGTCCTCATTCCAGATTCAGTTCATCCTTAAGCACCAGCGGATCGCATTACGGATAAGTCTTTGAGTCATGGGATGGCCCAAACCTTCAGGCGTGTGACCGGGAGAGAGGTAGACCAACCGTCCCTTACCAACTTCACGCCACCACCCCGCGGCTGCTTCTTTATTGCTCCGTGAAATGCTCCGCAGCAATTGATGCTCTCGATCCAGATAATATTTCACCATGTGCTGTTCGTCGTAGATCTCATAGTCCTCAACCCCGGCCGTAACGGGATGATTCTTGTCTTCGACTCGTACCGTAAACAGAGTGGGATCGGGGTGACCCCCATAATCTCCGCCAAATAATTTGTAGTAAAGGCCGCCCGGAGGATAGAGACCTTGCGCATTATGCAATGGTAAGAAGCCTCCACCGTTGTTCACAAATTCCCAAATCGCCTTTTGCTGGTCCTCGGTCATCCATTTGACATGCTCTTTGTCATAGCCGTTGGGCCAGTTCATCCCATCACGAAGAATGACCAACAATTGATAATCTCTCAGAGCTTCGGCATTCAAGGCTTCCACGTTTTCTATAAAGGTGATGGGAACATTTTCACGCAAGAATGCTGGAGCCAGGCCATCGCGAATATAAACCGGACTGTGATAGCGGTCACCAATCAATGCCAGTGCTCTGGGTCGCCGGGCAGACTGATATACCTTTGCTTGAGACTGTCAATTTTGTCATAGTTTCCTTTCGAGCATTTCTATCGAGTTGCGCTTCAATCCACCAAAGCATATTCACCCAAATTATGCACCATTGGTATTAGCCTCGGAGAGGCGCAAGATAATAGCCCACGGCGTCAACCGTGGGCTAAGCCAGATGCGTGAATCAGCCCCGGAGGGGCGATAGACAAGCCGGAAGAATTTATCTCCCATCCGGATTCTTTCGCCCCTGCCGGGGCTTGGCTCCTGGATGACGCTAACCCACGGCTGGCGCCGTGGGTTACGTTCTGACGCCCCTCCGGGGCTATCGATTGACGCCGACGATGCATGACTTGGGTATTCAAGCCTGTTTACGAATCGTCCTCGTGCTCTGCTCGTGCTTATTTCAAAAGTTGAGTCAATCGAGAGTGAAAGCACGAGCACATATCAAGGAAACTTGTCCAGGCTACAACACCGTTCCATCTTTGAGGCTTTCAGGAAGCAGTATCTTGAAATTCAACGCACAACAAATTCCTTTCTTGTGAAGCAGTCTGGAGTCGGAATTATTTCTCCGCGAGCGACCATTCAGTTGTCAGTCCAGCGCCAGCCGCAGTTTCCGCTCACAATCGACAGTTTGTTGGATTACTCGGGCTAACACTCCCTGGAAAACAGCTAATTCCCGTCTAGCCTCTTCCCAGGAACCCTGCTCAATTGCCTCTCGAATGCCCGGCATCGTCTTGGCGTCGTAGCCCGTGAGTACGCCTGGCGCATAAAGGCGGTGTTTGAACCATTCGCGGCGCGGAAGCCCTTTTTCCGGCAAAAACAAGCGCTCCATTTGGTAGAGGAGTCGATTCAATTCAGAAAGTTTTGCAAAGCCGTCAGTTGATCGGTATCGGTTATGAGAGCAGGCCATTTGCAGAGTCTTCTCGTAAGCACCGGCGGCTCTTCTAAGAGTTTGTAATTCTCTTCTCAAAGCAGCCAAGGAGAATTTTTGGGGAGCCCTGACTTTCTCATAAAGCACTTCGATTTCGTCAACGTAGCTGGTGATAGCCTCAGCCAGACTCCCATAGTCAAACGGCAGTACATCGGCATTGGCCAGCCGCATCAGAGAAATCCCCATAACTTGTGAAAGAGCTCGTCCATAAAGAAAATCTGAGTCAGAAAACTGAGTATACCAATGGAAGGTGTCATAGATGGAATGATAAACACCGCTCCCTTCTGAAGCAAAATTGAGATTTAGTGCAGCAATGCCAAGGTGATCGAGGAAAGCCGTATAATCCGAGCCAGAACCGAGGGCAACGATTCTGATGTCAGCCTCTGCGGAAACTTCCGTTTGAGTACTGGAACCTTGCGCTTTGAGCACCTGCCACAGGCTTTTCCCTCGCTTAGGATCCGGCACCTCACGCACCACTTCGTTTATGAATTTTCCCAGGCTATGGCATCCCTCCAACCTTAACGGGCCCTTTCCTGTGGAATCGGAATTAAGATAAGCCACCGCTTTTTGCTGCAACTCCGCAGCATGCTTTTCCACCCATTCGGTTGATCCCACTAATCCCCATTCCTCAGCATCCCAAAGCGCAAAGATGATGGTTCGCTTGGGACTCCACCCTTGTTTGATCAGTTCTCCTAATGAACGAGCCGTCTCCAGCAATACCCCTGCGCCACTGACAGGGTCAGTAGCCCCGTTTACCCAGGCATCGTGATGATTCCCATATAGAACCCATTCATTTGGATACTCGGTTCCCTCAATGCGGGCAATGACGTCGTAAACCGGCTTGACACTCCACTCAAACGAGACTTTGACACGGACCACACCGGGTCCGGGCCCTATATGATAGGTGA
>QHZQ01000126.1:0-11905 GCA_003224725.1 Acidobacteriota bacterium | reverse complement strand
ACCGGTCCTTTAAGGCTTTTGAGCAGAGGCAAGGCATCCCCATAAGAGAGAGGCAGCACGGGAATTTTTTGGAAGACCGTAGCCTCTTCTCGTTTCAACTTAGGGGCTCCTTTTTCTGAGGCCCAACCGGGTGTGAGAGGGTCTCCCGGATAATACCGATCATTGGCACTGCCCCGCTGCACACCTTCCTCGGGGCGATAGGCCCCAACGGGATAAACGTCTCCCTGGTAATAACCGTCATCTTGGGGGTCTGAATAAATCAGACAACCCACGGCTCCGTGCTCGGTTGCCAATTTGGGTTTGACCCCCCGGTGACAAACTCCGTAACGTACCAGAACAATTTTCCCCTTAACTTCAATGCCAATGTTCTTGAGATTTTGGTAATCTTCCGGGATTCCATAGTTCACGTAAACCAACTCTCCGGTAACGTCACCCTCCGCAGAATAGGCGTTGAATGTAGGTATCTGACCCGTCTGAGAGGAATCTGGATCCTCGGAGATGGCAGGCTCTTTCATTTTTGCCTGGAACTGCGAAGGTGAGATCAATTCCACTACGCGTTCCACAGGCGTTGGTAAAAGAACCTCGAATTCTTCGATAGCTGCCGGAAGCCCCCACTGCCGGAACTGCGACAACAGATAGCTGGCGATTTCTCGAGTGCGGCCAGACCCAGCATGGTGGGGTTCCGCCGACAAGAGTTTCATGTTTTCCCGTAGATGTTCTGCAGAAGGCAATTTCCGTAGTTTTTCTTCCCAGTCTCTCTCAGACCTCACGCGATTCTCAAGGAACCCTCGGATGGAAGAAAGCCGGGATTTGTAAACTTCGGGAAGGGCGTACCAACTCTGAGCCATCACAATCAAGAGGACTGCGGCTGCCAATTGATGCTTCTTTACACGCTTAATCATGGCACAACGAGCTGAGGTGCGTGGCAGATCCCGATACTTTGATAATTTTTCAGGCAAGGAAATGAAAAGCTAGTGCCTTTCTTCGGAATTGTCAAGGTGCTTGATCTAGCGGGAAGATCAGTGTCGAGACGCGTAATCTTCTGGGTACAACTTAGCCCGCTGTGTGGATTGAAACGAGAATTTTGTTCTCGGACTCGTCGAGGTTCTCCTCTCGTCTTGGTATTCGGCTTTTGGATTTCGAGGCCGACAATGAGGACGACGACAAGCGCGATATGCGTTGCCTCGTTTCTGAAACGGAGCACTCAGTGTCATGAGATGAATTAGAACTTCTGTCCCTGGATTAATTCACGGGCCCTTCGAAAGACCGCGTCGAACATCGGCTCCGTCAATTTGGCGGTAAACGTATTCTGCTGGCTCGGGTGGACAGACACAATTAAGGTTCTTTCCGTTTCCAATGGGATTTCCATTCCATGGCTGAAAGCAGGACGTTTGGACCGCTTGAAGTTCTGGATACTCCAGATATTATCAAAGGCCAGTTTGCCTAAAGCTACGATGACCCTTATTCGGGGCAGCAACGCCCACTCACGAAGCAAGTAGGGCCGGCAATTCAAAATTTCTTGGGGGTCCGGCTTGTTTAAAGGAGGGGCACAATGCAAGACGGCCGTGATGTAGCAATCAATGAGTTTTAGACCATCATTTTTATCGAGAGATGTAGGCTGGTTTGCGAAACCAAACTTGTAGAGAGATCGATAAAGCCAGTCGCCGCTGCGATCCCCAGTGAAAATCCTGCCTGTGCGGTTGCCGCCGTGTGCCGCCGGAGCCAGACCTACAATAAGTAATCTGGCTGTCGAATCTCCCAGGCTCGGAACTGGCTTGCCCCAGTAATCCCAATGCCGAAAGCGGGCCACCTTTTCTCTGGCCATCTTTTCGCGCCACTCTACCAGGCGTGGGCAACAGCGACATTGAGGCATGACCTCTTGCAATTCATTGACTGTCGCGATTTCCTGAATGTCAAGCGCCTTCATGTCAATGCGCGGCCGGATGTTTTCATGTAATGAAGAGTCCCAAGCTCAGTGCTGACTCCCGTTCGAATAATCGCAGATTGGCATGATTGAATTCTAACAAGGATGTGGTGTGTGGATACTTAAAAAGTGTGACTGACTGGTGAATCAATCGACCTGTCAAGACCGGGGAAATGGACGGGGCCTTCGGATTCCCTCTGGCTTTTACACTCTAAACCGGGCTACGATGCGTCATCAGATCCAAGTACTCAGATTATTCTCCAGGACAAGGAGGAGTCTATGAGGGTTCGCTTCATGGGTTGGGTGTGGATGATTTATCTCGGACTGGGAACTTCTAACTTGCTGGGTCAGATCAAAACTCTGGATCCGACGGCTACTCTGATGAAAGAACTCACGGAGGCTTACGGCCCCACGGGTTCCGAGGAGCCTGTGGGGAGAATCGTCACAAAATATTTGCGACCTCTAGTTTCGGAAATTAAGACGGATGGCCTGGGTTCAATTATCGGAACCAAGAAGGGAAATACTGATGGACCCAAGATCATGCTGGCGGCACACATGGACGAAGTTGGATTCATCGTCAAGACGATTACGAGCGAAGGCTACCTGTTCATGAATCCCGTGGGCGGATGGAGAAACCAGGTGTTGCTGGCTCAGCGCTGGGTAATTATGACCCGGAAGGGCCCGGTGGTTGGGATTTCGGGGGCGAAAGCGCCCCATGTGATGTCACAGGAAGAACGCGATCGGATGGTCACGATTAAAGATGTTTTCCTGGATGTTGGGGCGCGCAATCGGGAAGAAGCCATGGAGACCTTGGGAATTCAACCCGGAGATCCCGTTGCTCCAGACAGCCCTTTTCAAGTAATGGCCAACGGGGAATACTATATGGCCAAAGCCTGGGATGACCGGATCGGTTTGGTGATGATGATCGAGGCATTGAAGCGCCTGCAAAAAGAAAGCCACCCCAATACGATTCTTGCGGTGGCCACCGTTCAGGAAGAAGTGGGCCTGCGTGGAGCCCATACCAGCACGGCCATTGTGGAACCCGATATTGGGATTTGTCTGGAAGTGGGGGTGGCTTCAGATTATCCTGGCGCCGATCCTAAAGAAGCCCAGGAAGCTCTTGGAAAAGGCCCAGGGATTTTCTTGTTGGATAGCAGTATGATCCCTAGCCGAAAATTACGTGATTTCGTCGTGGAGGTGGCCCGGCGTAACAACATTCCTGTTCAATACGAGGTCCTGACTGGTTACGGCGAAGACGGAGCGGAGATGCAACGCTACCATGGCGGGAGACCGGCGATAAACCTGGCTGTCCCGACGCGCTATCTCCATTCTCACATCGGCGTTTTGAGCCGAAAGGATTTTGACCGGGCAGTTGATTTGTTAGTGGCCTTAGTACGTGCCTTAGATCAAAAGACAGTGGAGCAGATTCGGTCTTTTGGCTACATCAGATAAATCCACTCGTCCAGTTGGAATGGCCACGGAGGCACCGAGAACACAGAGAAAACCAAAGAAGATGATCTCTTCTCAAAAATCTAATTTTATCCTTCCGATGAGGGTTCTTTTTTGATCGGTGCCCGTGGTTAATTCCAGAAGGAAGTTTTAGTTCAAGGGAAGATGCTCCATCCTGAAACGTTGACTTTGATCCTGTAAAGGCTTTTGCCGGCAGTGATGTAAAGAGTCTTCTTGTCCGGGCCGGCGAAGGTTAGATTAGTGATTAGATCTTCAGGGACGGGGATACGGCCCAACAGCCTGGCGGAAGGAGTGATTACATAAACCCCAGGCGGATTATCGGTGGTTTCACCTTCTCGCCTCACCAGGCTGATTCCAGCAGCAATCCATAAGTTGCCCTGGACATCCAGCCGCATGCCGTCGCCGCCGCGCCCTGGCGCGAAATCATAAATCATTTTCTGGTTGGTTAATCTGCCGTCGCGCTCAATGTCAAATGCCCAGATTTTGCGATTGCCTCCTGGGTTAGGGTTACTATCCACTAAATAAAGCCGCTTGTCATCGGGAGTAATGGCAATGCCGTTGGGCCGTTGAATCGCTGGTTGTTCCAAGACCCGGGACACTCTGCCGCTTGTGTCAATGCGATACACTCCTTCAATATCCATCTCCATGATCGATCGGTCACCGTAACAGGGATCCGTAAAATAAATCCGCCCCTGGCTATCGATTGCCAGATCGTTAGGACTGTTGTAACGCTTTCCCTCGTAACGTTCAGTCAGAACGGTTATCTTTCCAGTCTTCATGTCAGTCCGGACAATTCGTCGCCTGCCGCCTTGGCCCATCTCCGAACCTTCGCAGCTTACCAATCGGCCTTCGCTATCGAACATGTTTCCATTGGTGCGCCCGCTGTCGGCGCGGAAAACTGAGAGCTTGCCGTCCGCCGCGAGTTTCATTATGCGATTGTTGATAATGTCGCTGAAGTAAACGTTACCATCCGCATCGGCAGCGGGACCTTCCGTAAAAGCAATAAAGGTGGCTGAACTCACCTTTGAGCCGGGCTCCACTAGGCCTTCCGGCAACGGAGCTGTTGCTGGAGCCTCCAATTTAGGATTTGTTGACATAAAAGACCCTCCACTTTTCCGATTACATGCCTGGACCTCAAAAAGAGTGCTTATGGCACAAAAACAGAACCCGAACTTTAACGACCTAAATCTGTAAGGTTTCATCGCTTCATCCTTGAACTCAAACAGCAGATCTCTTGTATTTTCTTTATCAGGTCGGACTTAATTCAAGAGCAATGGAGGTCCTGCAATGCATTGGTTATTGGCGCTATTGCCTTTCATGGCAGGACAGGCAGTTAGCGGCAACTTCCCAAATAGCTATCGCACGCAGGATGCTCCAATTCTCTTGATTCCCTCTGCCATCTTAAGATAAAAGATAAGCAAAAGTCCTTTTTTGTTGATTTATCTGCGTGCAAGGGCTTTGCCCCTGTGATTAAAATCCGCATGGCAGTGTCAATAGCACAAAGGAGGAAAATTCAATGGTTCGGCCGTTGAGGAAGTTCGAATACCTCATCAGTTATTTAATCCCGGTCTGGCTCTGTTTTTCTTGCGTATCGAATGCCCAACTGGGCAGGCGACCTGCTAAAGAGTATATTCCTCTTCTCGAGAACTCCGATCGCATTGCAAGATTACAGCCAGACAAAGTCATTGCGCAACTCAATCTGAAGAAGGAAGACGTTGCCGCAGACATAGGTGCAGGGTCCGGAGTTTTTACCAGAAGATTGGCCCAGGCAGTGGCACCGGGAGGTAAGGTTTTTGCCGTGGATATTGATCAAGAACTGCTGGACTACAACCGGGAAAAAATTCAAGAAGCAAAACTAAGTAATGTTGAGTTCATTCTAGGCGGGTTTGATAATCCGAAATTACCTCCCAAGAGTGTCGATCTGGTTTTTATCTGCGATGTAGTCCATCATATCGAGCATCGTCAATTGTATCTCAGCAACCTTAGAGAGTGTCTTAAGCCTGGAGGTCGTGTTGCCATCATAGATTACAAAACCAACTGGCCGCCCGGGCACGAACAAATGAAGTACAGTACACACGAATTACTCACGTGGATGACGACAGCAGGATTTCAGAAGAAACAGGAATTCGACTTAATTCCCGACGCGTTCTTTTTTGTTTTCGTTCCCGTGGAACGGGGCACTTCCCCTTAACCAAAAAAGAAAAAGCCCTGAAACCGTCAGGATCCAGGGCTTTAATATTCGAAGGTAAGTGGTTAGGCTTTGGTGACTTCTTGAGCTTGAAGGCCCTTGGGGCCCTGAACAACGGTGAACTCAACTTGCTGACCTTCTTCCAAGGTGCGGTAGCCATCCGACTGGATGGCGGTGTGGTGTACGAATACATCACCTCCCTGGCTGCGCTCAATGAAGCCATAACCCTTGGCGTTGTTAAACCACTTGACTCTTCCTGTCTCTCTACTCATTTGTTTCGAGACTCCTTTCAAATAATAAAAATTCTGTCGTACATGTTTTCATAATTTGAAGAAGCCTCGAAAGCTAAGCTTGCACACAACGGCTCATAGTTATGCAACCTCATTTTTCGACCTGCTTTGAACATCAAATCCCTAAAAACATTACAACAACTGCGAAAGTATACAAGAAATTGTTTGCCTGTCAAGATAATTGAAGTCACTAAGCTCACTGGTTGGGTGCCCTCAGCCTTTAAAATTCCTCCGCGAACAAATCTTGCATTCGCAGGCCTAATTATCGTCAGACGAGGTGGTAACTTTAAGTTATTATAGTTACTCTGAATTGGTTTTTTTTGGCCTCTTGGGCAAGCAATAATCTTCTATTATTAGACAGAGTCTTTTGTGCGTTTCGCGACACAGGGATTCATCTCAATGGGGTTTTCCAAATGACCATCTTGACAAAAAATATAGATATCTATGAAGAGATTGCTCAGTTGCGTAAACAAGGAAAACGTGCTGCTCTCGCCACGATTATTCAGATTCGGGGTTCGGTTCCCAGTTTTGAAACCGCCAAAATACTCGTTAGAGAAGATGGCTCTACAGTGGGTAGCGTAGGTGGTGGTTGTGTGGAAAACGATGTGTGGAAAGCAGCCCGCCAAGTCATGTTTGAAGAAAAACCGAGACGGTTACTGTTTGACCTCACGGATGCTTCAAATCTGGAGGCCGGCCTTATTTGCGGAGGCAAAGTGGAAATCTTTATCGAACCCATTCTTGCTACTCCCACCACCTACATTTTTGGAGCTGGACATATCTCTAAGTATATTTCTAAGGTAGCCACACTAGCCGGTTTTAATACCGTCATTGTCGACAACCGCCCTCAATATGCCAACAGGGAACGTTTTCCTGAAGCCGTCGAGATTTACTCTGACAGTTTTGAGGAAGCCTTCGAAAGAATCAAGCCCAATGAATTTTCTTATCTAGTTATTGTAACGCGCGGTCACCTGGAGGATCAGAATGTGCTGCGCTGGGCTGTGAAGACCAAGCCGCGCTACATTGGAATGATCGGAAGCAAATTCAAAAAAAGGACCATCTTTCAGAACCTGATGGAGGAAGGAATCACTCAAGAAGAACTGGGGCGTGTTTTTTCCCCTATGGGACTGGACATCAACGCCATCCTACCGGAAGAGATTGCGGTGAGCATCGTCGCTCAAATGATCTCAATTCGACGCTCCAAGCCAGGAAACATTCTCCCCGAGTGATTTGAAGGGCTAAGAGATAACAAACCTGCAACAAAAGCTGTTGCAAAAAAGACTTTTCGCGTAGAAAATAGGGTTCAAGAATTCACCGATTTATGCCGATGATGAGAGGCACAACTCTTTTTCCAAGCGGTCGGAGGACGCATGGCTTATTGCCCAGAATGTGGCGCGGAATTTCGGGTGGGAATTCGACGCTGTCCCGAATGTCTGGTTGATTTAGTAGAAGAATTAGAAGACCCAAGTTTGTATGACTCCCAGGAAGAGAACCTCGTCCTAATCAAAGCAGCCCAGAACTCGGATGAGGCAAAGAAGATCAAAGAATTATTGGAGAAGAATGGAATTCTTTGTGTGGTGGAAAAAGCAAATCAGGCCAAAGCTCCCACGCCCGCGGGAATGATGCACGTTTTGGTCAATCAAAAAGATGGACCACGTTCCCAGGAATTAATTAAATCTCATCTTGGTTAGAATATAAGATTCGAGTAACGAGCAACCTCAGACCGCAGAGGAGTGCGGCTCTGTAGGCAACTCACCCCTCACCCGGCCTTCGGCCACCCTCTCCCATTGGGTAGAGGTATGAGAAAGCTCCCTGGGGTGAGGGGACGGTAGCTTAACGAATTTGACGAAAGTTTGAACTTCTTCGCCACCAAGGAGCACCAAGTTAAGCCGCCCAAGATGGTGTGTCTTGTCCGGACAAGGGCAAACGGACTACAAAGATTTTCCTTCCACGACCAAGTACTTCTTGACTCCTTGCATGAGCTCTTCAAATTCCTCCGGAAGCAAAGATTGTTGCCCGTCAGAGTATGCTTCTTCTGGATTGGGATGCACTTCGACGATTAACCCATCCGCTCCCACAGCCACCGCAGCTTTGGAAACCGGAGCGATCAAACTGCGTTTGCCCGTGCCGTGGCTGGGGTCAACAACCACAGGGAGATGGGAGAGTTGTTGCAGCGCCGGTACCGCAGAGATGTCCAGAGTGTTCCGAGTGTAGGTTTCGAAAGTTCGAATGCCCCGTTCACAAAGAATGACCTGGGGATTGCCTTGCGAGACGATGTATTCCGCAGACATCAAGAATTCTCTCAGAGTGGACATCATGCCGCGCTTCAACATGACCGGTTTTTTAACCTTGCCCAATTTTTTCAGCAAAGCAAAATTTTGCATATTGCGGGCTCCTACCTGGAAGATATCGGTATAGTCATTCACTAGCTCGATATTTTCTGGGGTAATAATTTCCGTGACAATTTTGAGGCCGGTTATCTCTCGAGCTTCTGCCAGCAACTTCAATCCTTCTTCTTCGAGCCCTTGAAAGTCATAAGGTGAGGTTCGAGGCTTGTAGGCGCCTCCCCGCAAAACCTTCGCCCCGGCCGCTTTAACCTTTTGGGCAGTGGTGAGGATCTGCTCGCGATATTCTACCGAACAAGGACCCGCCATTACCACAAACTGGTCGCCACCGATACTGAATCCGTCCATCTTAATAATGGTTTTGTCCTTCTTGAGTTCTCTGCCTACCAATTTGAATGGTTGAAGGATTGGAATTACCGATTCTACTCCCGGCACTGACTCCATCACCGAAATCACACGGTCTTTGTCCTTGCCATCGCCGACGGCGCCAATCACAACTCTTTCCTCTCCATAGATCGGATGTGCCGTGTACCCAAAACTCTTAATCTTGTCACACACATGTTGTATCTGTTCCCTGGTTGCTTTTGGAACCATTGAAATAATCATAAATGCTCCTTTTGGGCTGGTTCAGAACAGCCATTTGGCCCGAAGACCAAAGTTTAAATCACCACCTAGACACTAAGTCCGGTTAAGTTGGTCTTTCTGGTTTGGCACGGATCCGAACCTGGAGTGCAAAACTTTGAAGCAGCGTATCAATAAAGCCGCGTATCAATAAAAAAGCCCGCCATGTTGGCGGGCTGGGTGAATTCTTTTAACTTGTCCCTAACTTAATTCAACCTGCCCACCTGTCCAAGAACCACTGGTAGGACAGGAAGCTAAAGAAAAAGCTAAAATAAAAGCGATAATCTACAAACGAGGTGCCAGACGACACCCTCACAAATAGGCCTTGGATGAAATCATTTTCCGTGGAAATTACGAGGTTCATAATGCACGACCAACTAACCGTATACCAAATTTGGCCCAATCATAATCAATCTGTATCCTTTGTCAAGAGCTAAAAATCCTAAAATCCTCTGCAAGCGTAAAATCAAACTTGGTACACCGATTCAAGAAGGCTATTGAAAACGAGCATGGCGTCAAAGCCATCCGGCGAAGTGGAACTCCGGTAAATACGTCAGAATCGCGAAACGCAGCAGGTCGCGTGATTCCCATGACCAAGTTGCCAATGCCTTACTGTTCCTTGATTTCGGCCGCCAGTATAATGGCTTCGGAAATTTCCCGCATCGATTTCCGCAGTTTCATACTCTTCTGCTGAATTCTGCGATAAGCTTCGTCTTCTGAAATCTTTTCTTCTCGGATAAGTATTCCTTTGGCGCGTTCCACCAGCTTGCGGGTTTCCAGGGCTTCCTGCATGGCTATGGTTTCGCTCATGAGCTTGGTGTTTTCGATGGCAACAGCGGCCTGGTTTGCCACGGTGGACAGAAGTTGAACTTCCTCCTGGGAGAACTGCCGCTCTTGAGCCGTATAGAGATTGAAGACTCCAATGACATTGTTTTTAATCATCATCGGAACAGAGACAAGGGAGCGGAGACCTTCCTGTTTGGCTAATTCAGGATACATATAACCCTTCTCCTCGATGACGTCTCGGATGATTAGGGGCTTGCGGTCCAGAACGACTCGTCCCAACAGGCTCTTATGAACTTTGATATTCGGCTTCTTGGAATAAGCTTGACTCAAGCTCTGGGTGGCTTTAATGATAAGCTCTTGCTTTTTTTCGTCCAAGAGCATTATCGAACAGATAGACGAATTCATGGTCTCCGCCATCATGGAAACAATCAAGTGAAGCATTTCATCCAGGTAATGATTAGAAGTGATGGTTTTGCTGACTTTCGACAGAGTCTCAATCTGTACGGCCTTTTTCTTGGTCTCTTCGTAAAGCCTGGCGTTTTCAATGGCTCCTCCAACCTGGTTGGCAATGGTCATCAGCAATGTCTTTTCACTGGCGGTGTGCCGGTGAGGACGACGATGTTGGACATTAATAACGCCAATCACTTCGTTCTTGGTGATTACCGGGACTGACAGAAAGGCTTGATAGCGGTCCTCCGGAAGATTGTGAAAGAACTTGAAGCGCGGATCATTGCTGGCATCTTTTTGTATGGCTACGGGCTGCCGTTCCTTGGCCACCCATCCCGTGATACCTTCTCCCAGCTTGACCTTGATTCGCCCGATAATCTTGGGATGCGGGTTTTTGGATGCCCGCAGCACCAGTTCTTCGTTGATTTTGTCCAGGAGATAGAGCAGGCATGAATCTCCTCTGGTGACCTGAGTCACCAGTTCAATGATGTGGTGTAATACTTCCTCCAGATTGAGGTTACCGCTGATGGCCTGGCTGATTTGATGCAGGATTTCAATTTCCAGGCTCTTCAACCTTAAGGCGGTTTTCAATTTGCTCACTACTTCCGGCAGGCTAGCCGGCTGCGTGGTTACCGCTTCTGTACTCATTTTTCCATTGGTTGCTTCTGCTGGCAATTATTCGAAAGCCATCCCCATTCTTCCAAAAAAATGAGTGCGAAATAATACCACAGTGCTGGGTCAAATTACAGTGGCAACCCGCTATGGCGAGTGTTAAGGAGGCGATAATCGTGGCAGGGCGCTCGTACGAAATTGCAGCTGACCGCGGAGGAAAGACAGCACACTTGACTAACCAAATCCGTCAGTCAGTAATTCGTACCAGACGCGGCGACGTACTTCGAAATCGACACGCCGGATTTGCCTACCTCACCTGGCTCCCGGCATGGGGGCGTCGAGGAACGGGGTGACCAGGTGGGCTACCCTAACGGAGCACAGAATGTTGTAATGTGTAGCGCCGGGCAGAATGGCGAGTTGGGCCCTCGGACGCCCGGAGCCGTCCAAGCCACCATCGCGCTGACCGCCACCGAGAAGCCTGAAAAACTCCATGATGTGGGTCGTTCGGATGGAATCGCGTCCGCGAAGATGATCATCGTGGGTGCCTTGATTGCGGCTACCTCTTTTGACCAATCATAGTTCTGCCTGGGCAGATCACCGCGAACAACCCCGGCCAATCGACGTGTGGATAAAGCTGGTACAGCGGGTTTTGATGTCGGCGCCGAGTATAACGACGAACACAGTGTGTGGCCCGAGATATCGAGGATCAGATGTCCTGAGCCTACTTGGACGCCCTCTCTGTTCCCGCGATTTCGAGTGTTATGGGAACTGATGGGTGTTCGGTTTGTACGAGCGCTTCTACCTGCCCAATCGCGTAAAAAGGTTTGGTGACAGGTTTCACCCAAGGCCGGCTGTCCAGAGTGAATGTCCGCTCCGTTTCATTCTCCGCAATCATGATGCCGTTCAAGCCTACATTTACAGGACGCACGCCGAATGGCAAATCCTGAAGGCGGAAAAGGACTCGCCCCTTGAAGCCATTCTGACGTTCAATCGCCAGCGTCACCTTGGCCTCACCGCCTGGGGCCAATCTTACCTTCGGAGTTTTTATATAGACCTTGATGTCGGGCTGGGGCATGAGTGAGATGACTTTCAGATAATCTCCGCCGTTGGCCACTCGCAGAGCCGTCTCATCCGCGATCTGGGCATTGGCAACAATCCGATAACGCGTCCAATTGTTGTCGATCTTACTCCCGGGTTTATGGGACAAGATTAAAGTGACGGAGTC
>QHZQ01000502.1 GCA_003224725.1 Acidobacteriota bacterium | reverse complement strand
AAACTGGGTGGGCAGGTCGACGTCATCTGAGACCCCAGATCCATTTGGGCCGCGAAACTGAGGCCAGCCGGCGGAGATGCATTCCCCATGACAAAGGTAAAGCATCATCAGGGCAGACAACCATCGAACCATTAAGTGGTTTATTCTCGAGAAAAGCTTGGCCACTTGACTTCCTTTCTTTATATTGTTGCGGGCAAACTGCTGATGAAAATCTAACTCCCCTCAGGCCCTGAAAATTCAAAACCGGCGGAGATTGGGAGGGCGAGGCTCCCGCCGAGCCTCATGGGGCAAGGATTTGCTGGGGCGATGGCTCGCCCGGAGGCCAATCACACTTAGATCCTATCAGGAGCCGCCGCTTGCCCGGCAGCGGCAACGGGGGCTGGCATGCGCCGGTAAACCAGCTCAAACAGGGGGGACGCCATCAGAGTGGTCACAACCGCCATAAGGACCATGATCGTAAACAAGGTCGGTGCGATGATTCCCCGCTCCAAACCGATATTCAAAATGATCAGTTCCATCAGACCACGAGCATTCATCAACGTACCCATAGCCAGGGCGTCTCGTTGATTTTCACCCTGTAAACGGGCGGCCAGCCAACACGCAATCCCTTTCCCTGAACAAGCCACCAACAGTATCAACAGGGTGATTCCCCATAAGAACGGTGTATTCACTAGACCGATGCGGGTGTTGAGCCCGGAGTAGACAAAGAATAAGGGAAGAAGAAAATTGGTCGTCAGTGGCTCTAGAAACTGTTGCAGATCTCTGGCGAAGACTCCACGCGGCATGGCCGTGCCCAGGATAAAGGCCCCAAACACGGAGTAGATCCCGACAGGCAGCCAGCATGACCAGCATCAGCGTGAAAGCCAGCAAGGCCCCGCTGACACCCCCCTTCCGTTCTGCCATCATGCCAAGGCTCCGCAGTAGTCGCTTGCCAACACTCAAGACCACCAAGACATAAAGCGCCCCTCCCCCGACGGCATAGAGGGCGATGGTGGCGTTTGCATTGAAAGTCGCCAGCACAACGGCCAGAATACACCAGGCGGCCGCATCATCCATCGAACCGGCCGCCAGCGCGAGCGTTCCCAAGGGCGTCCCCGTGATCCCTCGTTCATCGATAATGCGGGCCAGCACGGGAAAAGCCGTAATCGACATGGCCGCACCAAAGAACAGTACCCTTTCTCCGGTTGACACTCCCTCAGCAAAGTATTCAGCTCCCCGGATCAGTGAAAGAGCCAGCAGGCATCCGAGGGTAAATGGCGTCACTATGCCCGCTACTGAAACTGCCGCAGCGCTGCGGAAGCGTTGGCGTAACAAATCGATCTGAAATTCAACCCCGACCAGGAACATGTACAATACCAACCCCACCTGGCTGACCGCATAGATGATAGTCATCGAGGCTTTGGGAAATAGCCACTGATGAACTTCAGGCAACATCAAACCGAGCAATGACGGTCCCATTAAGACTCCGGCGATCATTTCAGCCACTACCTGTGGCTGCATCAGCTTTCTGGCAACCAGGCCCACCAAACGACAGATGGCAAGAATGAAGGTCAACTGCAAGAAGAAACGAACTGAAAGGTCAAAGTTTGACATGAAGGGTTCTCGGGGAAGTGCGCCTCGGACATTAACCTGAGCAAAAAAGTCGGCGTCCTGGCTAAGCTGATCCTTACCGATAATTCGGCGCTCTGGACACAGGAGGTGTTCCTCACAACAGGCTAGCCCAGGGCGCCGCTGCATAAGCGCTAACTTTATAAAGTCTTCCCCCTGCTGCCGGAATAACGAAACGCCAAGACCGCTAAGGACGCCAAGAAAAGAGAATGCTGGGCCTGTCGCGTTAATTTCTATTCCGCCCCAGTTGGTCCGGACAGTTCTAATCACGCGCCGGATGACGTCGCGTAACAAAATCACGTTCCAAGTGATGATCAGCCCTAAGGACGCGCACTTAATCTCAAATAGGTCAGCAGGAAAGCCCTGTTCTTGGCGGTCTTTACGTTCTTGGCGTTTCCGTGTTCTCGGAGCCATGTGCCCAACCCGGAGGGCTCGGGAATGAGCAGCGGGTGCCGCTGCGGGCTACCGCCCTCCACTCTGCCCTGGGCCAAGCTATTGCGGCCTTTCAGACCTATGACCCCTCAAGCACCCCCTGTGTTGAGCAACGAAGATGCCAAGGAGGCGAGCATTTTGGGTCAACTTATTTCTTAAAGTCGCCGAAGAGTCGCTCGACGCTTTCGTCGCTGCCGCTTGGACGCTGCAACCGTGGGAAGCAGCTCCTGAACTTTTCACACCCGCACCCAGCGTCTGGCTTTCATTTCAAAGCGAGGCAAAGTTCCGCTGGGAACAATGGATACCGGGATACGCAGAGCAAAGGCGGACCGCAATGCTGCTTCCAGCCGCTCAGCCAGTTCCTTGGGTTCCTGCTGTCCAGGGAAAGCTTCCGCTTTGATGGTCAACTCCGGAAGCGTCCGGTCTGAAGGGATCTCGACACGGAATTCCGCAACACCGCCACAAGAACGGATAATCTCTTCAACCGCGCTGGGATAGATGTTAACCCCGCGGACCACCACCATGTCATCGGTTCGCCCCAGGATTCCGCCTTGAAGACCCAGCTCGTAGCTTCCACAGGCACAGGGCTGCTCAGCACAGGGTTGAACCAGGTCGCCCGTTCGATAACGCAGAAGGGGCGAGCCTGTCCGTCCCAAGTTGGTCAGAACCAGCTCGCCCTTTTCGCCGGGCTGGACCGCCTGGCCCGTTGCAAAATCGATCACCTCGGCAATATAGGAGGACTCAATGACATGGAGTATTCCGGGTCGCTTGGGGCATCCATAACTGACGGGACCAACTTCCGTCATGCCGTGGTGGTCAACCACCCGAGCCCCCGGCCAGCTTCGCTCAATCTCCGCACAGGTGCTTGGGATGCTGCCCCCCGGCTCACCGGCGACGATGATCCTTTTTACTTTACTGCCGGAAAGTTTCACTTCCTCCTGGACGGCCACCTGTGCCAACCGCAGGGCATAGGTCGGCGCGCAGCACAGCACCGTGATTTCGTTCTCGAGTATCATGCGCAAACGCGCTACACTGCTCAACCCTCCACCAGGTATGGACATGCACCCCAGGCGCACCGCAGATTCAAAGGCGG
>QHZQ01000125.1 GCA_003224725.1 Acidobacteriota bacterium | reverse complement strand
CTGGCGAGGTCGACCTTATGCAAGTTTTCGCCGATCTGCCGAGCAAGCAGGGCGACCAGATTGATAACCAGCCGGACGGCATGTGCCTGGATGAAGCTGGTAATCTTTACATTGCCCACTACGGCATGCGGCAAGTGCAAGTTCTCAGTCTAGAAGGCAACTTGCTACGCCGCTATCCGGCGGGAAACTTGACTGCCAGTAATGTAGCTTTTGGCGGTCCCAAGATGGACCAGCTCTACACCACGGGCGGATTGGGAAAAGAGGGTGAGAGTGAGGGTGGGCTCTTTCGGCTGGATCTCCGAGGAGTTCGCGGCCTGGCGATTCTGCCTAAAGGGCGAAAGCAGTAAACAGCTCCCAACGAAACAGCGAAGCAAAGATCTTCGGATGCGAACGGGCCTTCCTTACTTCCCACAAAAAAGTCGAACAGGAAAGTGATCATCTAAATTCATCACACGAACACTTATCAATATCAACGATCACCGATAAAGCAAGTCGATATCCCAGGTAGACGCTGTCTGACTTCACGAATTTTGGTTGGTCATGCACAGTATGAATCACTTTAGAAAAGTCACCAGCCAGTCCGTGAATAGTGACAGAAGGAATCTTCCTTTCGAGAAAGGAACTCGAATCTGAATTCCCAAGTTCAATATTTGCCGCTGCAAACGGCATGTGCATGCGATGTGCGATCTCCCCTACCCGGACCGTCAGCTTTTTGCTGGACAGATTCTCAAGGACTTGGGGCTTGCCCAAGCCCAAACTGTCCAAATTGATCATTGCGCAATATTGCCTCAGTTGAACTTTATCAATGGCTGCTGCCATCGCTCTTGATCCAATGAGACCCTTTTCCTCTTTTCCAAACGCTACAAATATTAAGGTCTTCTCCATGGGAAGATCGCGAACACTCCTGTAAACGTGAGCCATAGCAACTATTCCGCTCCAGTTGTCTATTGCGCCGCAACCCAGAGTCGCAATGTCATAGTGCGCTCCGATAACAATTAACTCCTCTGATTTTCCCTGCTTCCTTAACACGAGATTGTCTACCTTGTTAAATTTCTCAATGGCTATGTCCGAAGCCTGGGCACCCATTTTCTCGAATAGTATCCGGACAGCACCAAGCCGCTCGCCGTTCTGACAATTAACCGATATTGCATCCTCCCCAACCTCTTCAGGAGTGGAAATGGAAAGTCTGCCACTTTTGACATCAAGATTTAATGAGGTAGGTGCGGCTATTAATGATAGCAACCACAGGCTTCCAGTTGAGAGTAACAGTGAGATCATGACAAAAACGCCTGACTCGGCACTTTGATGATTTCCAATAATGAAAAATTAACCTCAATCTCAATCGAGGATATCATATACGATGTCACTCATTCCCCTTTCGGTAAAGCTCCTCCCGCCATTGAACCTTCTTTTACGAACACTGGCAATGTGTCGAGTGCCGCTGGATGATCCCTTAGCCAGTGACCTCCTTCAACAATTTCGCCAGTCTTGCCATCCCGCCAACTTCAGGACCTAGCATAAACTGATCAAATAGAGTGTGAGTTTCTTTATCGTCCGGAGCATGGTACCAAAGAGGCGCGACGATGGGTTCGCCTGTGCGTGACGCTGCCTGGGCGAGCTTGAAGATATAAGGAGCGAACTTGATGTGTTGTTGGCTGGCCTCCTGAGACAATCGTACCACCTCGTCGTCAAAGTGCCAGGGCCCAACGGAGAACTGAAGCAATGGCATGAGGGCTGACGCCTGGGCCCAGCGGATGAAGAGTTCTTTATCAATAACATCTAAGGCCTGCCAGGGAACGGCCTCCTATTTTTCGAATCGATGTCGACCATAGCCAACCTCCCAGCATTTTGCTATCAAACCGCTACTTCGATTTCAAAAGTTGTTGACTGATGTACCGGGCTGCCCCATAAGCGCTAACTTGGGATTTGTAACCATGGTCCATTTGAACACCGCCCCAAAAACTTGGAAACGCAAAGAACGCAACGGTCGCCAAGGAGGTGTGCCTGGTGACTACCGACGAAGTAACTAAGAGCATGGGAGGTGATTTTATAGGTGACACCTTCAATACGGATCCGAAATCGTCAGGAGCGCCGAGGACACAGCAGGGATCAAGTTTGGGATCCCATCGTGCTTTTTCTTCCTTGGCGTACTTGGCGCTCTTGGCGTTTATTTTCTGGTGGCGGACTATGAGAAAACCTCACAAAGTTAGCGCTTATGGGGCTCTGCCCTTGGGTTATTTGATGGTTACCTCTTCCTGGTTGACGCTCAGATTTTCTGGATTCAGCTCTCTTTGAGATGTCCACGACTCCTAGTAATGAGTTCGTTAGTCAGTAGAGTTGATGGGTTTGAGCAGCCTCCCCCCACCCGGCCTGGAGCCGTGAAAAAATTCAAAACCACCCGAGATCCTTGCCCATGAGGCTCGGCGGGAGCCTCGCCCTCCCGATCGATGGCTGCGGACACTTCACAACGGCCATTTATTCCTTCATTTATCCAAGATCTTCTCCATCTCATCCATGACACGATTCATCTTTTTCATTGTCAGCTCGAATGGTTGGGAGCTGGTCATATCAACGCCTGCCTTCTTCAACAAGTTAATGGGATAATCGGAGCTGCCAGAGGAGAGAAACTCGATGTAACGCCTGGTGGCAGCTTGATCTCCGCCCAGGACTTGCTCTGAAAGAGCCGCAGAGGCGGTAAAAGCTGTGGCGTACTGGTACACGTAGAAGTTGTAATAAAAATGCGGAATGAAACTCCACTCGGATTTTATTTCGTCACCTACCCTGCATATTCCCTTGTCGTGTCCGTAGTATTTCTTGGTGAGTTCATCGTAGAGCGCGTTTAAGGCATCGCCGGTCAGGGCCTCGCCCTTTTCTGCCTTCTCGTGGAGGCGAAGTTCGAACTCAGCAAACTGTGTCTGTCTGAAGACCGTTCCCTTAATCCCCTCAAGGTAGCTGCCCAGGAGCGAAAGCCGCACATGCTCATCTTTGATGGTTTTTAGCATATGGTCGATCAAAAGGGCTTCATTAAATGTGGAAGCCACCTCTGCGACAAAGATGGGATAACTGGCGTTAGGGTAGGGTTGATTCTTGTTGGAAAGATAGCTGTGCATGGTATGTCCAAGCTCATGGGCCAACGTGCTCATATCATCGTACTTGCCGTTATAATTCAGCAGCATGTAAGGATGAACATCATAGACCGAACCGTCGGAGTAAGCTCCAGAGCGTTTGCCCTGGCTGGGATAGACGTCAACCCAACGCTCGCTAAAGGCTCTTTGGGTGACGGCAATATATTCTCTACCCAAGGGAGCCAGCGAGGCGAGGATATTCTTCTGGGCCTCCTCAATGGAGTATTTCAAATCGACGCCGTTTACCAATGGCGCGTATAAGTCGTAGTAGTGAAGCTCATCCACAGCCAGCATTCTTTTTCTTAGCTTCAAATAGCGGTGAAAGGTGGACAGATTGGCATTCACATTACCCACCAGACTGTGGTAGACCTGCACTGGAATGTTGTTGGCATCGAGAGCGCTCTGGAGGCACGATGGGTATTTCCTGGCCTTCATGTAAAACATATCTTTCTTCAAGTTGGCATACAACTGGACACCGAAGGTTCGGCGATATTCGTTCAAGGTTTCAAAGAAAGCCGCAAAGACCTTTTTTCTGTCGTCACGGTTCGGAACCGCCCGATACATACTGAAGGCAGCTTGATCGAGTTTTACCTTTTTCCCATCACTCAGCGTGACCTCCGGATAAGGAAATTCGGCATTGGAAAAGATACCAAAGATACTTTGGGCACTATCGGCCATTAAGCTGGCATCGGCGATGATTTTTTCTTCGCCTTCAGTGCCGGTATGGGCTTGGCGCCGCAAAATATCGTCGAGGTAGTGCCTATAGATTTCCAACTTTGTTTCCTTCTTCAAAAACGATTCCACTATGGCTCTGTCCAGCTTGAGAATTTCAGGCTCTACAAAAGCCTCCGCAGCACCCAGTGTAGCTCCTATTTGCCTTATCTCCTGATCCATCGCCAGATACTTTGAGTCTCTCGTATCCTGGTCCGAATGCATGCGCGCATAGCTGTTCAGGCGCGTGTATTCCTTGGCAAGCCGATTCACCAGGTCCAGACAACCGAGCAACTGTTCGGCAGCCTGGCTCAACATCCCCCGATATCGCTCAATATTTGGGATCTCCGCAACAAGTTGTTCCTTGGCTTTCTTCCAGACGTCGTCCCTAGGGTAAATGTCCGCTAGATTCCATTGGTATTGTTGAGGAATTTTGCTCCTATCTCTTTCCTGACTCAAGGAGGAGTTGGCGGCGGCAAGGAGTAAGCCGAGAAACGAAAGCGTCATGGGAGGAAAAAAATGCATAGAACCACCTTTCATTGAAGCCGCCAAAAGGTGTTCAGGACATTTTGGCGGAATGGGGATCCAGGACTGAATTTAAAGACGATAGATTAATCCCGGAAGCCATTGCAGGGAAATGGTTCCAAGGGACCAGGGAAGAAGGGAGCGTTTAATGAGCCCTCATAAGGCCCAGGAGGGTCGCCTGTCGGTCTGAATACAACCGTGAGAGGGCTTCCGCAACCAGGACTCGCTGGGTTCGTGTTTGAATGTCATTGAACCTTTCTGTCTAATGGATTAATTGAACGGCTGAAGGTTGTCCAGGGAAAGGAGTTCATGTCCCGCAAGTACTCCTTCTGCCATTTGAACTCGGGATGACGCAGCAAATGATCGGCCGCTTTAAAATGAATGCCGCAAGGATGGCCCATGGAGGCGGTAAAGGACATTTGTTCCGCCATAGCCGCATCGCTGACCTTGGCTTGCACAGTGCCGGCAGTCCCAAACTCTGGCTGCCACGGTTGCGATCCACGAGGGGAAAGATCAATGTGACCGCAGAGGGTTCTCTCATTGGGGTCAATCGTTTTAGTAAAGCTGTCGTAATGGTCGGACAGAAGCCGCTGGCCCACGGCGACATCGAGCTTACCCTTGTATTCCGCCATGACCTGATCCCAGCGGAGACGCCGAGCATTGGCACTCACCCCCATATCACTTACCGGAAATTCCGTCTCTTCATGAATCAACTTTTCGTTGACTGGAAAATTCGCGCCTGTGAAATAACCATCCTTGCTACGTCTCAAGTTGACGTTTTTGAGGCCGAGCTCAAGGCTGGCAATCTCGTTGGTCTTGCGATCAGCCACCAGCCAGTTATTAGCATAGCCACCATTGTTTCCATCTGCCATGATCCGTGAGAAATCGTCGATGGAAGAGGAATACTGCATGGCCTTGCGAGCCCGCGCAAATTCCGGAATTCCGTCCGGGTTCCAGCCGAAAAACCGCGAGATGGTGGTTTCTGTGATCAACATACCGGCGGAGTTCACTCCAAAGTCGTCGGCGCTGTGAATCAAGCCAGGGAATCCATCCATCAAGATCCGATGCCCGTGAACCGGGACCAGATCGAAGATGATGTTCCAACGCTCTCCGTCGAGGTATCCGGTCCAGGCGTTATGCCCGATCATCACTCTCCCGTCCTTGGTGTAACTGCCAGTGGCCACAAACGCGCTGCACCGCTCTCCCGGTGCAATCACTCGATTCTGTGAGACCGCTGGGTGCTGCTTCTCGTACCACTTTACATAGTAAGGATTCATTTCCAGCCAGGCGTTCATCGCGACCACATCCCACAGCTCCAGCTTCATCCCTCGAGCACTTAGACCCGTAACAATACCCTGCAATTCATCTCGATACTCCTGTTCGATGTGTGGCCACAGCATGTTCCTGGCCGCGTCGCGGAAAAACTGCCAGTCTTTCTTGGTATCCTGAGTCATTTCCAGAGCAATGACTCTTTGCGCCTCCGCTATCTCTGTCGCCAAAAGATAGCCGTGCTGA
The DNA here is from genome assembly GCA_003224725.1 of Acidobacteriota bacterium. Taxonomy (GTDB): domain Bacteria; phylum Acidobacteriota; class Terriglobia; order Versatilivoradales; family Versatilivoraceae; genus QHZQ01. The sequence goes on along the minus strand of QHZQ01000125.1, from coordinate 12,118 downwards.
TAGCCAATTTCCTGCGGCGTACCCTGCAGATGCACATAGATCCAGCCATTATTAATTGGTCGGCGAAAGGCACTTTTGAGACGCGGGTCGCTTCCTCTCGTGCGGGACAGGAGGGCCAGAGTGATTACAATAAGCAAAAGGCTGATTAAGAGGGTGTAACGTCGCATAATGGCTCCTAACCGAAAATGTGTAGCAATCTGCCGGACTCCCCGAGATCGACCGGCTTGTGTTCAACCCAGGAAAAATGACTCCATAAGACCCCAAGAGATTATCTTGGGTGTTGAAGAACAGTCAAGACCTGAAGGGCGACAAATTTGTGGGTTATTTCCTCAAATGCAGGCCTGTGCCGCTTGAAGCGAATGGAGCCTCGTAGAGGCGGCATCTTTGTAGAAAGACGTCTACCCTCCGGACGCTCCAAGCCCCAGCGGGGCGTCATGACGCTCCTACGGAGCTCTGTCCATTTTTTTTGCCTGTGAACTATAAATATTTCGCCCCGACGAGGCTCATTGCTTCTCCCGTGCATCTTTTTCGTCACCCCTGTCAACTTGGAACCCGTCAGTACCAAAACGGCCCAGGCCCAATAAATCCTGGACTCCCTCTCCTCTAGCAAAATAAGGGATTCCACCATCCTCGAGCAGTGACTTTACCAGTGGGAATAAGAGCAGGATCTCCGGTTTCAAGTACCGTAACGAGGTGAACTGGGGCCGGCCTCTCCGGCGTAAGTTTTGGTGGTAACTCGCTGACAAGAGGGGCCTGGCAGTCGGAACACTCATAGAATCCTTCTCTATATTCAGCACGGCATTCAGGGCAAAACATTTCAGCAACACTCGTCCCAAGGACCCGGCGCCGAGGGCTGGGGTAAATAGATACCTTGCAGCAAACTCCTTTCAAACGCAGGCAGCAGGATCAACTCCAATTCCCTCTTCGAAACGAAGCCGTTACAGTACCGCGACCGTAAGCGAGCGGATCGATTTTCAATTTTTTCGCCGGCCAATCGAGAAATTTCCTGGCTCAGTTCCTGCTGCTTGTCCATGATGGTCCGCCCCCAAATCAACAAGGGTTGAGGCGTATTCCTCCACTCAGCATCCGGTCCATACAGATAATAAACGTCCCAGATCACTTTGCCCTCGTAATCCGGCGTCACGTTTTCCTTGAACCATCGGCCCGCGATTTTCTCCTTGTCCCAGAAATGAGTTACCCGGGGATCTGACATGGTCTTTTGGGCCGACGGAAACGCCAGCGGGCTGTCCCAGGGAAGCATGGAAAACCAAATAGAATAAACTTGAATGGGTAAGGAAGGATACTTTTCCAAAACCTCTTTCTGCACCCAACGGGCGCCGTCGGCACAGACGGATCAGGTCGGTGAGACCAACAGAATGAGACGGGGCGTACCCTTGCTTTCGTTGAAGCGAGAGCGAAGCTGGTCAATGCCCGTGAGCTTTCTTGCTCCCGAGAGCGGATCGAGAGTCTGGCAAGAGATCAGACTCGAGAGCAGTAGAGCCAGGCTTATCGGCAAGGTTAGAGATTTGAGTCGCACGCAGGGATCACAATGTTTCTTAGAAACGCAATCAGTGCTTGTTTGTCTACGGCCGAAAGGTCGAGGCCAAACTGATGACCTTTCATTTTAAAGCCGCTAACAAGTAGCGAGCAACCTCAGACCGTCAAGGGATCGGGTCTCGCGAAGCAGCTGACCCCTATAGGGGTAGGGAGGGCCGATTGGCTTCGGCTCCCCCTCCCTCCGAACCGTACAGGCGGATCTCCCGCATACGGCTCTCCGGTCGGTGGTTCACCTGGTGAAGGATTGACCGACTGCACCCAAAGAGGCTGAGTACCCTTTGGGTGCAGCAAAGTAGAACCTGCTTACTTCCATCCTCATGAATGGAGGATCGCCAACATGTGCAACTTCAATAGCCACCGTGTCCTCTTCCTTGCAACCGAAGAGGCCGCTCCGACTTGCTTAGCCCGTAGGCACTCGCGCCAGTTGGGATTCGGTGTCCATCTCCATCACCCATCCACCTTCCTGCGTTCCCTTCGCTCCATCCCCATTACGGGACTTCCTCGCTACTACGGACGCTCTGACTCCTGCCGGCCCGGCTCTTCGGTCCCCCACTGGCAACCTGAACACCGTCTCTGCGACCGACAGGTCTCCCTGCTTCACGCACATGAACTTCCAATCCCTCCGTCTCCAAACACCCAAGACGCCTCCCGCCGCCGCTTTCGCACGCTACCCCTCAGCTCGACGGGTTTCCCGCTCGCGCGGGTCAAGACTTCACCAGTGGGTGGCAGGCTCGTCAGTCGCTCAGGCCGAATCGAGTTCGTTGTCCTACGGATGGATCGTTCACCTCCGGTTGCTCTCCACACTGCCTCACGGCAACGCAGTTACCTTCAGTTACGAGCTGGAAAGCGTTTGGCTCGGAAAGGACTTGCACCTTTCAATTCATGCGCGCCTACAGGCGCGCCACCCGGCCTTGCGGCCACCTCCCCAGGGGGTAAACTCTTTGTATTGACTCCCGCACCCGCATCGGTCCGAGACACCCAATTAGGGTTTATAGTCCCGCCAAAGCCAGCGGAGCGAATCCGGCAGAATAGCTCGACCATGTTTGTTGCTGTGGAAGCCACGACCGTATTCGAATTTGTAGTCGTATCCGGCAAATGCCAGCGCTTTGGCCATCTCCTGATTGGCCAGTGGCCAATTTCCATGGATGTTGTCCAGGTCATTCTCACCATCCTGAAGAAATACACGGATGGGTTTCTTCGGCGTCTTACGGATGAGCGCCGGATAATTATGACCTCCTTCACGCAGCGTTTTGCCACTGGCGATGTTAACGAAGCTACCCACCCAGGAAAGGACTTTGCCGAATTCGTTGGGCCGCTCCCAGGCCACAGTGAAGGAGCAAATGCCGCCGCTACTGATTCCGGAAATTGCTCGGCTGGCAGCATCGTGGCGAAGTTTGAGGGTCTTTTCGACCTCCGGCAAAATTTCTTCCAGCAGAAAGCGCGCGTATTGGTCTGACAAAGTGTCATACTCAAAGCTGCGGTTCTTTTCCCCTTCTTTGAAAACACCCGGCTGGATGAAGATACCAATGGTCACAGGCAAATCGCCTTTGGCGATGAGATTGTCAAAAACCACAGGGACAAAGTCTTTGTAAGTACCGCCATCCTGAAACACCATCACACAGGCAGGACTCTCACTCCTGTATTGTGACGGAACATATACCCACCAGTCCCGGGTGGTTCCGTTGAATATCTTGCTTTCCCATATTGGCATCTGCCTGAGGGTGCCTTTGGGAACACCGGCTTGCTCCAGGTTTTCCGGGGGCGAAGCATATACCTCAAGGGGTCCACCAGCTATCTTCTGGTGACCGAGCTCATAATGCCAGAGCAGCGCACTGCCACTGGGTAAAGTTATTACGGCCGCATACACAGCGGTGCTGCCCACCTTTGTCAGCGGAAGGCTGAATTGGCCATCATCAGACAATACCTTCGGTGTAGAGGTTGTCATCGGCGCCTCTATCGCCCACGCAACGGTCAATTCGTCGATCATCGGTGCTGGCCCTTTGAGCAGATTGTCTTTGCCGCCAAAAGCAGTCCGAATTTGTGCTGCCAGTCGTTCCGCTTCTGCGCCGACAGGCTTCGCAGACAGTGCTGTCTGAAGGGACCGCGGCGTAAGAGTTGGCCCTTGATCAGCTACCGTAATGGAACAGTACAAGAGTGTCAAGGCGGTCGCAGTCCACGGATTCACGTTCCTCACCCCCCAGAAGTGGCGTCTTTTCATATCAACAAAGAGCAACATTTATAGCAGTTATCTACGGTTCAAGCAACCGATCAGAATTACTTGTAAAGTTGTATCTCCCAAACCAGACCGGTGCAGTAAATTTAAAAGTCGCTTGGATCCCTTTGGTCGCACCGGCATTATTCTGGCAATCGATAGAAAGGTCGCGGATAATTTGGAGGGTGTGAGAGAAATAGATTTTTGGCAAGTTGGGGATCTGCTGTACCCCCTCAAGGTACGGAATTCTTTTGAAATTCACCCCAGTTTGCCTGGACGGGTGGCTTCTTCAAAACGCCACCCTTTCGGCCCTGGAGCGAGTTTCACGCGAGGAAAAGATAAAGTGAGACGTCAAATTTCACCAGGAGAGCTCGAATTCGTAATCTGCCGCCTCGCCTTTGTTATCCTTTACTTGGATGATCGCTGTGTAGTCATTGTCGCGGGAAGGTTGCTGAATGATTTCCACCGATCCCCTTCCCTTCAGCTTCTTCACTTCTACCGTCAACGCCCTTCTGGGTAAGGGCGCAGTGAAATTAGAGCTGGCATTTTTTACCGGAGAGCCCGCGATCATACGAATGGACGCATTGGAACGTTGCACGACAACGTAGACCTCATTATCGACACGCCCGCGCCAGCGCATTCGCCCATTCATATGGGAGTCTGAATCATTGTCGTTCCAACGAGCTCCTTCATCATCACGACGAAACCTTCCCATGTTGAGCTCTCTGGCTATCTCATCCAGGGTTCGTTGTAGCTCGTCCCATTCACGCCTGGCAAAGGCGAAGCGTTCGGAGCTGCGCGCCACATCGGAAAGGATGTCTACCGCATCCCGCAGTTCCGAGTCAGGACGCCGGTCGTGGAGCATTCGCCGAAAAAGACTGGCTGCCGCGCTAAATTGTTGAGTCAGATAGAGCACTTCAACATCAGCGCGATTACCGCGGTCGCGATCGCTGAAACCATTGTAGCTCCTGCCCGCCAGTTCTTCGGCCTGGCTGGCAAGTCGTTCGGCCATACCTTCCAGATGGGCTGAAGCGGCACTCACAGACATACTCAGCAGAAGAGTGATTCCCACGATAAGCGTTACCAAGTGTTTCATTTTTCCTCCAGAGTTCATGCTAGACGTAGAATAGTTTCAAGAAGTGGAACAGAGTCAGTCGCCAGCTTTTTCCATTTCTCTTTTAATAGGTAACTTATCGTCGTTTCCCGTATAGACGATTATATTGCCCAGATCGAGAATAGAGGCCACATTCCTTCTATCACCTTACGCCAGAAAATTGTTGACAAGCCGGTTTGGTAACGGTAAACACGTACCAACCAACCGATAAAAGGTACACTTGGCGGTATCCAATGCGATTATGCAAGCCCTCCGTCAGGGAGGGCATGAAGTCGTACGCCTGCGTGAGCATTTGCCTGTAGAGTCCCCTTTATACCGTTCTCATTGCACAGGCACAACACCTTGATGCTATCCTCCTGTCTTTGAATGGAGATTTTGCAGATATTGTGACTATCCTCCGGCCGCAGGTTGATGCCCCGCTCATAATAGGTATCATCCGTCGTCATGTCGTAGGTCCCGATCTTGTCGTAGATACTGGAACCCGGGCGCCGCACCGTCGCAACCACATAATCTCCAGGACGAAGCTCGGCGACATGGGGGCCAACTGCTTCCACTTGGCCGAAGCTCTCATGACCGATGACGAGGAAGTCATAACCCTGAGGGGCTGCGCCGTACTCAGCGGCGTTGATCTCTTTGTCTGTGCCATCCACTCCCACTCGCAAGACCTTCACCAGGACACCGCGCCCATTGGGGACATCGTTGATAGAGGGATTGGGCAATTCCGCCAAATGAACCGAGTTGGGCTTGCCGGGGAATACTGCGATGGCTTTCATGTGATTTTTCTCCTTTGCTATTTCGTAGCGAGTATTTTCATAGCGCCTGGCACACCGGCTGCAGAACCCACCCCCCTCAAGTCCCCCCTTGGCAAGGGGGGACACAGGGGGGTCTTCGCCACCAAGTAACACCAGGATGGCTGCTTTAGAGGTCGCCAACTTTTCTAAGGCTCCTACGAAAATTCCCTCTGGGGAGGGGCAGAAGGCGTACCCTTCGGGGTGGGTCCTGCCGATTGGGGACAACCCACCCCTGCACCCCTCCCGGGGAGGGGACTAATTTTCATTCTTGGTGGCGCCGCCTGGTGGCATGGCCTATTCCTTTGAAACTTTTGGCCAGTTCCTATCGGCCCTGGCAATGTGACCCGGAATATCCTTCCGCCATTCTCCACCCACTTCCGCATTGTAATTCAGATAGAGCCTGCCATTGACAATCTTCCACACCCGTGGGTCCACTGGCGCCTTGTGGCCTTCGCTCACCCCATAGGCACAGTAGCCGCCGTATTGAGGAGCGTATTTTCCAGGGTCGGCGGCAAACAGGTCACGGTTGGCTGCGCTGGAGAATTGCCACTTTGCCCCCATCCAGTCATGTTGCAACTCTTTCTTTCCGACCACTGCCCTGCCCTCAGTAAAATAAGCGACCACGTCATATCCTTGGAGAGCTACGCCGGCAGAATTCTTATTGATGGGATCTGCGGCATAAGCGGCGCTGGAGCTGAGCACGTCAAGCAGTAAGATCCCGAAGCAAAGCCCTGTCAGGCTAATTGGCTGAATCTTCTTCAATCGAGGTCCCATGAACGTCTCCTTAGCAAGAATAAGTAATGATGTAACGGCCACGCTAATTGAATGCCAGCAGACATCGAAAATAATCCCACCATGCAGGGATAAGGATGTAGGGTGCGTTGCTTTTTAGCGCACCACCCGCTGGTGCGTTCAAGAGCAACGCACCCTACAACCACAAAGCCATCGAAAATACGGTGCAGGGTGCCTGGCCTTTTGACGCACCACTCGCCGGTGCGTTCAAGAGCAACGCACCCTACAACCACAAAGCCATCGAAAATACGGTGCAGGGTGCCTGGCCTTTTGACGCACCACCCGCTGGTGCGTTCAAGAGCAACGCACCCTACAACCACAAAGCCATCGAAAATACGGTGCAGGGTGCCTGGCCTTTTGACGCACCACTCGCCGGTGCGTTCAAGAGCAACGCACCCTACAGGTGACGACGGACTGACTTCACTCGCCACTCTGTTGCAAGAGTTTCGTCACCAACCCGGTCCAGCCGGTTTGATGACTGGCGCCAATGCCGGCCCCGTTGTCGCCGTGGAAATACTCGTAGAAAAGCACCAGGTTTCTCCAGTGCGGGTCCGTCTGAAACTTCTCGGTACCGCCGTGTACCGGCCGGCGATCGTTTTCATCAGGCAGGAAAATCCGGGTCAAACGCCGAGAGAGTTCTGCCGCGACATCCCACAACGTCATCATCCGGCCGGAGCCAGTGGGAAGCTCTACCTTGTAGTCGTTGCCCAGATAGTGATGGAACTTCTGCAACGACTCAACGAGCAGGTAATTGACCGGGAACCAGATGGGTCCGCGCCAGTTCGAGTTTCCGCGGAGCTGCGATCGAAAACCCCAATGTTGTCGAGGCCCAGGAATCCTCCTTGAAAGATATTCTTGCCCTCAGCGTCCTTACGGTTGACCCACCAGGTAAAATTGAGCAGGAGCTTTTGAAAGACCCTTTTGAGAAAGGAAATGTCGCCTTTGCCCCGCTGCTTCTTGTCGATCTTGTACACACGCCAGGCCGCCCAGGCATGCACCGGCGGATTGACATCGCCCAAGGCCCATTCGTAGGCCGGTAACTGGCCGTTGGGATGCATGTACCATTCCCGCAGCATCAAAGCCAGTTGGTCCTTGGCAAAATCGGAATCGACCAGCGCGAGCGGGATGCAATGGAAAGCCAAATCCCAAGCGGCATACCAGGGATACTCCCATTTGTCAGGCATGGAGATGACGTCGGCGTTGTAGAGATGGGCCCACTCGCGATTGCGGCCCCGGCGGCGGTTCTCTTCGACCAGTTGAGTGTAAGGAAACTCGGCCTGGGGATACTTGTAAAGGTACTTCATGTAGGAGTGGGTGGGCGTGCTGTCAAGGTAGAAATAGTACTCCTTTACATCCGATTACCTTCGCTCCCCGTCAAACCGAAGAGACGCTACTTCAGAATGGGATCCTTGCCGTTCCAAGTTGAATTCAGGGAATATTTCGCGTCTTAGGCGGAATTATGCTAGCAGCAAACTAGGTGCTACCGAGTCCCGCGGTCGCAAGGTCTTTTGGGAAGAAGGGAGACAAGATGAAACGGACTGCTCATTCGAATTCGAACAGAACTCTCACTCAATCAAAGTGGATCTTAGTGTTGGATGAAGAAGAACAATCAAGCCGGCAGCTGGCTTGAAGAAATGCCTGATCGTCAAGCCAGGAAAATCTCAGGTTTGCCCGTAGGACTGATTCCTGGGACGGAATATCTTCAGACGGTGGTGGCCTTGTCGCCCTCCGACATGGTCGTTCTCTACACGGACGGCATTACCGAAGCCGAAAATGCAAACGGTCAGGACCTGGGACGGGAGCAATTTCTGGAGTGGGCACGTCTCGCCCCGGTTAATTCCCCCGAGGCAACGGGGGAGGCTCTCCTGAAACGGTTGGAAGCTTTCCGGGATAATGTTCGTCAAGATGATGAGACCTTGCTCGTGCTGCAGCGCGAGCACGAACCTCTGGCTGTGATGCTGGGGGAGGTGGCCGGCAGCTATGCGGTGGGCCAACTGCGAAAGGCTCTGAGACGAAACTCCTGAGGCTGGTTCGCTCGATCACGACACCCAGGGACTGCCAGCAGAGGTCCCTCGATCATACGTAAATGGCTGCTTGCTTAATCCCGAGGGCCTACTTCTTCACGAGCGAAGGAAATCCCTTTCTCGTTTTCTCTATCTTTGGAAGTGCATTGGCAACGACGTAGGGATGTGTGGGGTTTCGTTTGACAAAGTCCTGATGATATTCCTCAGCCGGATAGAAGCCCTTCAGTTCGGTTACCTCGGTGACAATCGGTTTGCTGAACACTTTGGCCTGCTGCAGTTGCTGGATGTAGGCCTCTGCAATTTGCTTCTGCTCTGGGTCGGCATAGAAAATTGCCGAGCGGTATTGCCGCCCATAATCGGGACCTTGCCGGTTTAACTGGGTGGGATCATGGGCCACGCTGAAGAAAACCTTGAGCAACTGTCCGTAAGAGATCTTTGAAGGGTCAAACGTGATCTGGATGGATTCGGCATGGTCCGTTTTTCCAGAACTGACTATGTTATAATGAGCCATCTTCGGCTTGCCGCCAGCGTAACCAGAAACCACCTTTTCCACCCCGATCAGTTGCTCAAAGACGGCCTCGGTACACCAAAAACATCCGCCTGCGAATACTGCGGTTCGCTTGCCTCTTGTCACCGAGCGATCCATATCCAGCGCCGGATCGGGAAAGGACTCAACAGTCGGATGAGTCGAGCCGGAATGAAGGACAGCTGCCCCGCCACCGAGAGTCAGAACAGCCAGAATCAATGCTGGGATAAGCTTCGACGACATGATTCACCTCAATCTGTACGGTGCTGTTACCCTTACTTGGATCCAGGATCCTGGCCTCGGGGCACAAAATCCAGAGAAGCAGAATTCATACAATAGCGGAGCCCTGTTGGCCGTGGGCCGTCGTTGAAAACATGGCCGAGATGAGCATCGCAACGGGCGCACAGTACCTCGGTTCGTTGCGTGCCATGGGAATTGTCTCCCGCTACTGTCACGTTCTCTTTCGCAATGGGTTGCCAGAAGCTCGGCCAGCCGGTCCCAGAGTCGAACTTCGTCTTCGAATCGAACAAAGCCGTTCCGCAGCAGACACAACGGTAAATCCCGTCAGCATGGTTCGCATGAAATCTCCCCGTAAAGGCGCGTTCGGTGCCCTTACGACGAGTGACCTCATACTGTTCAGGCGTCAATTGCTGACGCCATTCCGCGTCAGTTTTTTTGATTTTTTCCACTTCCTTCACTCCCAGGCGGTGTCCACGAGCGTCGAAATCCACAATCCGAACGTTTGCCGGTGCAGCTCCCAGCCAACTCAACTCATTGTAAAAAATCCTCGGCGACAGCACCATCGCAGCGCCGGCATAAAGAAAAGATCTCCGGTTCATTATAACTCCCCCCTAAAAAGAAACTCCTCTCATGAAATGCCACTAACGTCGGAATTCATTCCGTTACTCTGAAAAAAAGTTCCTGTTCGCCAGCCCTGAGGATTACTATTCGCGGTTGAGCGTTACCAATGGAGCTCTTGCCGGGAGCACCGCTTATCGAAAAGTAGACCGCAGAAAAGTATTATACCCTTTTCCACAAAACACCCAAAATGGCACGTGCCCGGTCTCACCCTGACTGTGGCGAGCAACCTCAGACCGCCGAGGAGTGCGGCTCCATCGGCCACGGACCCCTCACCCGTCCTCCGCGACCGCGTGAAGTCTTCTCAAGACTTCACCTTCGGCCGCCCTCTCCCCACGGGAGAGGCATGGGAGCTTTGAGAAAGCTCCCCGGGTGAGGGGCAGCCTGGCCTTGACACAAATTTGACCGAACTGTTGTCGTCACCAAGTAACCCTAGCGCGAGGTCGCGGGCGTGTTCTCCCCCATACCAAAGCGGCCCGCCGAGAGCCTTCTAGTTTTTCAATTCAATCCTCAGGGCATGGGAAGGCGTCGTGCCAGTGTTTCTCACCTCATGCACTATCGCCTCGCTCCACACTACGCTTCCAAACTTCCGGTGAGCTTGTGTCACCTTGCCGTCCGGAAACGTCCTAATTTCGGAGTCGAAGTCGGCCAGATAGACGGTCAGACCATGTGGATGACTGTGCTTGCGCTCCATGTGCCCTGGAGGAACCTTGGCCTCAATCACACGAACAAGCGGATTCTCAAAGACCAACTTGTGAGTTTCGGGAGCCACCTTCAGCGGGTCCAAATCCTCTCGATTTGAGTCAAATGAAAAGTAAGTAGCAAGACTCAAGATAAGTCCCAAGCATACCAGCACCGACTTCCCCTGTCGTTTCATGGCTGCGCTCCTTTCTAATTATTGTTATATCGTCAAAAGCAAGCTTCCTGGTTTCTACGTTGAGACAGACGGTTAAAACGCCGTTCGCCATTTGCTGCGGGTGTGCGACAAATTTGTAGGCTACTTCCTGAAATGCAGGCCTGTGCCGCTGGACGCGAATGGAGCCCCGTAGAGGCGGCATCTTTATAGAAAGACGCCTTCCCCTCCTGAAGCCCCAAGCCCCAGCGGGGCGCCATGACGCTCCTACGGAGCTCCTTACGTTTTTTGGGCCTGTGAACTATAAATATTTCGCCTCTACGAGGCTCATTGCTTCTGGCATTACCCACAAGAGTAAGAGCACGAGCACGAAAATGCGCTGCCCTATTTCTGAAACGGAGCAGTCAGATGATAACTTCCGAAGAACCTCTAGTGCTACTTGGTGGCGAAGAAGTTCAAACTTCGGTCAAATTTGCTAAGCTGCCGTCCCCTCACCCAGGGAGCTTTCTCAAAGCTCCCATGCCTCTCCCAATGGGAGAGGGTGGCCGAAGGCCGGGTGAGGGGTCGGTGGCCGATAGAACCGCACTCCTCGGCGGTCTGGGGTTGCTCGCTACCTCTAGTCGATCCTCCTAAATAACCAGACCCAGTCTTGGCCATTCTCAAGCTTATAAGGCCCGAAGTAAACCAGCCGAAATTCCCGCCATTGATGGCTCGCCAGATAGTCAACCTCCTTTTGATTGAAGCCGAACGCTCTCAAAACATTCCGGTCTGCCAGCATGTCCGGCGCGTACCTCTTTCCGTCAATGAAGCGATTGATATCAGGTCTTCGTGGATAGGCGAGAACAGGCACATCCACGTACAATCCGTCAGCCAGATAATCCCGTAAAGTCAGAACGTGGGAATTCCCCTTGTACGACGTCAGGGAAGCTTCCGGGGTTCTCAGCACCCGCGGAAACCTGGTTTTCGCCTACGCAGCGGATGGGAATCTGATCGCCCTCGATGCGCGCAGCGGCCGGGCACTCTGGCATTTTCCCGCCGGCTCCGCGCTGCGCGGGTCTCCAATCTCTTACTCGGTCGAGGGGCGGCAGTTTATTGCCGTAGTCACAGACTCAACCCTACTCACATTTGCTCTGCCGGACCGTGAACCCTAAAAGTTCGCAACGCAAGGCTGACCCTAGGGGATAGGATCAGCTCAGTTCTCGTTAAAAGCTCTAATTTCGACATGAATCGACCCTGAAAGTGTTCGCACCTGCCTTCCCGTTCCTCACGTTTCAAGGCGGGTCAGACCAGGATGAAAGATCTCTGCAAGCTTCAGGAGCGACCAGAAAGGCGGCTCCGCTGATTACTGATGATTTCGGTCCCAGGTATCGCCTTAGAAGGTTAACCTCGCG
>QHZQ01000501.1 GCA_003224725.1 Acidobacteriota bacterium | reverse complement strand
GGCAATTTGAAGGTTCCCTGGCTCTTCCATATGGTGGTCATAAGTGACAAAGTAAGGACCCTCTCCCGCATGAAGAGAAAGAGGCATAAGGATTAACATCGTGAAGATTGCTGGGTTGAGCTGTCGCAGCGGGCCAAGGCTTTTCAACAGGTATGTGTGGGGAGACCAGTACTGCTCATTTGCCCGAGATCTCAATTCTCCTCCTTGCCCCTCCAGTGATTTTAAATGAAAATGATTTTCATTTTCATTTAAATGGAGTGATACTAGGATGTGCCTTCAGACATGTCAAGGGGTTTCTTAGGATTTCTTTGAGTGGTGAACGATAATGCGATATCGGGTACGGAAGATCCGCTGGCGACATATTGAGGCGTGGGATCGCTGGATGAAAATGACAGCCATGATCCTATGACAAGGAAGTAAAGAGTGCGGGCCTTGGAATAAAGCCGTGCAACGGAGCACGGTCGAACAGGAGCAAACTTACTCGGACTTGCCTGTTCTTCCACCAAAGCCGACCACCAATGAAATGCGTGGGAGCTCGCAAGAGATCGCCACTCGTCAGATTCTAGAGGATTGTTCTAGGTCCAGAAGAGGGATGCCGGGAATTGGCTCTTTGGAAACGAAGCGGACGGCAGAGCGGAGCTTGACAAGGATGTCTTCTATTCGTTTCACGTTGCCTTCAATGCTTAGCAATCTGTTCTTTATTTCGTCCAGAGGCAGGTCCAGCAGGCAGAGGCACACGTCATTGTGTATTGCCCCCAGGGGCGTCTTTAGTTCATGAGCTAAAGTATTGGCAACGGTGTGAAGGTCTTCCGTTTGCTGGCGCTCTAGAGTTTCCCTTTGAATTGCCACCGTCTTAAAGAACCGTTCTATCCTCAGCAGCAGTTCCCGAGGATTGACAGGCTTTGAAATATAATCGTGGGCTCCCGTGCTAAAGCCTTCGATCTTCATTTCCAGCCCAGCAGAGCCGGTAAGGAGGATTACGATGACGTCTTGGGTAGCGGGGTGGGATCGGACTTGCCGCAATATCTCGAGACCGGAAATGTCCGGCAAGCCAATATCCATTAGGACCAGCTCAGGATGAAACTCCTCCAGGAGACGTAGAGCGTCAGTACCGGTGCATGCCCCTTTTACTTGGTATCCGCTATTCGACAGAACTGTTTGCAACATTCCCAGCAGAGATTCATCGTCCTCCACCAGCAAAACTCTTTTTTCGAAGAACATCGACTTGCCTTTAGTTTGAATTCTGGACTTTTCGCCACCGGTTCTCGGTTGAGCTTACAATTCGCTATAGTTATTAAACGAAAGAACCACGCTAATTCTTTAGCTGTTCTTGGAAGGGGATTTAATTTTCGACAGATTACGGGACGCCATTGCTTATGAGTTGCTGGAAAGTGCAATGAAAAGGGGTAAGGGTCTACTGGATGTAATAGTATTAGGAGTGGCCTGCCGAAACGCGGTCGAGCGCCTCACCCGTTTGGCGTGACCGACCTGCCAAAATCGCTCAGACTTTAAGAATAAAATTCGATTCCGGCTTGCAAAGCGAAGATTCCGGCAGTTTACTCATCGCAGTAAGATTAGCTGCGCCGCCATCTACGTCAGATTGCCAAGCCTCATGTGGGACGTAAACTTCGGTCCATATGCCTGACAATTGATTCTCGCCCTATTCATTTAGGGTTAAGCTCAGCAAAATACTTCATAGAATTTCCATAAAAAAAATTGATAGGAGAACTCAATTGTGAAACCCTCAGTGGTTACGAAGAATCTCCCAACTTCTTAGCACACTTCGTGAATGCTGATTCGAAGACCACTCACCAAGCCTTGAATAAGTGCCCCCTCAGCATTCTTTTATTGCCATTCCCATTAAAAGAATTAATTTCCCAAGTTAGGTTTCTTGTGAGAGATTCAGTTGGAACGGAAGAACTCTTACACAGGATGCTCTGCCGATCATCGGAGCCGAATAAGATCTTAGCGTCGAAATGTGACCGACGACAGCAAAGGTTCATCGGCAGGTGTCGCTTGTTTGTTCCCGGAAGCAATTCTTGATGCCACCCAAAACAAAACTGTTGAGGTAGTGGTTCTCAACCTCGAAAAGCCTTTCGAACGGATAGATCAAGAATCACATGATAAAGCGCGAAGAAACGGATTCCTGAATTGGGCTCCCTGGAGTTAGCTACCAAGCCGCAAATCTATCTGGGCTGAACAGGCTGCTTGCATATCCATGGAACCAAAACAGTGTCTAGCTTCTTGACAAGTGAACCATGGAATGATGGTTGACATGGAAAGGGGGGAGTTCTAATGGGCGACTTCAAAGGAGAAGAGCGCAGAAATAAACCTCGCCTCTATGAATCTTTCCCTATAAAGGTACGGGGCATCAATAGAAGTGGTCTGCCATTTGAAACCGATACCTTAATCGAAAACCTAAGTGCAAGCGGTCTATATATGAGTCTGCGGGAGGATGTTACCCAGGGTTCAAATCTATTTGTTGTTATCAAATTCTCAACGGTTAAGCCCGGTCCGCGTGTGGCGGCAAGCGGTGTGGTGCTACGCGTCGAGCCCAAACCCAATGACTACTCTGGAGTGGCGGTGGCGATTAGGCGCTGCCGATTTCTAGACCCGAATTGATGTTTTGAATGGTCCTGAATGATAAAGATTTGCTGATGCCGCAATAAAAAAAATTGATTTGCCGCGAAAGCTCGGTGATTTTATTCTAATCTCAATGAGAACTTAGTTTCTTAACGGCTTGCTTCTCCTATCACACATTTTTAAAACATCATGGAAAAACTCCCAGAAAACCTATTTACCGACGATGAGGTGTGCACGATGATATCTAGCCGCGCATATGAGCTATACGAAATGCGAAGCAAAGAGCACGGTAGAGACTTGGAAGATTGGCTCCAGGCCGAAAGCGAAATCCTTATGCTTGTGGCCATGATCGAACAAGAAATTCAGTCTGCGGTGTCTTTGCGATACCAGAAATCGGAAACGGATGTTTTCGATATTTTTCTTCGTTTATATCGAGATCTTACGGATGGAGCCAGGAGTGGCCAGCCAGCTATGCGAAACCTCTTGGAGGCGCATTCACGGCGAATCCCGCGACTTATACGACGGATATTATTTCAAGGAAGTCCCCAGGTAAAGAAACGCCCACCGGCCCTCTCGGTGAAGCTTAAGGCGGCAAAAGAAGCAGCCTCCTAACCTTCGTGCCCTCAGTGGTCTTCATTTGGCTCTAAGAAGGGCGAGCGTCTAACGAGTTAAGGATTCGTCTGCACGGAGCGTGCACACGAGCAGATACGGATTGGGTTTGGAACTGCTGATCCGATTTAACAAGTCAACTCGGGTGAGCATGTTTTTCTCCCATTCCGGCTAATTGGTCGTCATCGTCGTCAATCCAACCTTGGCTCGCGCCTCCTGCAGGTTGAGGCCTTTATTTCGCATGTAGTGCAGCAGTCCTTTCAGTCGATAGAAGTCTTGCGAGGAGTAATAGGTATTGCCATTCTTTATCTTGCAATGGATTACTCCCTGGACTTCGAAGGAGTGCAATTCCTCCGGCGATAAACCCAGCTTGGCTGCCAGATGTTCCTCAAGGATATGGTCCGACATCGATTGATTACCTCCCTTAAGATAAGATCGAAGATTGTGCCCTAAGACTGTAGAAAGTCATTCGAGGCGCGGCATTTTTCTTTGGCCGAAGACTCGAACGATCGAAGACCTTCTCTTGCCACCCTCTTTCAAAACAGTTGCTCATTCGACCACCAGGTGTCTCTTGCGCAGGGCATCCACAACGTTCCGGAATTGTGCTCTTGCAAAAGATCTGACATATGAGTCTTCCTCAAATGATTGCTAAAGATTTCTTTGGGCACGTCCAATAATCGGAAAAGGACAGGATCACGAACCGAATAAAACACGTTGTTTCCATTCTTCCTGGCATTCACAATGTTCCGGCTTCTCAGCAACGCCAACTGCTGAGATACATGACTTTGCTCGGCTCCCAAGCGGGAGCAAAGTTCGTTGACACCAAATTCTCCGTCGCGTAGCGCATCCAGTATTTTTATGCGAAGCGGGTGTGCTAATGCCTTGAAGCTTTGAATTGACTCAGTTCTGGCATTTGACCTTCTCCCAGTCGCGTCCGTCCGTGAATAGCATGTCAATATTACAGTATTACAAGATTCTAATCTTCTCTTCAGGCTTTTTTCTTTACCCTTCTTTCTTGGTTGTTCGAAGGTAAGGCGCGTGTCCGATTGAACTGGCTGACTAACTTGGAATAGCGGTGAAATTGGGTAATGCCGTCAGAAGCATGTCTCACTCAAGGAACTGAAGGCCTCCACCGACAGGTCCTGGATTGATAATGCGGACAGAGTTGGGCGCAACCAGCGGCCCCTCCCGGGCCAACTGCACGTCGGCTTCGGTATTCCGGCTGTTGATCCATTGCGCCACCATTAGCCCCGTGCTTCAGCGCTAGGTAGCGGTCTCGTCCACAATTTTTCTGGATGAAGGCTGGAACATAGGAACAAAAGCCCCGCGCTGAAGCACGGGACTAAGGAAAACCCAACAGACTTCGAAGGCCATCTTCCGCTTATCGGACCAAGCGGCTGATGGTCAGGAAGGTAATCTGCTTCTGCGATTGGGACCGGGCCATCGGAGAATTAGTACCTGAAGGTCGCGCTCACCCGAGTCTGGGTCTCCGGCGGGATCGCGAAGGAGAGAGAACGGCTGGTCGAAGGAGGGTTAATTTTTGCGGTAGCGGTCATAACCATACTGGTAGTGGGCTGAAGCTGTAACCCGCATCATCTAGCGTTCTTATGGGACACACGGGAGACAAGGCAGAAGCGCCAGTAAAGCCGATCTCGCTTTTCCGTTTTTGCAGCCCGGCAATGAGTTTATTCCTTGTTGCACAGTACATGCTGACAGCCTCAAGGTATGGTAGGATTGTCGTGCCTGGACTTGTCGCCGAGGTCAAGACTGAGGCGAGAATCTCTTTTTTGTAGAAGGACACACAAAGTTACAGAAGGGACAGTTTTGAAAATTGAGATTGGAGGGGGCGCCAGAATTGCTTTTCGGATTGGAGAAGAGGCTGAAGACGTATCTTAAGTAAGTAAGCCGATCCTGCCTGTTAGAAGTATTGAAAACGCGGTTTTCCGATCGAGAATTTATTCCTGGCTAAAATCGATTCCATCACACTTTTCAGTCTGTTCTCCAAGAAATTACATCAATTGGATCAGACAGTGTTGAATAAGGCCATTGGAGAAGAGTATAATACTTCATGAGCGGAGAGCGTGGGAATTGAACCCCTGGGTCCACGACCTGCTGTGCTGGCTTCCGCTAAGATTCCTGTGGAGCGGGTCTTTTTGTTGGGGCCCCGTGCACCGGTAAACGCGAATGCAAGGGGCTAAACGTCTTCTCAAGATCATTCCTCCAGAATATCTTCCTCCTGGCCAAGAGAGAGTTTGAGTAAAGCCAGAAGTTTCTTGGTTTCTCTTTTACCCTCCCAGTCCTTTGGTAATTCAATATATGCCAATCTGCCTGGGCCTAAGGCAATAGGCATCCGGATCGATTCCGGATTTGGCAACGGGGTCAATTCTTCTTTCTGCTTCGCTTTCTCGGTGCTACCAGACTTTGCTTCTATATTTGAAGCCCGTTTCTTTCTCGGGCCCCGGGGCCCTTTAGAGGTAAGCAATCGAGAGAGCGGAATGCCGGAATTTTCAGCGGCTTTTAATAGGAATGTTCTAGCCTTTATTCTCGTCTGACCTGATGCGTTATATAAGCTATCCCCAAGTTTTGCATCAAGTTGACCAGGTGACATCGCACTTAAGTCTGACTCTTTGACGTTTGAGTAGCGATCCTTGATAATGTTTCGAAGGGTGGCTTTGCGGGTCTCCTTCTTAAGCGCTAAGTCTGCAAGCAAGGCCTGTGGAAGGCTATTGGCATCAATCAAGCCGAGGAATTTGAAAGCGCTGATAACTTGTCCCTTAGCAAGTCCTCCCATGCTTGGGAATACACTATGATCTATCTTAGGTGGGATCGCTCCAAGAGTAGCCAAATGATTTAGAGCCGTTTCAAAAGTTGCGAATGGCACATAAGGAGCAGTAAACTTAGTGTTTTCTTCCATGTCTAATCCTCTCAAGATTAAGCTATCTAATAACCGCATTGTAGGAATTACAACTATTCTGAGATTAGATTGCAAGGATTATTTTTTGACAATCCATTTTGGCGTGCGGAAAATGTTGCTAGAGGGTTTGGTTTATGCAAAAGAGGCAAAAAGTTATGGCGGAAGGGCTGAATCAGAGACCCGTTCAATGCAGACTTGTCGAAGGGCGAAATCAAATAGCAATAGTATGTGGAGAGACAGAATGGTTTTTGGAAAAGAAGGAGAACCGCAACCCAGTGTGCGCAGAAAGGTATCCGCAGCCGGGAAGGTCACTCGAAGAGGCTCTGTTTTAGAAGTG
>QHZQ01000500.1 GCA_003224725.1 Acidobacteriota bacterium | reverse complement strand
GCAGCTTTGGGCGTGCTGGCCCCTCGCATCAAGAGATGTTCCGCTCCGTAAATCTCTGGAGTTTCGGGCAAGACCGTTGTCCCGCCGCATTTAACAAGGAGATCGCTGGCACGGCCTAATGCCGGATTAGCGGATATCCCCGAATAGGCGTCAGAGCCGCCACAATTTAGCCCCAGCATCATTTTCGAAGCTGAAACTTCGCTGCGATGATAAGTGCGTGCCTTCTCGACGAGTTCTTCCACGATTTTGATGCCTTGCTGCACGGTACGGGTGGTTCCGCCCGCACCCTGGATTGTGAGATAACGCACGCGGTCCTTGGTGTTACTCTGAAGCTTCAGCGGTAAACCGGAAGAGCATCCCTGCACGCATTCTACATTGCTCTCTTCGCAACCCAGCCCGAGAACTAGCACCCCAGCCACGTTGGGATGATACATGATGCCATGATAGATCCGCATTAACTGGGCTATGTCTTCTCCCTTCTCTCCTCCGCAACCTTCTTGGTGGGTTATGGAAATAACGCCATCGAAATTAGCATTGCCTTCGAACATATTTTCGAAGTGGCGTCCGATGAGGTTTGTCGGATGGCTGGAGCAAATCACCGTCGATAGAACAGCCACATAATTGCGAGTTCCAGCTCCTCCCCAATGCCTCACATAACCCTGGAACTTTGGAATAGCGGATTCCGGAAAAAAGTCCACCGGTTTGTAGGCAACGCAGTTTTCGTATTGCCGCCGCAGGGTGTCGATAGTCATGTTGTGGACGTGAACCGTGCCTCCCCGGGGAATATCTTCGGTGGCGACTCCGATGACCTGACCGTAGCGAATTACGGCTTGTCCTTTGCTAATGGACCTTAAGGCAATTTTATGCCCTGGCTGTACCGTTTGGGTTACTGCCAGCCTGGTACCATTCAGCCTCAGAACGGTTCCAAGACCAATGGCCGTTTTGGCAATGGCAACATTATCTTCAGAATGAATTATGATGGCTTTTTCGGAAAGAGGAGTTTCATTCACAGCAGTGCTCGGGTTCCTTTCTGGCTAAGAGAGGATTTTCGCATCAAGAGACTCACATCTTTGGGCAAGCGGGCGCGCGCCCAATTCAGAGTCAAGGTGAAAGAGCTGGCTTAATGCCTAGATTTTCAAAACACGAACCAATCATACCAAAAAGGGACATTGATGCAAAAGTATCATGCATGATAGAGGCTTATTCTTGTCAGAGGCGGCACACCATTCATCCTTGCGAATTCGTAATCAAGAGCCATGATGAAAGTGAAAAAGAAAAAGGGACTAGAGTTTTGTGTTCAGCTTGATCCGGCCAGAAAACAGAAACTCCAAAAGAAGCTGTTCGATTGGTATGTCATCCACCAACGCGAGCTTCCCTGGAGGAAGGTTAAAGATCCTTATTCAGTCTGGATCTCCGAAGTTATGCTCCAGCAGACTCAGGTCCAGACCGTCATCCCTTATTACCTCAGATTTCTAAAATCCTTTCCTACCATAGGGCATTTGGCCAAAGCAAACCTCCAACATTTGCTTCGGGTTTGGGCTGGTCTTGGTTACTACTCTCGCGCCCGAAATCTTCGCCAAGCGGCCAGGAAAATCATTCAGGATCACAATGGGAGGTTTCCCGAGTCTTATGAGGGGGTGTTGGCCTTGCCGGGTATCGGGCGTTACACGGCTGGCGCCATCTCAAGCATTGCCTTTAACCAGCGGTATCCTGCTCTCGATGGAAATGCCGCCCGAGTTTTGACGCGACTCTTCAAATTGAGAGGGGACCCGAAGAGTGCGGGTCTCCACGCCCTGTTGTGGAAATGCGCGCAAGAATTGATTCCGCAATCGAATCCCGGAGATTTCAACCAAGCGCTCATGGAGTTAGGTGCAACTCTTTGTTCTCCGCGCCGACCGGCTTGTCTGCGCTGCCCGTGGCAAGCGGAATGCCTGGCAAGAAAGGAAGGAATTCAAGAACTATTGCCGGAGAAAAGAACATCCCTCGTCGCGGAAAAATCCCAGTGGGCAGTCGCAGTCATATTCCATAATCAGCGCGTGTTAATCGTTAGGCGAACTGAGGGGAAACTTTTAAGAGACTTTTGGGAATTTCCCGGGGGGGAATTCAATGAAGTTGGCAACTTAAAGTCTGCCCTGGCAAAGAAAATATGGCGAGATTTCGGCTTGAGGGTTCGACTTCGGAATCGTCTCACGACCATAAAACACGCTATCACCAAGCGCCGTATTACCCTGCTGGTATATCAGGCGGAGCTGAAGACTTCGATGTTAAAGGTCCCGCACACTCAGACTGTCAGATGGGTTAGGCTAGATGAACTTAAAAAATATCCCTTTGCCTCCGCATCCTCACAGGTCGTAAAAGCCCTTAAGAGTATGATTTGCTAGTGGCACAAAATTGTTAAGGAACCAAGCGGCGTCGCACGGCCAAGCCAATCTTATGAGGCACCGATGTCCATCAACAGAGAAACCCAGAGTCTGGATCGATCGGTAGGACAACTCTGGGAATGGCTTGCAGGCCGGGAATTTGTGCGGCCTTTGAGCGGCTTCGAAACCTTAAGCGCCGATTGCTCTTGGACTCATAGACAAGAGTTTGCGAGGGGCCACAAGACACTTTGGACGGCATGTCCCTTCTGGGCCTGCAATCTTTAGCTCATTTTTTGGGGTAAACCTCATGCGTATTAAATCCTTGACAAATCGGGAGCCACGGTCAAAATTAGGTTGTCTGAGATGGCTCGCGGGCACCAAGCTGGTTTGTGTTTGGGAGGTCTTAGTACTTGTATGGATAAGGAGTTGAAAGATGAGTGGAAATTTATTTGAGTTTACGGATAATAACTTCGAGAGCGAGGCTTTGAAGTCAGATAAGCCGGTGCTGGTCGACTTTTGGGCTCCCTGGTGCGCCCCCTGTCGAATGGTAGGTCCTATCATCGAGGAATTGGCGGGCAACTATTCGGATAAGATTAAGGTGGGCAAGCTAAACACCGACGACAACCCAGGCATCGCTAGTCGTTACGGGATCATGAGCATACCGACGATCCTGCTCTTCAAGAATGGCGAGATAGTAGAACGCATTGTGGGTGCAGCACCTAAAAAAGATTTTGAGAAGATGCTCAGTTCGCATGTTTAAGAGTCAGAAAATCTTGTTCCCCCTTCTAATCTGATGGAGAATCAAACCGCGCAGGAAAAACCGAAATCCCAACAATCCAAAACCACAGCCAAAGATGTCTGCGAGTATTGTCCTCAATGTGGCTTAGAGTTGTTGGAAAATTACTGCAAATTGGTGTGCCCACGCTGTGCCTATTATCAGTCATGTTCCGATTATTATTGAAATATCTTCCCCAATCATTCCTCCGAATTGGTTTAGCCGCTTAGTTTGTGGTGGGAACTTCTCAAGCCAAACCACTCTACCTTCCCCTC
>QHZQ01000499.1:5391-7162 GCA_003224725.1 Acidobacteriota bacterium | reverse complement strand
CACAGGATCCAGTACTACGCCAGAAGTTTTCAGGCAAGCCGGAGTATGTGGTCAATTTCTTCTTTTACATAGCTGAAGAAGTTCGTGAAATCATGGCCGAATTGGGGTTCCGAACGATCGACGAGATGGTGGGCCGCGTCGATCTATTGGATGTTAAAGAGGCCGTCGATCACTGGAAAGCTCGAGGCTTGGATTTTTCCAATATTTTTTATAAACCCCAGGTTTCGCCCCGCATCGCCACTCACCATGTGCGTTCTCAGGATCATGGTTTGGAGAGGGCTCTGGACCATAAGTTAATCGAGCTCTGCCAGGACGCCTTGAACCATCAAATTCCCGTTCAGCTCGAGCTCCCCGTCCGCAACACCCAACGCACGGTGGGAACCATGCTCAGCGGAGAAGTGGCCAAACGCTACGGCTCAGAAGGATTGCCGGAGGATACTATCCAGATTGAGTTTACCGGTTCGGCCGGACAGAGTTTTGGCGCTTTTCTGGCCAAAGGGATCTCTTTGACGCTGGAAGGCGATGCCAATGATTATCTGGGAAAAGGAATCTCTGGCGGCCGGCTGGTGGTGTATCCACCGAAGGATGCGACCTTCTCCCCCGAAGAAAATATTCTGGTTGGCAATACGCTAGTTTACGGGGCCACGAGCGGTGAAGTCTATCTCAGAGGGGTGGCCGGAGAGCGCTTTGCCGTCCGTAATAGCGGCGCTAAAGCGGTAGTGGAAGGCGTGGGAGATCATGGCTGCGAGTATATGACGGGAGGTGTCGTGGTCGTGCTGGGCAAGACGGGAAGAAATTTTGCTGCAGGCATGAGCGGCGGCATTGCCTTTGTCTTAGACGAACACGATGCTTTCACTCCCTTGTGCAACCGGAGCATGGTCGATCTGGAACCCGTCGTTGAAACTCAAGACATCGAAACCTTGAGAACCCTGATTGAGCGCCATTACTCCTTTACCGGCAGCGCTCCGGCCAAAAGAGTCTTGCAACACTGGGAGGCGATGCTTCCCAAATTCGTCAAAATCATGCCGCAAGATTATCGCCGGGCCTTGATGCAATTGGAGCAGGAAAAGGCTCTAGCCGCTCAAGTCGAACAGGAACTGGCCGCAGCCCAACCCTAATTATCACGCGTCACGTTTCACGTCTTAAAATCATGGGTAAAGTTACCGGATTTCTAGAGATCAAGCGCGAGATGGCGCCTCGTCGTCCCGTGGAAGAGCGCATTCGCGATTGGTTTCAAGTCTATCACGATCCGACCGACCACCTGGTGCAGTCGCAAGGTGCGCGCTGCATGGATTGTGGTATTCCCTTCTGTCACACCGGCTGCCCGCTGGGAAACATCATCCCGGATTGGAACGACCTGGTATACCAGAGTCGTTGGAGAGAAGCCATTGAGGTTCTTCATAAGACCAACAATTTCCCCGAGTTTACAGGTTGGGTTTGTCCGGCCCCCTGCGAAGCCGCTTGCGTCTTAGGCATCAACGACAATCCGGTCACCATCAAGCAAATCGAGCTCAGCCTGATTACGCATGCCTTCCAGCAGGGCTGGATGCGTCCCCAACCGCCTAAAGTTCGAACCGGTAAGAAGGTGGCTGTCGTCGGCTCGGGTCCGGCCGGCCTGGCCTGTGCGGCTCAACTGAACCGAGCGGGTCACACGGTGACTGTATTTGAAAGAGCCGATCGCGTCGGTGGATTGCTGACCTACGGTATTCCCGATTTCAAACTAGAGAAGTGGATCGTGCGAAGACGGCTCGACCTCATGGCCGAAGAGGGA
>QHZQ01000499.1:1961-5384 GCA_003224725.1 Acidobacteriota bacterium | reverse complement strand
TTGCGCCGGAACTTTGATGCGCTGGTTCTCAGTGGCGGGGCAACCCAAGCTCGTGATCTGCCGGTTCCTGGCCGCGAATTGGATGGCGTTCATTTTGCCATGGAATATCTCCCTCAGCAGAATCGGCGTGGAGCGGGCGACCCGGTAATTCCCGGAAAAGAAATAACGGCTCGCGGCAAACGCGTAGTCATCCTGGGAGGAGGCGATACCGGCTCGGACTGCCATGGAACGGCCCTTCGTCAAGGGGCCGTCTCCGTTCATTCCTGGGAACTGCTTCCCAAACCCCCCGCTGAGCGCACTTCTTCCATGCCCTGGCCGAACTGGCCCATGATCTTGCGAACTTCCAGTTCTCATGAAGAGGGCGGATTTCGTGACTGGAGTATCTCCACCAAGCGATTCTCGGGATCCAACGGTAAAGTAGAAAAACTTCACGGCGTGCGAGTTGAATTTGGTCCAACCGACGCCTCAGGCCGGCGTCCCATGAACGACATTCCTGGCAGCGAATTTGAGATGGAGGTGGACCTGGTTCTGCTGGCCCTGGGATTTCTGGGGCCGGAGCAAAACGGAATGATTAAAAATCTCGGTGTCCAATTAGATGCCCGCGGGAATGTCGCTGCAGACAAGGATTACATGACCAGCGAGCCCGGGATCTTTGCCGCCGGCGATATGCGACGCGGCCAATCGCTGGTAGTCTGGGCCATCAGTGAAGGACGCCAGGCCGCCCGGGGTGTGGATCAATACTTGATGGGATCTTCTGAACTGCCGTAATTCAGCCTGCATTTTATCTTCGACGTGGCTTTCGCCGTTCTCAATTTTCCAAACAAGCGACTCGCCAGCGGCTCCCAGCCCTAATGACCAAAGCTACGATCTCTAGTAGCTGGCGATGGCCCCTAAAGGGCATCCCTCAACTAAGATGCTATTTTGCTTGGTGTATGATCCCGATGGACGAGTAGCGAACCCCCACGGGATAGAGAACGATCTTTCCTGAAAAGAGCAAGAGCTGGAGATTAAAGTATTTGTGGAGATTGGACATTTGGGGCACTGAAAGACGCGGTTGACCCTCACCCGTCGCTTCGCGCCACCCTCTCCCACAAGGAGAGGGAGAAGAATAAGTGGAGGTGTGACCCAAACAGACGTTTCGTGCCACGCCGTTGCGACTGGGTGATGAAACGTCTGTTTGTAGCCTTGAAGTCAGCGCTCTAACGCGTGCATCTCTCCCTCGCCCTTGGGGAGAGGGTGGCCGCAGGCCGGGTGAGGGTCAACCCAAGGGAATTGCTCCTCAAAATGTCCAAACTTTAGAGGCATTTCTGCCTGTTGACCATCCCTGTTGCTGCCCTGATCATCACGGTTGGCCGGGAAGATAAGTGGGGTCCTGCGTGGCGTTGTCGATGAGGCTGCCGTAGACGAATATCGGAGCGCTGGCTATCACTTCGACCGTCATGACCTCGCCACTCTTGGGCTCAGAAGAAAGAGTGAACAACTCGTTAAACCCCATCTGGAAATAATCCAGTGGTTGCATCGTCAGCGAATGGGCGGAAGCGGTCGATCCGTCCGGTTTGCGCAGAACGCATGAGAGAGAAACGACTTCATTCGTTGGGTTTGCAAAGCCAATGTTGGTCCGAAACCTATCGTCCTGCTGCACCCCGGTGATCCGTAGGGACCGGGTCGCATGTGAGAGAGTCACTGGGTCCACCTGTAACCCATAAGTCCCGGTTTTACCAGCGGCAGGGGTGGCTGGCTGGCTGGAGAAGATGGGAGCTGTTCCTGACGACGCTATCCAATCGACCTGCAAAGCCCCGTAACCGGACGCCTTGTGCAAGAGCTGTTCCAGCACGTCAGAAAACACCAGGGTTGCTTTCGGCCCCAACGCTTGTTGCACCGGAATGACTTCCCGATTGTCGGACTTGGGCAAGTGGAGTGAAAAAAAGAGTGTAACGGTTTCCAAGCCCGGGTTAAACGCGGCCAGCCGTGAAGACCACTCAGTCCCAAAGGCTCCAGTAACTTTGGTGACAACTGGAACGTAATGGGTTCCGCCCGGCAGGCCCGTCTGGACCGGCAATCCTGAGACGAAGGAGCCATCGCCTGTGTTATTGTCCACGGAAGTGGCGTAAGCCATCAGGGCCGCATCGGGTGAACTCACTACGACCGTCAAGCCATCCAGGTTTGAGCTGTCATTGGCGGCCGACGGGAACAGGTTTATCAAGGAGGATTGAGAGGCCGCATAGGCGGGCAGTTGACCGCTGGCAGTTGCCAGCGTTGCGCCGGCAGAGTTCAAAAGGGTCAGCGTGTGGGTAGCGGTATGGTCCGTCAGGTTAATGATCCCCACATTGGATCGGAAAGCCGCATTCTGCCTGAGTCCAACAAGACCAAGGGCCGACGTTCCGGTCGCAGTCACGTCACGAGCCTCGACGGCCAGTCCGTACGTTCCCGGCATCTCATCAGCCGATGGCGTGAAGGTTCGAGAGACGATGGCAACGGAGTCGGTTGCAACTCCCGGAACTGTGAAGCGTATCGGTCCGAATCGATTGCTCTGGACTCCAAAAAGGCTTTCCAGGATATTTGGAACAGAGCGGGTTTCATGGGCTGCCAGCGACAGTGTGCTTTTGGGAGGCTCTGTGTTATTCTGGCCACCGGCTTGCAAAAACTCCAAGGTCAGATTGACGCCGGCCTCCGAAGCATTTGAAATCCAGACATCCGTGGTGAAAAAGCTGCTCGACAAACCCGAGCTGCGCGCCGCCGTGGGCAAGAGCCAGATTTTATCTTCGAGCACAATGCTGCCGACAGGCATCGCAGAAGCGGCGTTAGAAGCGGGACTCTCCTGATTGGCGTTTACGGCAATCACCGAGTAATAATAAGCGTTCCCAGCTTGGAGATGCCTGTCGACAAAACTGTTTGAAGTGACGCCGATGGCAATGGTTGTGAACTCGGGTTCCGAGTCGCTGCGTCTCTTGATGGTATAGCTGGTGGCTTCCGGCGAGGCAGTCCAGCTAAGGGTGATTTGGCCGAATTGATCTGGAGTGACGACCAGATTGGAAGGCGGCGTTACCTGTTGTGGTGGTCCGGAAACTCCACTGCCAAAAGCAAGGGCCAGGAGTTGGTCGTTGCCGCCAGTCTCGTCTTGCCAGAACACATTCATCTGGCCGTTGCGACTCACAATGATGAAGGGGCTTGTTTCAACTTGGCCGATGTTATCAGAAATGTTGATCACTGGGGAAAAAGCTTTACCTCCATCACTCGACTGAGAGAAGAAAACGTCGAGTCCGCCAGGATAGAGCAGACTTGCCGTGAGTGCTTGCCAGGTAATGCCAATATTCTTGTTTCCGTCTATCCCAACGGAAGGAGCAAACAAGTAAATGCCCAGATTTGCTGTGTGCGTGGCAGTGACCGGCTCCGAAAAATGGGCTCCTCCGTCACCTGACCCGG
>QHZQ01000499.1:0-1837 GCA_003224725.1 Acidobacteriota bacterium | reverse complement strand
GAATTACTGCCGCTGGTTTTGGAGAGATTGACTGCTGCCTGAAAGCTGACTCCGTCTTTTGAGACGGACAAGAAGATGTCAAAAATCAGGGACGTGGAATCCACAGAGGCGTCATAAACGAACACCGGGTTGCCCGTCGGATCCAGGGCCATCGCGGCCGAATAAACGAATCCAACTTTTTTGTCGGTTTCAAACACCTTGACCTTGGTTGAAAACTTTGCGCCGCCGTCCGTCAAGCGGACAAACCAGAAGTCGACGGTTGAACTGGTTGGGCTTCCTGGAGGGGTATCTTGTACATAACCCACATTAATCGCTCCCGACCCGTGGACTGCGAGTGTCGTCAGGTAGATAGTCATTTTCTTATCCGTAAGGCCGGTGATGTTGGCAGGTGGCGAGAAGGTCTTTCCCTGATCCGTGGAACGACTGAGAAAGACATTGGTAATGCCGGTGTTGAAGTTTGTCTGGAGCCAAGTGATGGTAATATTTCCCGCATCATCGACACCAATGGAGTAATTGGATAAACTATCGGCCGGATCACTGACTCGAAACACCGTGTAGGCTGACAGTTGCTCATTGCTACGGAAGCGGGCATATTGAAGCGAGCCATAGGGAGGACCAAACGGGCCCGGCTCCCCGCCAAACAGCACATGGAGGTTGCCTGTCGTGTCAGAGGCAGCTTTGGGTTCCAGTAGAGCCTCACGGGCACTACCGATAGCCAAAGGCACCCGAGAAAGTTCGCTGCTGTCATACACGGTGAGTCGCAAACTGACAGAGCGTTTGAGGTCCCCAGCCTTTCCGACCACCAAAAGCGGGTACGTTCCAGCGGGTGTGCCCGTGGTCACTGCGATGCTCAGGATGGACTGCTGGCCTGCGGTTAAGGAAGCAGGGGAAAACTGATAGCTGATGCCCGGATAAGCTGTCTCTGATTCCAGAGAAACACTGTCAGAAAAACCATTCCGTCCGGCGAGACTCATAGTCAGACTCGCACTTGTTCCGGACAGTTCATTCACGGCCAATTTTTCGGCCGAAAGGACAAAATCGGGAGCTTGTTTACTGGCTTCAGAGACCGGCAACACAGCCGCATAAATATCTGAATCTCGTCCTGAACGGTCGTCCCCCCAGTTGAGCATAAATCCCAGTTCCCCGGATGACATTTGATTGTAATCCCCGTGATAATGAGTACGGAGGCCAAGCGGAGTGGGGACCAGCATCCAACTGGCCGAAGTGACTCGCCGGTCGAGAGTGAAGCTCTTCCCACCGTCGCTGGATGTCGTCATGTACACATCCAGGAGCACGTTGTTCTGAGGATCGTTTCGCCGATCATACCACATCAGACCCAAGGTGCCATCGGGCGCAACCGCCAAGGAAGGCTGAAATTGATCGGTTCCGGTTTGGTCGTCATTAACTCTAATTGGAGCACTCCATTTGCTGCCTCCATCCGTGGATTTCACCAGTACCACATCGCTCATGTCGGCTGAGTCTGACGGTTTGATGTCGGCGGCGATGTAGAGGGTACCTCGATTCGGTCCCGGGCTGTTATCGATGGCGATGCTTGGAAAGGGTAGCGTCTCAAAGCCGCCGCCTAAGGTCTTGCCGAAGCGCATCGAGGAATGAGCCAAGGCACGGACGGGCTCCCCAAACGACTGGCCACCGTCGGTGGATTTCGCCACGACAATACCAGGTAGTTTGCTGTCATAGTAGGCCACATAGACCTCTCCTCCAGGTCCGACTGCGATCATGGAGCCTTCAACCACGCTTGACCCGTCGCTGGGGCTTCCAATCCGCTTTGCCGTGGACCACGACTGGCCACCGTCCAGTGAGCGCACAAAAAGAATTT
>QHZQ01000498.1 GCA_003224725.1 Acidobacteriota bacterium | reverse complement strand
ACCTCATAACTACCCCAGAAACTGTGTCGTCTACACCGGCACTCATGATAACGATACGACACTGGGTTGGTGGACCAGCGCCGGCGTGGTTGACAGCACGCGTTCCCAGGAAGAGATCCTGAAGGAGAGAGAGTTCGCCCTGAAGTATCTAGGCAGCGATGGCCGCGAAATCCACTGGGCCTTCATCCGCTGCATTCTGGCATCGGTGGCCGATATTGCGATTACTCCCCTTCAGGACATAATGGGGCTGGGAAGTGAAGCACGTATGAACTTGCCCGCCAAGCCGAGTGGGAACTGGCGTTGGAGATACGCGGCTGAGTTATTGACAGATGAGATTCGAGAACGCTTGAGGACATTAACGGAGATCTATGGTCGCTCCTCGCCGCCCAGGATAAAGGGCTGAGCGCCGGGGCTGCCAACGGATATCCCCCTAAGGAGACATCTATGGAAACGCCTTTGACCCCACTCGATTTCGCGTGTCGTGCCCGCAAACTCTATTCCCAGCGCGAGGCCGTGGTGGACGGAGACTGGCGTTGGAATTATGGCCAATTTTTCGAGCGCTGTGACCGTTGGTCTTCGGCTCTACAATGCCTGGGCGTGCGGCAGCGGGATCGGGTAGCCTACATCGCACCGAACACCCATGCTCAGCTCGAGTCGTTCTATGCGATCCCCCAGATCGGGGCCGTATTGGTTCCGATCAACTACCGGCTGACCGCGGACGATTTCGCCTATATCCTCAACCATAGCGGCGCACGCATGGTGTGTGCCCACGCGGACTACCTGGATGCAGTTGATCGAATTCGGGCCCAAGTACCGGGAGTCGAGTACTTCATCGCCCTCGAAGGTGCCAGATCGGGTTGGCTCGACTACGAGATGATACTAGCTGAAGCTTCCTCACAGTATGTACGACCTACCATTCAAGAGAATGATCTCTTGACCCTCAACTACACCAGTGGCACCACTGCAAGGCCGAAGGGCGTGATGATCACTCATCGGAACGCATATATCAATGTTGTAGGGACCCTCATTCACCATCACATGACTCCGGCTGATCGATACCTCTGGACGCTTCCGATGTTCCATGCCAATGGCTGGACTTTCGTTTGGACCGTGACGGCTGCAGGTGCGACCCATATCTGTCTGAGAAAAATGGAGCCGGCAGCCGTGTTCCAGAAGATCGAGCAGGAGTCTGTGAGCACGCTCTGCGCGGCGCCGACGGTCCTCATTAGCATCGCCAATGCGCCGGATGGGTTGCGCCGTAATACGCGTCGAGGCGTGCGGGTACTAACCGCGGGAGCGCCTCCGGCAGCAGCAACGATTGAACGTGTGGAAGGGGAGCTGGGCTGGGAGATCACTCAAGCCTACGGACTGACCGAGACTTCCCCCTTCATCACGATCTGCGAACTCCGGCCTGAGCACCGGGCGCTTTCACCTCAGCAACAGGCCATCATCAAGGCCAGGCAGGGCGTCGAGCTGCTAACCTCCGGTGATTTGCAGGTCGTTGATCAAGAGGGTCACCCGGTGGCCAACGATGGAGAGACGATCGGAGAAATTGTGGTCCGTGGAAATGCGGTCATGCAAGGCTACTATCAGGATCCGGAAGGTACTGGCGAAGTAATGCGTGGCGGATGGTTCCATAGCGGTGATGCAGCCGTTGTGCACCCGGACGGCTATGTCGAGATCCGCGACCGCTTAAAGGATGTCATTATTAGTGGGGGAGAGAATATCTCCTCTGTGGAGGTCGAAGGAGTCCTGCTACGCCACCCAGCGGTGCAGGAAGTCGCGGTGGTCGGTCTTCCGCATGTCCGCTGGGGAGAGGCACCCCACGCCTTCGTTGTGTTGAAAGCTGGCGCAGTGGCATCAGAATCTGAGTTGCGGGAGTTTGGCCGTGCCCGCCTAGCTCATTTCAAGGTGCCGCACGGCGTGACCTTTGTTGGGGAGCTCCCAAAGACCGCCACCGGCAAAATCCAGAAATACATCCTTCGTGGCGGCAGAGCTGCGATTTCGAAACAGTGAGCCGCGTCTCGAACCTTCCCAGTCTCAAGCGGCAACGGGTTGCCACCCTACTGGTTTCAGATCCCAGCTTGACCAAACTAATCTAAATTTAGGAGGAATCCCATTTCTCATCTGCTGGATGGCTCCCGTGAAAATCCCCTCCGGAAGGGGAAAGAAGGCTTCAGCCTTCAGGGGTGGGTCCTTCCCGAAACGTGGGAGGGCGAGGCTCCCGCCGAGCCGCGCTGGATCAAGCACTTGCGGCAGGGCGGCTGGCCAGGAGGCTCGGCACAGCCAAGCGCTACCCCTGGTTCACAGTACCCTGTTGTCCCACGAATATCTGTCGACTACTACCTTCCTTGGGCAGTTACATATACAATCGATCCGAGGACGGCTTATGGGTGAACCTGTACATCCAGGGTAGTGTCGAAACTACGTTGCCTTTTGTTACGGGTTCGGTCATAAGCCCTGGCATGGATACGGTTGTTAGGTTTGTCCAGCTAGGCAAGGGCTTCGCCCTTGACATCCCTGGCTTGGCTGCAGTCCGGCGACGAAAACCCACGGTCAGCAAAAGCTGCTGACCGCGGCTACCAAAACGAGAACAAAATTCTCGTTTCGAGGCAAATAACGGTTTAGTCAAGCTATTCCTCTGGCTCCTTATACGGCGAGCCGGTTCTGAGCTGAACTTGGGTGGGACTCAAAGGATCGAAGAGGATGATAAAGAATCGACGCCAGTTTCTTCGAACACCGTCGAGTTTACCCGCTTTACCAAGCTTAGCGGCGGACAGCCCTGTTTCGCAGCCAACCAGAAAGGAGCCTTTGCCTATGCCGATTCGTAAGCTGACAACCACCGTATTGTTTGGAGTCATCGTCTGGATGGTTTTCGGGCTTGGTCCGGAAGCCAACTCTCCCAAGAAAGTGAGGAAACAAGTGTTTGGCAAGACATCCAGAGGCGAAACCGTGGAGCTGTATAGGCTCACAAACTCGAAGGGGATGGAAGCAACGATCATAACGTATGGAGGCATCATCGTGGCGCTGAAGGTTCCCGATCGAAATGGTAAGGCTGGAGACG
>QHZQ01000497.1:1691-6542 GCA_003224725.1 Acidobacteriota bacterium | reverse complement strand
GTGTCCCGGTCGAGCAGAAAAAGCCCACCGATCCCGACAACGAAGACGGCGGTCGCTATTGGGGGGGGCATTCAGCGCGTCCCCGCGAACGTCTCTGACAGGAACCGGCTCATCTGGGGTCCAGAAAAAGACGATGCACCAGTTCGAGCGTTAATACCTTGTGAATCGCCGTGGTATAGTTCCGGTCTCCCTTGACATGTCTATCCACTATGTTCTCAAGCTTCTTCTTTTCGAGATATGGCCGGGACAAGGTTCTCGGGTCGAGCAACATTTCCTTTACATATTTGGAGAGAGCATCTCGATACCAGATCCGGAAATGATAAAACTTGTGTCTGCCTAGAAATACACGTTCGAGGTGGAACTGTGACAAGAGATGATCAATTTGCGCCACCGCCTGAGGCATCCCATAGTCATACGCGTACTCCGCTTTGAACGTGAACTCGAGAAAATTTCGTGCCTCGGTCTGTGCGAATCCGGCGGAGCGCCGTATCGCCGTCAGCGATCAATCGGAGCGAAATATCGTTACTGGCAAGCACAGATTGAGGCGCACGGAAGATCGTCCGAATAAGGTCATTGTCAAGGTACGGGGATCGCAAGGAAAGCTGGGTCTGTTCCAGCGCGAGAAGGCCGTAGTGGTGCCAGGGAGCCTGCCGAAACACGGCAAAGGAAAGCGGGTGTCCCTGAGCGAGGCCGCCGTACGTCTGTTTCGCCACACGGACTTGGGAGAGAAGCTCTGCCTCGAACAGCTCTGGCGTGGGCGCCTCCGGTTTGAATGCCCGCACGCGGCGCAGTACCTCCCCGCCGTAATTGCCTGTCATCCGGACAGGGGCGATCTTTGCCGCCTGCTCGTTCACGTAAAGATCAGGGGAACGGCTCACGTCGGCACATCCGTCGGTGAGGTACGCCGTACGCTCTGCGTAGTGCGGAAAGCGCGTGAGGAACTCCTCTCCTACTGGGATCACTTGATGGCTCTGCCCGCACGCGTGAGCCACTCGCCGAGCCACCGTGACATCCTGACACTCGCGGAACTTGCCTCCAAAGGAGTAGCAGGGAAGAGATCCCGGGGACGGCTTCAGCCAGGCCATCATCATGCGGGTGTCCAATCCCCCGGTGAGAGACATCCCGATCCGCTGATGACCATTGAAATACCGTGGGAGGTTCCTCGAGAAAACATCCCGGAGTTCCCGATAATAAGATTCTGGCTCGAGAAGTTCCTGGTTCTCCCATTCCTGCGGCTGGAAGTATGTCTTTTTTCGCTCGACTGACCTGTTCCGGAAGATCCAGGCAGAAGCCGGAGACAGTACGTAGATGCCCTTGAACAGCGTCCGGTTCTCTAAGACACAGCCACAGGAGACAAGCTCCCCCAAACCGCGCGCATCCGCCGATCGGAGTTCGGGACAAACCGCAAGAATGGCCTTGGCTTCTGCAGCGAAGTAGAAGGCTTCTTTTGCCTCGTGGTAGTAGACCCTGTGCATCCCATACCGATCGTTGAAGAGCATCGCCGTTTCGCGGGTTCGGTCCGTCAGAAGCCCGTGGAATCTTCCGTTTAGTCCGCCCGGAAAGTTGGAATCTTCCTCGTAAAGGTGGACTAGATACGATGGTCCTCCCGCGCTTAACCTATGTCCGCTCTGTTGGAGGCGGCGAGCAGTTCCGGGCTCGGGGTACTCCTCCCCGGAGAACACTAGACAGACGTCCTTGTGTTCGTTGCAAAGCGGCATTCCGTCAGAAAAGGAATTTCTCTGCACGGCCCACCCAACATAGACTCCCAAGGATTCATCAACCCAAGTTCCGGTCTCGTAGAAAGGCTCATGGCAAAGAGACCCAATCATCCTAAGCAACTGTTGCTCGGCCCGCTCGCGGGGCATTTTGGTAATTAGACCTGCTATCCCTGGCATATCAGTTCGCTTGAGACTGGAAGGGTATTGGCATTGATTCTAGTGGGTGAGAAGCCGCCCTACTCGTTTTCTGGTGGATTAGAGATTGGAGCCGGCGGGAGGATTTGAACACTCCATCTGCCGATTACGGTTCGGCCGCTCTGACATTGAGCTACACCGGCTTATCCATTGCTGGAGTGTGTACCACCTCGCGCGCGCGTTAACCCCCATCGTGATCACGTCAGGAGGCAGGATTCCCAAAAGCCCACGATGCAGTCCTAGTTTCACGCAAAGGGATCCCCAAATTGTTAGGGGAATATAGAATCTCGGGACGAGCATTTCG
This sequence comes from Acidobacteriota bacterium, assembly GCA_003224725.1. Taxonomy (GTDB): domain Bacteria; phylum Acidobacteriota; class Terriglobia; order Versatilivoradales; family Versatilivoraceae; genus QHZQ01. Next base: position 4,325 of record QHZQ01000497.1, on the reverse strand, counting down.
CCGAATCCACTGCGAGTCTTGAATTCCCGTAAAGGGCTGTCGCGCTTATTCCCATAGTTATACATCCCGTATGTCAGATACGATATCCCCCTCGCTTCGCAGAGCTCCACTGCCTTGGCGACCAAAGCGTTGGCGGGTCTTTTGTCATAATGGCTGGGCTTGGTAGTGAGATTTAGGATTGAGGCGATCTCTCCTCTGTAGACTAGTTTCAAAAATCCGATCACCTCATTCCCCAGATTCGCGCAAATGAAGTCGCTCCGGTCGAGAAATGATGAATAATCTTTCTTTACTTGATCAACGGTCTTGCCATAGTGCACATTGTGCACCTTCTGCCGCACTGGAGAATCGTTGTTCACCTCTCTGATTGCTCTAATTAAATCGTCATCAAACTGTTTCACTCCAACTGCCACCCCGCGTTTTTGTGATCTCCTCACATTCTTGCGGCCTTCCTGGGGCAGCTTCTCCCACCACTCTCTAAAGCTATGGGCGCGGAGTGCGGCAATGCTATCCCTCTCCATGGAGTACTCATATTTGGGGAGCGTTGCGGGTAGTTTCTGCGCGAACGTGAAAATGTCAGCGTGAAAGCCGTGCGACCTGCGCCCCTTCAGTATTTTCACGCACAATTCCGGATCTTTGATTTCCCGCTCCAACCATTCCTCATCGTGGATGGCGGCAACCTTAAGCCATCTTCCTCCAACAACTATGGTGTTTCCGTTAGCGTCGAGAGCAGGGACTTTAACCCACTTCCCTTTAACGCTGATCTCGATGATGTTGTCTGGTGTGGCTTGGATCTTATCCGGAGCAAGTAATGACATCTGCACTGACGACCCTCCTGATTGAGACATGATGTTCGGCCGTTAGGTGATATCGATATCTGTCATGTCTGCAAATTGCCGAAGCGCATGCTGAGATTTGTTCGCAACGGTTCAGAAGCCCACGAAGACGGAAAAGCTCATGCGCTCCAGATACCTGCTGAACAGTGGAAAGCGAACGACGTATAGATACATGTCAGCTGCTCAGAACGGGCTGCAGCGCCCCCCGCTCGTGCTCTTCGACTAGTGGCTCTTTCATGTTGACCTGAGCAAAGATGTCATCCATGATTTTGGCCGTCAGAAGAATTTCGCGATACGGGATGGCCACCGGAGTGCCTCGAAGAATCGAACTGTAAAAACTCTCAATCAGGTACTTCATGCCAGACTTCATGTGGAAGTCCCTTGCCAGGAACATCCGCAAATTCGTGAACAGGTTTCCGAGATTCTGTTGTGCCATATTTACAGAGGGCAGAAATTTCTCAAGGTAGCTTTTGTACCGCGCGCCGCGAAGCTTGATCAGTGTTTCCTGATCCTGGTCGAGAGCGAGGCCGTTTTCCGTCCCATAAATACGAAAACCGTGGAGCGAGGGACGCATCTGTGACGAAAAGGTGAAATAGGCGGTCCGCCCCTCTTCCCCGCAAATGATCACCCTCAGTTCGTCAATGATTTCGCTCTCGCCCATTGACTTGAGAAATGGACTCACACACCCGTATGCAATTACCCGGGGCGACTCGCTGACCAAATATTCGGCAATCCTGGCAATGCCGTGGCTAATAACATTCTGCAGCAATTTCCCCGGCAGCCTGCGAATCCAATGTCGCTTGTCGCCAAGCAGCGCTCCCGCGTACCCTGACGGTCCGAGCTCGTAACAGTAATAACTCTCCATGTGCACTGGCCCGCACCCCAAGAAGCCGCTTTGAATGAGAGTTCGCATGCGTCGCGCGGCAGGCCTGAATTGATCGTCATGCCCCGCAGTTATCTTGAGCTCTCTTTCGTTCGCGAGTGATATGAGTTGCCTAGCCTCGTCGGCGTAAAGTGTAAACGGTTTCTCCACGTAGACGTGGGCCCCCCACTCGAGGCAAAGTTTGGCGATCTCGAAATGGCTTTCCGGCGGCGTAGTTATGTGAACCACATCTGGCCTGGCGTTACTTAGAAGGTCCGTCAACTGGCCAAAGAAGCGCTTGACTGGAAACCTCTCGTACAACTGTCTTGCCATCAGCGGCTCTCTATCACACACGCCGACGATCTCGCATCCCTTGATCCTCTGGATCTGCGAAGCGTGGGAATCTGCGATCTTGCCGCATCCGACGATGGCAACCTTAAGCATTGTGTCCGCTGGCCCGGCAGGCCTCGAAATAACGGCTGAACCCTTCGCTGGTTGGCACTTTGGGTGTCCAGCCGACCCGGGTTTTCAACTTGTGATTGCTGTAATAGGTCTTCTTCCAGTAGGCATGCCACATTTTGCGATTGAATACGGGTTCTAGCTGCCCCTCTGACCAGTTCGAATAGCGCTCCCACAAGGAACACATCACGTAACTCAGAAAGTGGGGGATATAGATCGACCTGAAGGTCCTTACATTACGCTTGTACAAACGCAGAAAATGGCGGCTCGAGGGCAGATCGTCATCTACAACATTGAAAACATCGCCATCAACACCTTCTCTCAGTCCGGCCAGCAAAATCGCTTCGGCACAGTTATCAACGTAGGTGAACGGTATCCGGTTTGAACCACCAAGATGCAGAAAAAGACCAAACGTACCGATCCCTATTCGGCCGGTGATGCCCTCATTTCCCGGACCATAAACATACCCTGGCCTGATGA
>QHZQ01000497.1:0-1667 GCA_003224725.1 Acidobacteriota bacterium | reverse complement strand
GACCTTTGCGAAGCAATAAGCATCTCCCCGCAGCTCGGGATGATTTTCAACCGCGCAGGACTCATCCAGCAATCTCCACTGGGGCTTCTGCATGTTCGAGTACACGCTGAACGAACTGATATTGACAAATCGTCTCAGGCACTTATGGCGCAAGCTGGCTTCGAGGAGGTTTCGGGTCGTGACGACCGAATTCATGAACGCATCAGGGACAGACTTCTCACCTCTCGCCGCGGCTAAATGAAAGATGACTTTGACGCCCTCGGTCGCACTCGCACAATCTTCTTGCGACAGGAGATTGCCTTCAATGACCTCAACTGGTGCCCAGTCAGGGCAATCAGAAAGAGCTTCAAGACTTGCTTTTTTGATTGATGGCCTGGCGAAACAGCGTAAGTTGCGGAATCCATGCTCCCGCAAACTCTGGACCAATCTGCCCCCAATGAAGCCAGTTGCGCCCGTCACGAGGATCAGATCATCTTTGCCGATGATAAAACTGCCGTTTTCGCCTTCACCCATATTGCATTTCTATCCAGTAACGTATTGCTCCTCAACAGGCCTTATCCCCAAAAGCGCAAGAAGTTTTCCCAAGTGATCAAAGACTTTGATCAAAAGAGTCATAAACCTGTGATGTCCTGACAACAAGGCAAAGGGCAGAGCAGCTGCATAGAGCGGGACGGCAATGATCGATTTTGCGATGTCGAGCACTCCGAAGGTGGGATGGACCAGGGTAGTTGCACCCCGAAGCAACGCTCTTCTTAACATGAACCTGCGTTGCCAACGTACGGCGGGGATAACCTCGTACGCCACGGCCTCATTGCACCAGATGAAGACGTTCCGCTCATCGATCATTCTTCTGAAAAAATCCTGGTCCTCTCCGGTAAGAAACTCCGGCCGGAACGCCGGCGCGCCAGGTGTGAAAATTCGCTTTCTCAGGAGTGTGTTGCCGGTCCGCCCCTTTTTGCTGTCAATAACCAACCCTGTCGGATAAGTCGGTCGTTCATAGAACCGGCCCTTAATCACCCACTTTGGCGGCTCGACCTCGAAGTGGCGCTTCACTGGCCCAAGGACACCATCCACGTCGTATTCCTCGCATGCTTTGAACAAATTCAGCAGCCAGTACTTTGCTGGGAACTCGTCATCATCGATGAAGGCGACAAAGTCCCCGGTGGCATTCTCGATGGCTTTGTTGCGGGCTAGCGCGATGTTCTGCCGAGGCTCCACACAATACGTGATCGGAATGCTCGATGCGGCGACGAAGTCCAAGACCACGGCTTTGGCAGATTGTAGATGATCGTTGTCGGCAACGACGATCGAAAACGTGAACAGGCCCTGCGTATCCTGGCCACCAAGCTCTTTCAACAGGCGCTGAAGAAATTGTGGCCGCTTATAAGTGCAAACACACACAGAGATGTGCTTGGTTTCGTTGGTCATCGCGCGACCAGAGGCAACGGTGGAGTACCCGACGTATCGGGAAGCAGGTAAAGCAAAGGCGTTCGGTTGCCAGCAGCCCGCTTGTCTATTGCTACCGCGAACTTTCATTTTGCCGAGGATTCCGAATGGGCACCGCGAAGCGGGTTGCAATCGGGATGTCCCCGGCCCAGCGGAAGACCTCACCTCCGGTCAGGAACCGATACTCTTCCAGGTTGATCGGGTGCGTCTCCACTTCCACA
>QHZQ01000161.1:12082-21995 GCA_003224725.1 Acidobacteriota bacterium | reverse complement strand
CAGTAGGTGACAAAATGGCGGGCCGTCACGGTAACAAGGGTGTGATCGCCAGAATTCTTCCTGAAGAAGATATGCCGTATCTGCCGGAAGGCACTCCGGTGGAAATTGTTCTGAATCCTCTCGGTGTTCCTTCTCGTATGAACGTAGGGCAGATCCTTGAAACTCATCTGGGTTGGGCGGCCAGAGCCCTGGGTCTACACTTTTCCACTCCGGTGTTTGATGGGGCTACCGAAAAAGAAATTAAGAAACAACTGGAAGAATCAGGCCTGCCCCTATCGGGGAAGACCTACCTTTACGACGGAATGACCGGCGAACGCTTCGAACAAAGAGTGACGGTCGGTTATATCTACATGTTGAAGCTTTCCCACCTGGTCGATGACAAGATTCACGCCCGTTCTATTGGGCCTTACTCTTTGATTACGCAACAACCTTTAGGAGGAAAGGCTCAATTTGGCGGCCAGCGCTTTGGAGAAATGGAGGTGTGGGCTTTGGAAGCTTATGGGGCGGCTCACATTCTTCAAGAGCTGCTCACGGCCAAAGCCGACGACGTTTATGGCCGAGCTAAGATTTACGAAGCGATCGTTAAAGGGGAGGCTGCCATCGAACCGGGGCTGCCCGAATCGTTCAATGTGTTAATACGCGAATTGCAAAGCCTTTGCCTGGATGTGGAGCTACTCAAAAAATACCAGGATAATTAGAAGTGCCCCGAGGATAGAGGATAGAAGATGGAGGATAGAAGATGGAGGATCGAGGATGTCGCCCTCAATTTCTGACGCTCTTCGATCATCTTCGGATGCCACCGCCCGTGGGCAATGAGAGCAAAGATGTGATTTTAGTTTGATTGCAGACTTTTCCTCCAAGGAGGTTTACCTTGTTTAGACAAAATCCATATGACCGATCCAATATGATTGCTGATTTTGACAGCATCAAAATCAGTCTCGCGTCTCCCGAGAAGATTCGATCCTGGTCTCATGGGGAAGTTACCAAACCGGAAACCATCAACTATAGGACTTTTAAACCTGAGCGTGATGGACTTTTCTGCGCCAAGATTTTCGGACCTGTGACAGACTGGGAATGTCTCTGCGGTAAATACAAACGAATGAAGCATCGCGGCGTCATCTGCGATAAATGCGGCGTGGAGGTGACTCTCTCTAAGGTCCGTCGTGAGCGCTTGGGCCATATTGAGCTGGCCAGTCCTTGCTCGCACGTTTGGTTCTTCAAGGGGCTTCCCAGTCGAATCGGCCATCTGCTCGATCTGAGTCTGCGCGAATTGGAGCGGATTCTTTACTTCGAGGCTTATGTGGTTATCGATTCGGGAGAGGCTCCGCTGAAGGAAAAAGAAGTTCTCAGTGAAGACAAGTTCCGCCAGCTTCAACAGGAATATCCGGGAAAGTTCACAGCCATGATGGGAGCTGAAGGCATTAAGCAGTTGCTCAAGCAGATTGATATTGAAGAACTGGCCATCGAGCTGCGCCACAAAATGAAGACGGAAAATTCGCAGCAGAAGAAGCTGAAATATTCCAAACGTCTGAAAGTGGTCGATGCCTTTAGAAAGTCTGGCAACAAACCTGAATGGATGATCCTGGATGTTATTCCGGTGATTCCTCCGGAGCTGCGTCCACTGGTGCCTCTGGATGGTGGCCGTTTCGCCACCTCTGATTTGAATGATCTCTATCGTCGCGTCATCAATCGCAATAATCGGTTGAAGAAGCTCATCGAACTCCATGCCCCGGATGTCATTGTGCGAAACGAGAAGCGGATGCTCCAGGAAGCGGTAGATGCGCTCTTTGACAATGGCCGCCGCGGTCGGGTTCTGCGAGGCGCCAACAACCGGCCCCTCAAATCGCTCTCGGATACCCTCAAAGGGAAACAGGGTCGGTTCCGTCAGAACCTGCTGGGAAAACGTGTGGACTATTCCGGACGTTCTGTCATTGTGGTTGGCCCGGAACTGAAACTGCATCAGTGCGGACTGCCCAAGAGGATGGCCCTCGAGCTCTTCAAACCGTTCATCTATAACCGTCTGGAGCAGGGTGGACACTGCACCACTATCAAGGCTGCCAAGGAACTGGTGGAGCAGCAGGATCCTATTGTCTGGGACATCCTGGAAGAAGTCATTCGGGAACACCCGGTATTATTGAATCGCGCTCCGACCCTCCACCGCCTGGGGATTCAAGCTTTCGAGCCCACGCTGGTCGAAGGAAAGGCCATCCAAATTCACCCGCTGGTGTGTACTGCTTTTAACGCAGACTTTGATGGCGATCAGATGGCCGTTCATATACCCCTCTCACCTGAAGCTCAGATTGAAGCCTCGGTACTCATGCTCTCCTCCAATAACATTCTCTCTCCTTCCAATGGCATGCCCATTGCTGTGCCGACTCAAGACGTGGTCTTGGGATGCTACTACTTGACCATGTCGAGGTCAGGAACCAAGGGAGAAGGGCGCGCCTTTGGAAGTACCGAGGAAGTGCTGCTGGCTCTGGAAGCTGGTGAGGTGGAGACCCTGACGCCCATCCGCTATCGCTACACCGGTGATGTCATTGACTTGACCACAGCGTATGATGACCAAAGTATTTTGCATACCGAGGTCATAGCTCGGAAAAAAGATTTCCTGAATACCACCGTGGGTAGAGTCATCTTGAACGATCATCTTCCCCAGGAAATGCCCTTTATTAATGGTCTGCTCAAGAAGAAAGGATTAGGCCAGCTTGTCCAGTATTGTTATTTGAAGTTGGGACTGGAAAAGACGGTCAAGATGCTGGATGAAGTTAAAGCGCTGGGCTTTAGCTACGCCACCAAAGCGGGGATCTCGATCGGAATTGAAGATCTCCTCATTCCGGCAGAAAAGAACAAACTGGTCGAATCGGCGGAGCGAGAAGTCCTGAAGGTCGAACAGCAATATCAGGAAGGCGCCATCACTAAAGGAGAACGTTACAATAAAGTCATTGAAATCTGGTCCAACGTGACGGAGAGAGTGGCCGACGAAATGATCCGCGGGATCGAGACCCAGAATAAGGAAGGAGCGGAATTCAATCCGATTTACATCATGGCGGACTCCGGAGCTCGCGGGTCCAAGCAACAGATTCGGCAGTTGGCAGGGATGCGGGGATTGATGGCCAAGCCTTCCGGCGAAATCATTGAGACCCCCATTAAAGCCAACTTCCGTGAAGGTCTCACGGTTTTGCAGTACTTCATCTCAACCCACGGCGCCCGAAAGGGCTTGGCCGACACGGCCTTGAAGACCGCAGACTCTGGTTACTTGACCCGTCGATTAGTGGATGTCGCTCAAGATGTCATCATCTCCGAAGAGGATTGTGGGACTCTGGATGGAATCTACGTAGGACCGATAGTCGAAAGCGGCGAAATCATCGAGCCCTTGCGCGACCGAATCGTGGGTCGAGTTTCCCTGGATCAAATCAAAGATTACGAAGGGAACGTCATCGTGGACCTGAACCAGGAAATCACAGAAGGTCTGGCTAGCGAAATTCAGGCGGCGGGTGTCGAACGAGTAAAGATCCGGTCCGTGTTAACCTGCGAATCGCGCCGTGGGGTTTGCGTCAAATGCTATGGACGTAACCTGGGCTCCGGGGCCATGGTCGAACTGGGTGAGGCCGTAGGCGTGATTGCGGCTCAATCCATTGGTGAGCCCGGCACCCAGCTTACTATGAGGACGTTCCACATCGGGGGCACAGCCAGTCGAGTCTCCGAGCAGTCGACCCTGGAAGCCAAGAACGACGGCATCATCAAATTCATCAACCTTTCCACCGTGCGCAATAAAGACGGCGATCTCGTCGTCATGAATCGCAATGGCCTCATCGCGGTTGTGGACGAAAAGGGACGTGAAAAAGAGCGCTATTCCGTCGTTTACGGCGCTAAGATCAAGGTGGAAGACGGCGCAGAAGTCAAGATGGGCGATGGCCTGGTGGAATGGGACCCTTATACTTACGCCATTTTGACCGAGGTGGGTGGATCCATTCAGTTCAAGGATCTGGCCGAAGGCGTCACCATGCAGGAAGAAGTGGATGAAGTCACCAGTCTTTCCCGCTGGGTGGTCATTGAGTCTCAGGACGAGAAGCGCCAGCCTCAAATCGTCATCAAGAGCAGCGACAAACACAAGACGGTTAAGAAATACCTCATGCCCTCCAGAGCCCACCTTATGGTTAGCGATGGAGACGAAGTTTCGCCGGGGGACGTCCTAGCCAAAATCCCGCGCGAAACCACCAAGACCAAGGATATTACGGGAGGTCTCCCTCGCGTGGTGGAGCTGTTTGAAGCCCGCAAACCTCGTGAAACAGCGGTTATTACTGAGATTGACGGGATCGTGAAATACGGCGATATCTCCAAAGGCACCCGCAAGATCATGGTTGCCAATGATAGCGGGATGGAGCGGGAATATTCACTGCCTCGAGGAGTGCATGTCAACGTTCAAGAAGGAGAATATGTGAAGGCCGGCGAAGCCCTGATGGACGGGCCGCGCAATCCACACGATATTTTGGCGGTGTTAGGCGAGAAGGAATTACAGGCCTATTTGGTAAATGAGATTCAAGAGGTGTATCGATTGCAAGGTGTCAATATCAATGACAAGCATATCGAAGTCATCGTCCGACAGATGATGCGTTGGGTCAAGGTGGAAGAGGTCGGTGATACCGAATTCTTGTTGGAAGAGCAAGTGGATAAATTCCGCTTCCAGGAAGAAAACGACCGAGTCCTAAAGGACGAGGGCAGGCCTGCCCAGGGGCGACCCTTGTTACTCGGGATTACCAAAGCTTCCCTCTCGACGGATTCCTTCATCTCGGCCGCCTCCTTCCAGGAGACCACCCGTGTACTTACCGAAGCTTCGATCAGTGGCAAGATTGATTATCTCCGCGGTCTCAAGGAAAACGTGATCATGGGCAGACTCATTCCCGCGGGCACCGGCATGGAACACTACCGCAACGTCAAGCTGCAAACCGAAGAGCCGCCTCCGGCAGAAGAAGGTGCGGAAGAGGTCTTCGAAGGTGCAGAAGTTTATAGCGAAGAGATTGGTCGCGGGGAAGTTGCCAGCTCGTAGCCGCTCGTTCTCCAGGAACTCAAAAGCCTCCAGGGTCTGTTAGAAAGGCCTTGGAGGTTTTTTTTGTTATAACCCCGAATTCCGAAGCCGACAAAAACCGAAGTAAAATACGGTGGCGTATTTCATGCCCTGCTCGTGAAAGGTCTTTTCCCCACGATCAGTTCAGTTGATCTTCATCTCTATTCTATTGCCTTGTTCCTTGGCGCTTCAAAGAAATTCGATACTGCTTGCTACGAACAAAGAATGAATCGTTTGACCCGATAAATGCAAGCCTCAGTGCTATAATGCGGAGTCGAACAGATTCCTGGCACGTGGTCTAGAAGAGCGTTTGTAGCATGCCTTACGCCGCGTGTAGCTAGGCGTCGCTATCATCTCAAGGGAGAACTGCAACTACTTATTTGAAAAGGAGAGGATTTATGACAAGCAAAGTGCAACCTATCCCGGAGGGCTACCACACCTGCGACGCCATATTTAATCGTCAGTGGCGCGAGGAATTGCAAAAGCGTGCTGCTGCCTTGGGACAATCGTGAAGCAGCCGGATTTATAAGATCTTTTTACAACTGAGTGAGCCGATTCCGACAAAATAGTATCTCTGTGGGCAGTACCCGGTTAATCCATGATGGGAGAAGAACTCAACGGCATTGAAATTACCGACCGCGGCCTACACGGTCGTGCTTCCGCCCTTGTTGATCGATCCAACGGAAAAATCGCTCCTTAGGTTATTATCCAGCCAGGGGGCTCTCGCCGATAAGCTAAGCCTTACCGACAATTTCTTGACACCTGAATAGGCGCTTTTCCTGTGATGGTGCCAGGCATGGACCACCAACCCAGAAAACCCTCTGGACAAGCAGCAGCCTTCAATCACAATGCGCAACCGTGCCCTATAGTGGGTTGGGCGGCATCTCGCTGTGCAGATAGATAAGAATTCTGTGTAACCCACAGCCGAGGATATTCGTCTTTTTGAATGTCGGGTCATAGGAGTTGAGTTAAGAATGTGAGTTAAGAATGTGGGAGGCGCGCTCCGCGCGGCGACCAGGGCGGGTCTTAACAGGAAACAGGGACTGCAAACCCCCTTTTTGACCGCCGGTCGGAGACCGCCTCCCGGCCTTCCCATCTCCCAACTTGAACGGCCACGGGGTGAGGGGAGACGCGGTCTGATTGAAAAGCTATTTCAGAGACATAACACTGGTCCAGCTTCTCATCGAGAAATCCGCAACTAGAGCGAAAGTTCGGAGCGGTCGAATGAAAATCAGAAAGTGCAATCTGACGTTCGTGAATCTGATCAACAGAAACCTCAGGCTGCGCTAAGTAGAGTTACTTGGTGGCGACAAAGTTCACAGTTCGGTCAAATTTGTGTCAAGGGCCAGGCCGCCCCTCACCCCCAGCCCCTCTCCCGTGGGGCGAGGGTGGCCGAAGGACGGGTGAGGGGGTCAGTTGCCAACAGAACCGCATCTCTTGGCGGTCTGAGGTTGCTCGCTACTCTTGGAAGTTTGAACTACGATTTACGAAATTTCTGAAATGAGAATATCGTCCTTTTATCTTTTCGCCCTTTCGTGGTCTGTTTTTTGGGTACCTGGACTAATCGAGTGCAAAACTCAAATGAGTATCCTGAAGGGAACGGTCTATGATGCTGGCGGCAAACCGGTGCCGGGGGTCAGGGTCAAGGCCGCTCAGTTGAACTCCGGGAAGCACCAGGAGGCAGTGACTAATGAATCGGGCTCCTATATTTTCAAAAACCTATCTCCTGGTAAATATCGTCTGGAAGCCAAATATGACGGATTTGAGATTGTAGTCCAGGAAACAACCGTGGGAGATCAGATTGCCCGCCTCGACTTTACCTTGCGGCAGTCCGTCAATGGAGCTGCCTCCAATCCGCCTTCTGCCGCTTCACAGCAGGCTTCTTCACCTGAAAGTCGTGCGCCTCGCTCGCCGCGCCGGCGTGGATTCCAGTCGCTAACTCTTCAGACCCCAGAGAGTCTGGATGCCTCTCAAGACCATCTGGCAGACAATCCTTCGGCACAGCGGGTAAGCGAATCCGCTCCGGCCATCGATAGTGGAGTCAGCCCTTCATCTGAAACATTGGTTATTCAGGGTTCGACCAATGCATCCTCTCTGAACGGCTCAATGGGACTGGAGCCCACAGAAGATCAAATGCAGGAAAGGCGCGAGCGGATCCGGCAGCGATTTGGACAAGGCGATTTCGGCGGGGCCAGAGGCCCTGGCGACGGCTGGGGCGGCGGATTTGGTGGACGTGGAGGCTTTGGTGGTGGAAGCAGAGGGGGTGGAAGATTTGCAAACGACCGCCTGCGAGGCAATTTCTTTGAAAGCTACCGTAACTCTGTGTTGGATGCCCGGCCGTTTTCGTTTTCCGGACTGGAACAAAAGAAGGAGCCTTACATCCAGAATAACTTCGGCGTTTTTATCGGAGGTCCACTGAACATCCCGAAAATGTACCATGGAGCGGATCGCACCTCCTTCTTTATTGGGTACCAGGGCTCACGCCTGCGCAATCCTTATGACAATACGGTCACCGTGCCCACTCTGGCCGAACGCAATGGAGACTTTTCTCAAACGTTTGGCCGGTTTGGCAACAGTGCCCAGCCGATCCCGGTGTACGATCCTGCTTTCCTGGAAGGAGGTTCGATGCTGAGGCAGTTTCCCAACAATGTCATTCCGATAGAACGCATCAGCCCCATTGCGCGAAGCCTGCTGAGTTTCATTCCGCTGCCCAACCTTCCTGGAACTGTCCTCAACTACCATCTGGAAGAGTCTCTGGCCAGTGACTCCGACATGCTTCTGTTGCGGCTTAACCATCGTCTCAGTCCTCGCGATAATCTTTCCTTCTATTATTCACTGCAACGACGCGGATCAGAGACCGGCCAGGTTTTCCCGGGTTTTCATACTGACCAGGACACGCAGGGCCAGAACCTGATGCTGGGTCTGACGCATAACTTCACCTCACACGTGATTAGCGACACCCGCTTCAGGTTCAATCGCCTGCGACTGAACAGCTTGAATCAGTTTGCCTTCATCCGGGATGTTGAAGGAGAATTGGGCATTAGTGGGGTCTCGCCAGATCCTCTTAATTATGGAGTCCCCTCCATCCGGTTCACAAACTATGCGACACTGCAGGATACTTACCCTGCCTTGAGGCGCAACCAAACCAGTCATCTCAGCGATACCGTCACTTTTATTAGAAGCAACCATACCTTTCGCAGCGGCTTTGAGTATCGTCGGATCGAGCTCAACAATCGCAGCGACCCCAACGGCCGTGGCACCTTCACCTTCAGTGGCTTTGCCACCAGCGCCTTCGACTCCGGGGGGCGACCCATCCCCGGTACGGGGTACGACCTGGCAGATTTTCTACTGGGCTTGCCGCAGTCGACCGCCATTCGGTTTGGGGACGACAACACTTATTTTCGGGGTAATGTCTTCAATCTCTTTTTCATGGACAACTGGAGAGTCGCGCCACAACTGACCTTGAACCTGGGACTGCGATATGAGCTGGCCAGCCCGTTGACGGAAAAATTCGACCGTATCTCCAACCTGGATATCGCCCCCAATTTTGCGGGTGCGGCCGTGGTGCTGCCTGGAGCCGAGGGGCCTTACAGCGGTCTATTTCCGGCTGCCCTGATCGATCCAGACCGCAACAACCTGGCGCCGCGAATTGGCCTGGCCTGGAAGCCATTCCCTCAGCAAAACCTGGTGGTTCGCAGTGGCTACGGCATCTTTTATAACGCTTCCATCTATAATCAGTTTGCCACTCAATTGGCCAGCCAGCCTCCTTTCGCCGTTAGTGACAACCTGATCACTCGTCCGGACCGGGTCTTGACCTTGGCCAACGGCTTTCCATCAGATCCTCAATTCACTGTGTTCAACAGCTATGCGGTAGACCGCCATCTGCGAGTGGGATATGTGCAGCAGTGGAACCTCGACATCCAGCAACAACTACGCCCCAATCTGGTATTGACTGTTTCCTATAATGGTTCCAAGGGGACTAGGCTGGACCTGCTCCGTTCACCCAATCGAGCGCCAGCGGGGTCTCCTTTAGAGACTGACTCTAATCGAATCATTTCTAACGCTCAAGGATTCTTATACGAAACTTCAGGAGCTGCCTCGATTTTCCATTCGTTGCAAATCCGGCTCCAGAGGCGCTTTACTTCTGGATTGTCGGTCAACGCAAGTTACATCTTTGGGAAATCCATCGACAATGCCTCCAGTATCGGCGGCGGTCAGGAAACCGTGGCGCTGATTGACAACAACCTCCGGGCCGAAAGGGGCCTCTCGACTTTCGACATGCGTCATCAATTGACTATCAATTATGTTTACGAATTTCCCTTCGGCGAACGCAAGCGCTTCCTGTCGCACGGCGGGCTGCCGGCTAGACTTTTGGGTGGCTGGTCTCTCAGCGGAATGACCACACTGCAATCGGGAAGTCCTTACACCGCCAGAATCCTGGGGAATTCCATTAATAACAGCGGAACCGGCGCCAATCAGTCAGAACGAGCTGATGCTACAGGCCTGCCGGTCGAGTTGCCCGAGTCACTGCAAACAGTGGCTCATTTTTTCAATACCGATGCCTTCACTCTTCCCACACCTGGCCGTTTTGGTTATGCCGGACGCAATACCATTACCGGACCAGGAACCACAAACTTCAATATGGCCTTGGCTAAGGTCATTCGCTTCTCTCCGGACGGCAAGCGGTTGGTATTCCGAACACAAGCCACCAACGTTTTTAACACACCTAACTTCAACGGGCTGGGCGTCATCGTTGATGCTTCTAACTACGGGCATCTCATCAGCGCCAAACAGATGCGGCAATTCGAGTTTACTCTGAGGTTTAATTTTTGATGTCGAGGAAAGCCT
>QHZQ01000161.1:0-12050 GCA_003224725.1 Acidobacteriota bacterium | reverse complement strand
TGGCCTTACGCTCTCCACTGTTTGCACTCTCCGTTCGCTTCACTCCCAAACCAAAGATTCGTCTGAAAAAGCGGGAAGCATTTATACCCTTCGTGTTTTTGAAGATCTGGTTATCGTTGATGCCGTTGTGACAGACAAAAAGGGTAATCCTATCAAAAACCTGATGCCCGCAGATTTCACCATCTATGAGGACAATGTCCGACAGAAGATTGCCACCTTTGATGTTGAAGATCTCTTTACCCAGGAAGAAGGGGATCGTGGGACCACCCCCCCATCAACGCCCCCCTCAGCAGCGGTCGTTACTCCCTCTGTTGGCCCAGCGGCTGGACTTCCCGGGGAAGCCTTTCAAAACCGCCGGCTCATCGTTTTGTTTCTCGACCTCAGTTCGATGCCTGTGGAAGATTTGGTTCAGGCTCAAAAAACTGTTCTTCAGTTTATTGACAAGCAACTAACCCCATCAGACCTGCTGTCCATTGTGGTCAATGCTGCGACTGTCAAAATGCTGCAGGATTTCACCAACGACCGTGAAGTACTGAGGCAGACCGTGCAACGGGTGCATATTGGCGACTCTGCCGACTTGGCGGAAGCAGGGGCAACGAACCCCGATACCAGCGACACCAGCTCCGAAGATCTTTCCGATACCTTTGTGGCGGATGAAACCCAATACAATATTTTTAATACCGATCGCAAGCTCTCTGCGATTGAAACGGTGGGAAAGATGTTTCGGGAGATTCCCCAGAGAAAGTTTCTGGTGCATTTCTCCAGTGGTCTATCCACTACAGGGGTTGAAAACCAGGCTCAGTTACGAGCTACCATTGATGCGCTCAACCAATCGAACGTCTCACTCTATAGCGTCGATGCCCGAGGACTCATTGCTGCGCCACCGGGTGGCGATGCCAGCAAAGGGAGCGCCTCAGGAACGGCCAACTACAGCGGCAAGGCCATTCGCGATCAGTATGCGTCCATCGCCAACTCTCAGGAGACTTTGACTACTCTGGCATTGGACACGGGCGGTAAGGCCATTTTTGATACCAACAACTTGGGCCAGGTTTTTGAAGCGGTCCGCGAAGATTCCAAAAGTTACTATGTCCTGGGATATTACTCTTCGAACTCCAGGCGGGACGGGAGATATCGGCAGATTAAGCTGCGAGTTAACATTCCCGAAGCTCACCTTAAATATCGACAGGGGTACTACGCCCCCAAGTCATTTGAGCAATTCACTAAATCGGATAAAGAGCGTCAGTTAGAAGAAGCCATAACGACGGAGCGCCCATTTTCCGAGATCCCTTTTCTGGTCGCTGCCAACTTTTTACGGGTAGATCAACGCACCGATTTTGTTCCGGTTTCATTGAAATTTGCGGCGGCCGACATCCCTTTTCAACAAAAAGGGAAGAAAGCCCAGGCGGAATTCGATTTCATTGGGCAAGTGCTTGGACCTAAGAGCAGGGTGGTGAATGCAGTCCGCGACACCATTCGAGTCGACCTGGATGCGGGGTCTTTCAGGAGAATGGCCAATGGAGACATCCAATACAACACGGGCTTTTATTTGACACCCGGCAAGTACGACTTGAAATTTTTGTTGCGGGAAAATCAAACCGGAAAGCTCAGCACCTTTGAACAAGCCTTGTCCGTGCCGGACTTCGGCGAGTCAAAACTTGCCCTGTCTTCTATCATCCTGAGCAACCGATTAGAACCCGCAAACTCGAAAGCCAACTCGGTAAGAAAAGTGGGTGATTTCGGCGAGTCGCGCCAGCAGAGCCGCAACTCCACCGACCCGCTCGTAGTCGATCAGAATCGCATCATCCCCAGTGTGGCTCGTGTCTTTGTCCCTCAAGATACCCTCTATATTTTTTTTCAAATCTACCGGCAACCCGCCAAAGGGTTTGCACCTAATATCACAGCCTCTCTGACCTTTTTGAAGAATGGGAAGGTCTTTCGCGAGGCCTCTCAGAGTCAACTTAATGAATATGACGAGGGTTCCAATGACACTCTGACCTGTAACTTCCAAGTTCCGTTGGCCCAGTTTTCAAAGGGTGAATATGTGCTACAGGTCAAGCTTACCGACAACACTTCCCAAAAAGATTTAATCCAAAGAAGCAATTTTGTTATTAGATAAGTTACTTACGCCTCCGATCTGATGGGCTTCTTTGAGGTTAACAGTATGGTGGAACGTGCGCGCCGTCTCGCGTTTTTCGGCGTGCGCAGAGCGCCGGCTTCATAGCTTATCCGGTCGGTTCGTCCTCGTCGTCGTCCTCGTTCTCGTTCTCGCCTTCGAAAATCCAAGGGCCGACTACGACGAAGAGGACGAGAACGATGACGATTCCATAAACGAGAACAAAATTCTCGTTTCGATCGGCATAACGGGCTAGACCTTGTGGCGAATCGAGAACGGATTACGGGGAATTGTGGGGGCGATGGAGAGGCAGACTGCGACCTATTGTAGTTAATTACTGCGATTTTTCTTCAGCCTGCTCAAACCAAAGGAGAAGTAGAGGATTCAGTCTGAAGAGTCCGGCAATTGGAAGTGCAAAATGTGCTTATCGCGGTTGTTCTGTTCACGTCTAGTCACAATCTCACATTCGAAGCTATCGTCAAAGGCTTTCTGCTTGTCTCTAGCTGGCACATTTGACGTTTTCAAACTTAGGAATGGCCGTGCCAATAAACGGAAAAAATCTTCCTTTTCTCTGGTCCAGTTAGAGAAGCAGCTTGCCAAGAATAGTTCCCTATTTGTGTCAATGATTTACACTTAGAGTTTTTCTGATGTGATGGATATAGGTTTGCTGCACCACCAAACAAAGCTATCAGTAATTGGGCAGCGAAGATGGGCTGAACCGTAGAAGCTGTCCAAGAAAAGTCAAACCTAAATTGAATCAATCGACAACAGGTGCCGCTGACTGAAATCACCGGGTTGCATGCCGCAAACTCGAGGGAGAGTATCAAAGCCCCTGGTTGTTCCAAGAGTCTCACCGAGGACCGGGCCTAAGTATATACCACGTCGTATCACCGGAAATAAGGGACAAACGAAATAGTCTCAGATAGAACCCTGGTTGGCAACTGGCAACTTCAGACAGCTAGAGAAAGCCTGGAGAAAGCGATGTGAGTGTCAGCTAGGGAGCCAGCAAGAAGATCCGCAGGCCGCAGTGGCCGGCTTGATCTGGCCGAAGACGGCACCACAGCAGGCGCTCAGCGGAGAAGGAGTCAGCGAATGTGGACCGCCGATTCCAGGAAGGACAGTCGGAGGCAGCTCTAGAAGAAATAAGGGGCAAACTGCCAATGAAAGAAAATCCATAGGAAGAGGGACAGGGAGAAGTTTTGTTCCGTTTAGCGCGAGAGGCACGTCTGGATACTTAGTCTCGGTTCCGTAACAAACAAAATCTAAAAAAGTTTTGGAGCAAAGAATAAATTGCTCGAAAACGCTTATGTGAATTGAAGGTTTCAAAGAAGAGGTACAATCCTGTGGCCTTACCGGCGCTTGTACCCTCCCGCTGAAAGGCGCGACGGGTGAAGCGCAGAGTCGTCAAGCCGTGCGGGCCTGGGCGCTGCTCGTACGGTCCCTCAACTGGCGCCTTAACAAGGAGAGAAAACATGAAGAAGGAGCTCTTACACCTTAGGTCCTGGCTTTGTCGAAGCACAGCGCTTGTTGCAATCCTGTCGTGTTCAGTCGGAATGTCGGGCTCTGCGTTTGCAAATCTCATCACCAACGGCAGCTTTGAAGAGCCAACGATACCCCCTGTGCCGCCTGGCGGCTTCATATCGGTTTGCAGCGGCTCGTCCTTTGATGGTTGGGACGTTGTGGGCGCTGGCTGTGTCTCGCCGATCAGCGGTTTGTTCACATCTGGAGGCCTCACTTTTCCGGCTCAAGACGGGGACTTTTGGGTTGACATGACCGGCAATGTCTCCAACTCTGCCACGGGGATTGAGCAAACAGTCACGACCAGCATTGGCACCCTGTATGATTTGAGCTTCTGGGTCGGAAACCAGGTTAATCCCGGTGGACCATACGGCACAACCAGCACAATCGAAGTCTTTGTCGGAGGTGTGTCGCAGGGAACATTTACGAACAGCGGCGGGGCCGGGACATTCACGCAGAACTGGCAGCAGTTCACTCTCGGCTTCACCGCTCTAAACACCTCGACGCCGATCGAATTGCTCAATAAAGACTTTTTTGACAACTCAAATGGACTGGATAACATCGTGCTGCTGCCTCATGGCTCGCCACCCCCAAGCGTGCCTGAACCAGGCACCCTGAGTCTGTTCGGCCTGGGCCTGGGCGCTCTTGGCGTCGCGAGGCGGCGCAAGGCTGACTGAAGGGCAGTTCCTGTTGCACTTTCATTTTCAGCTACTGCGTGCCTGTCTTGCTTCGCGGTCATCTCAGGTGGGTCCATAGCAAACCCGAGACGCTGTGGCCCACCTTCTCGGCCGGCCCCGAGATGACGGCTTTCTGTTTGTTTCAAGCCTTGAGTTTGGACCTTTCATTAGCCCCTCCGATTCATCGAGGGGGTCTTCAAGCGTTTCGTGTCGTCCTACGTTGAAAAACCGCTGACGTGGTTGCTTTGTTCTGAAGGTCTTCCGAACCCCTCGATAAATCAAGGGGCTAATAGGATCCGATGCATGCGGAATGAACCAAACTCCCCTTACGGCAGCGAGCGTGGCAGAACAAAGACCTTTATGAATGACGTCGAGCGGTAGACACGTTCTCTGACCGGCTGGAAATCCGCCTCGGTGGCTTCATTGATGTTCAAGAACTTCTGCGGGTTGATATTGATGAGCGGAAACCAGGTGCTCTGGATCTGAATCATGATTTGATGCCCGCGGCGGAAGGTATGGAAGGTATCGGACACAGTAAACTCCACCCGTGTGGGCTGGCTGGGAATGAAGGGCTCCGGCGTTTCCAGGCTCTTGCGGAACTTGCCTCGCATCACCTCACCCCGCACTAGTTGCTGATAACCACCGAGTGTGTTATCGACGCCGCCCTTTTCGTCGGGAAACCGGTCCGGATAAACGTCGATGAGCTTCACAATCCAATCCGAATCGGTGCCTGTGGTCGAGACCTGCAGGCTGGGGACGATAGGCCCGGCGAGGGTGAGGTCCTCCTCAAGCACGTCGGTCCGATATACCAGCACGTCGGTGCGGCGCGCGGCAAAGCGCTGGTCGTCCACCATGTAGCGCTGGGCCATGCCTGGTGCAATGCCAGGGATGAATGGGACCGGTTTTCCGGGATCGCTGAGGTACTCATCGAAGTCGGTCTGACCGTTTGCGCTAGGCGGGTCAAAAGAGAGCTTTCCTCCGGCCTTCAAGTAAAGTGATTTCGAGACCGACGATTTTGGAGGCCAGGCATCAAACCTGCGCCATTGGTTCGTTCCGGTTTCGAAGACGTAAGCTTCGGGCAACTCCTGCTTCCCTTTGTCCTTGAGAAAGTAATTGAAGAAAGGCAGCTCGATATGCTCGCGGTAAAACTCAGCGGTGGGGCCATCGAAGCGGACGTCACCCAGTTGATCTCCCTTGCCTGACGCCCAGCCACCGTGGACCCAAGGCCCCATCACCAGGATGTTGAACGCGCCGGGGCTTTGCGCCTCCACCGAACGGTACACTTCGAGCGCGCCGAAAAGGTTCTCTGCGTCAAACCAGCCTCCGACGGTCATCACGGCGGGCTTGATCCTCTTCAAATGGGCGCGGATATTGCGCGCCTTCCACCAGTCATCACGGGCCTCGCGCTTCATTATCTCGTTCCAGAAAGGGATCTCGTTGTGGAGGTACTTTTCATTGGCGTTGCGCAGGGGTCCCAGTCGGAAAAAAAATTCGTAGCCGTCCTCAAGGCCGCGATCGATAGGCTTGCCCGGAGCGACCGTGGTCGGCTTGGAAAAGGGCCATCCCGCTCCCGAGAACCAGCCAAAGGCATGAGCCAGGAGTAAAGCACCATTGTGGTGCCAGTCGTCTGAGGCGAACCAGTCGGAAACCGGCGCCTGCGGTGAGACAGCCTTCAACGCCGGGTGTGCGTCGATCATGCCTGCAGCGGTGTAGAATCCCGGATAAGAGATTCCCCACATGCCCACGCGGCCATTATGGCCCGGAATGTTTTTCACCAGCCACTCGATCGTGTCGTAGGTGTCGGTGCTTTCGTCAATGTCCTTAGGGCGGCTTTTGACAGGGTGATGAGGCCGCATGTGCTCAAATTCGCCTTCAGACATCCAGCGCCCTCGGACGTCCTGGTAGACGATAATGTAACCCTCTTTGGCAAACAGGGAAGAGGGACCAATGTTCTCACGGTACCTGTCTACGCCGTAGGGCGCCACACTGTAGGGTGTGCGGCTCAGGAGAATCGGGTAGGAAATGGAACGGTCCTTGGGAATGTAAACGGAAGTGAAGAGTCGAACCCCATCCCGCATAGGGATGGTGTACTCGTGCTTGGTGTAGTTCTCCTTGACACATTCCAGTCCCTGTGGAAAGGCCGGCGCGGCAATCACAAAAAGAAGCAGAGCCAACCGAACTCTCTTCCGGGTCAAATGATTCCTCATCGATTCCTCCCTCGCAGCCGATCGTCAGAATGCACTTTATCATTGGTTTTTCTTGTATGGCCCCCGCTCCGCACTGGCCAGAGCGGCGGTTCCGGGCAAACTGTATCACGAATGGCTGCTGGTTGGAACTTGAGAGAAATGGACGAAACGCCAAGACCGCCAAGGACGCCAAGAAAAGAGGATTTAACTGGTCCGCCATCTTAATTCCTATTCCTCCCCCGGTGGGTCCGCAGGGTTTCTGACCACGCGCTGGAGGCCATCGCCTCACAAAATCCGTTCGAATTGAGAATCAGCTCTAAAGACATGGGCTTAATTTCCATAGGCCGGCATGAAAGCCCTTGCTCTTGGCGATCTTTGCGTTTCCCTCTTCCCGGAGCCAACGGCCCAACCGGGGACCCGAATGAACAGATGATCCAGTCTTAGGTTAGCGCTTATGGGGCGCGGCCCTTGGCTACTTCTTTCCCTTTTCGAATTTTGCCCGTAGCTCGGCGATGCTCTTGCCCTGATCTCCGAACTGAGCCACAAGATTTCGAGCCAGTAGTGAACCATCGGTTGCCCCGGCTAAAGCCCGCTGAAAATGTTCGTTGGGCCATGCTCCTTCCTTCATGAGAGCCGCCGCAAATTCCATTGATGCGGTGTCACCGCCCACCCGGAGCGCTTTCGCTACCCAGGCATAGCCGTTCAGCCCCTGGATGAAGTTTTGTTTGGATAGCCAGCTCGATTGCTTATCATACATCCACTTGGCCTGCTTGTAAGTCTCCACCAAATAGCCCGCGTCAAACCACGCGAGTGCGTTGGCCTTTCCGCTCGACCCGGCCTCCAGTGCTCGAGCCATCAGACGTGACAGCAGTTCATAGGCGATGCGTTGGTCTTTCTCACTATAAATGACTGCCCGACGCAGGGTTTCCATTCGCACGATGACCGGTACCTCCGGCGAAAGCAATGCGATCGTATCCTGAGCCAGTTTTGCTATTTCGTAACCGACTTTGGGAGAGTCCCAGCTTTGGCTGTTCCCCCAGGGCAACGATTTAGCGTCACCAATCTCAAATGGGTGACAGACGAGTGGCGGACCCGCCTCGACCGCGCTTGTAAATGTAAAGAGTGCTGCCGAAATGACCAATCCCACCCCCAGCCGATGAAACGTTGTGTTGCGCATAAGTGTGCCTCCAGTGTTGAATTTGTTGGAAGTCTAACTCTGAGATTAGAGCCCCGCAAGTACGGTTGCGTAATGTAACAGTTTGTTACCGTACATTTCTCCGACAACCCGGCTAGCAGCCATGAATCCGGTGAACGCCGTGAGAATTATCGGGTATGATGGGATCAGAGTCTCGGTTGTTCTATATAAGAACGCGAAGATGACGCCGCCATTTCAGAAATACGGTCATGTATTTTCATTTCCCTTCGTGCTCGTGCTCTTACTCCTGCTCTTGCTCGGCGTTCCAGTGACTAATCGAGTAAGAGCATGAGCAGGAGGACGAGCACGATAATGTCTTCGCAAACGACCGGCGGAAGCGGAAGGTGTTCGACAGCGTATTTATGAAATCCAATATTGAGGCAGAAAAGCAATGGATCACGTCTCGTCTTCAAACAAAGCCAACGGGCCTGACCAGGACCTTAGTCACAAGTCTCTGAATGGCGTGTCAATTCAATCGATTCAGTCACAGCTCGAAAAAATTCTGGGGAGCCACATTTTCATAAACGCAGAACGCTCGAGTCGTTTCTTGCGCTTCACCGTCGAACAAGCCATTCAAGGTCGAGCAGATCAGATCAAGGAGTATCTGGTTGGCCTTGAGGTCTTTGACAGAAGTCAATCCTATGACCCTCGCACCGATCCTATTGTCCGTGTGGAAGCAGGACGACTGCGCACCAAGCTCAAGGAGTATTACGAGACCGAAGGTCATGATGACCTGGTGCTGATCACCTACCGAAAAGGCAGCTACGTTCCAGCTTTCCAGAGGCGAGAGGCTCCGGCATCCGGCGTGGTGGCAAGTCGATCCGCGAGCCCTTTAAGCAGGTGGAAAGCAATTGCACTTCTCGCCCTGATCCTTAGCGGATCCCTCATTTTCTGGATAGCTCATCGGTCGCCCGATGCTTCTCCGCCCAGACAGGCGGGGAGAAACGGGCAGGTTTCCACTATTGCAGTGCTCCCGTTTGAAAGTTTGTCCGACGACCGAGAGCCGGAACATTTCGCCGACGGAATGACTGAGGCCCTAATTACCGAACTGTCTAAGATCAAGAAACTTCAGGTGATATCGCGGACCTCTACCATGCACTATAAAAAAACTCGCAAGTCGCTACCGGAGATTGTGAGCGAGTTAAATGCGAATGCCCTGGTCGCAGGTTCAGTGACATTTTCTGGAAAAAGAGTACGGATCATCGCTCATCTAATGAATGCGAGCACGGACACAAAGCTTTGGTCCAACAGTTATGAGCGCGATCTGCAGGACATCCTGTCCTTGCAGAGCGAAGTGGCGCGAACCATCGCCGAGGAGATCAAAGGCAGGTTGGAACCCCACGAGAAGTAACGAGCCGCCTCAGACTGCCGAGAGTTTCGTCTCGTAAGTGGCTGTCCCCTCACCCGGCCTGTGAACGCTTACCAAGGTGAGATGGGTCAGGCGATCGACGGTTATCGGAGTGACCGCATGGGGCACACAATCAAAGAGACTCAAGAAACCTGATAATCTGCATTGTTTGTGTATCACTCAAAGCCCGAAAACGGTTAGTGAAGGTTGCTCGCTACCAAGGCGCTCCCGCTTCACCTAACTAACAAGCGATCCGCCGATAGGGCGTGGGGATATCCATTGCACAGTTTGACCGGCGCTATAGAATTGACAGAATTTCATTGTTTGTTCAGTGTCCCAGATACGCGGATTTTTGAGCGAGAGAAATCCTACATGACCGCCGTGCCTCGGGGCCGACAAATAGAGAAAGGCATTCTCCCGGAAGGCTGGGTCATCAAACATTTCAAAGGGGATGAAAGGATCGTCCTGGGCCTGGAGAATCAATGTTGGCACTTGAATCAAAGGAAGAAGCCTTTTGGAGCTACACTGCTCGTAATAATCCATGGCGTCGCGGAAGCCAAAGCAAGGAGCTGTATAAGCGTCATCAAAATCGATCATGGAATGGATATGGGAGAACGGGGCCAGGGAGTATCGTTCTGGCATCAAAGCCTGTTTCCGTTGGATGGTCTTCCGCAGGTCGCGAAGAAACCGGTCCTCATAGAAGCGGTTTTGGCGCTCTCGCAACCGGCGGGCACTGACCGCCAGATCGATGGGGGCCGAGATAGCGCAAATAGCTCGAACATGAGATGGCGCATTTCTCCCCCACTCGCCAGCCAGCTTTAAGAGTATATTGGCACCGATCGAAAACCCAGCAATGAAGAGACTGGAGTCTCGCAGTTGTTCTGTGACTAAACGCAGGTCAACAGTCAGGCCGGAGTGATAGAGGGTCGGGGTCAGGTGCTCTGTCCCGCCACAGTTGCGGATATTCAAGCGAATTACATCAAAACCGGCTTGCAATGCCCGGGCAGCCAACCTGACGACGTAGTGCGAAGAACTCGAACCCGTCAGGCCGTGGACAATCAACATTGTACCTGGCGAACCACTGGTAGCATGCCGCCCGTCCTGGTAATGGCAATGAGCCAAGACCTGGACTCCTGGCTCCGTTTGAAAGAGGCGGGTTTCGGTAGGGAATAGATGGTCATCGATATCAACAGGCCAGAAACGTGCCAGAATGGTCTGCAGATGGGCGTTCCGAATTAATGGGTCAAAGCATTCGATCAGGCCCAGGGAGAAACGGGTTGGCAGGTTGTCGAGCGCGGATCCTTCACTCATGGGTGAATGTGCCTGAACTCTGTTCACCCTTTTATTTTACACGAAATTTCGCACGCGGACGACAGGGGGTCTCGGATTCCAGTACTTTGTCGGCGGATCCCTGATCGGCGAAGTGCCACGGAGCATCTCAAAAGGCTACGAAGGTGCTCCGGATTTAACGTCGTTCTGCGCCCGTCGTTTGAAGTGATTTCGAACGTGCCTCCCAGACTCTCTTCTTCCGTTGTCCACTGGGCAAGGGGCGAGGGTGATCTCTTCTGGATGAAAAGGTACCGCACTGAGGTTACTTGGTGGGGACGAAGTTCAAACTTTGGTCAAGTTTGTCAGGCCGGGTGAGGGGTCAGCTGCTTAGGAGACCCGACTCTTGGCGGTAAGAGGTTGCTCGCTAGCACTAGAGCTCAGAAGAGAGTGTAGATAAAAGGGGCCGCAGCGGTTCCACCCAGGAAGAGCAGAATGCTCAGGAGCAACAGAACCAGAATGATGGGTGTCAGCCACCACTTTTTGTTATGGCTGAGGAAATCCCAAAACTCAGCCAGCCAGCCAGTAGGCTTCTGCCCTGCGAGTTCTGAGAATTGGCTGTTGTCATGTCTTCTCAGCTCATTCCCCTCCGCCATGAGACACCCTCCAGGTCAAAACTGCTTAAAGTACCGCTGGATGTTAACATCGGGTATGTGCGGAGTCCAGTAGGTTTTAGCAGATCGGTCCAAGCTGCGATTGAGAGGATCTCTCCCGAGCCATCGCAAGACCATTCCAATAGGCGTCAGAAGCAACACAAAAACGATTGCCAAAAGCAAGTGTGAAAGGGTCCAGCCGATGGGATAGCACGCCAATATCCAGCCCAGATACACTCTTCGAATGAGAGGCGGAATCACAAGGCCCACTAGACTTACTACCAGACCTGCTCCCCAAATCACTATAGTTAGAGACAGAGAACCGGTCCTGCGCAGCAGGAATATCCCAAGAAGCAGAATGGCGGCTGGGAACCAAATGCCGGCAAACTGCCGTAGTTGACGTTTGGAGGGATTCTTATTGATTTCGAGCAATGCCATAAGCTGGAGTCTAAGGGACAGTTGAAAACTTCGATGTTCAAGGATCGACAGTCCAATCAATCCATTTCGAATTGGGCCAGGTAAGCATCACTCTCCTGGCGTTTGGCGTGGGGCTGCTCCTCTTTCAGTAAAAGAAATCGTTCGAGTACCAACGCGTCCAGATTCGTTTTCATGAAGCATTTATGCGCCTGTTCGGGTGAGCAGACTATCGGCTCGCCACGAATGTTAAAGCTGGTGTTGATAATCACAGGGCAGCCGGTTTTTTTTTCGAACTGGCGTATCAGGTTATAGTATCGCCCATGGCGGGTCGCGTCCACCGTTTGGATGCGTGCTGAATAATCCACATGCGTGACGGCGGGGACTTCCGACCGTTGGAGGTTAAGCTTGTCCATTCCTTGCAACTCCCGGTCTTGCCCGTCAACCTGGGCTCTTTTAGACTCCTGAACGGGTGCCACCAGCAACATGTAGGGGCTCTGCTCCTGGGGGCGCATTTTGAAATACTCGTGGACTCGCTCTTCCAAAACGCTTGGGGCGAACGGACGGAACGACTCACGAAACTTAATTTTCAGATTCATGACCGATTGCATCCGAATGCTCCGAGAATCGCCCAGGATGCTTCGACAGCCCAGGGCTCGGGGGCCAAACTCCATCCGACC
>QHZQ01000160.1 GCA_003224725.1 Acidobacteriota bacterium | reverse complement strand
CGCCAATACAGCCGTAACGCTGTCTCCAGCTCCGGCCCGGTCGGCAATGGGCACACGGTTGGCAGAGATTTTGACGGGGGGTGCAACTGCCTGGAATAACGTCATCCCTTCGCCTCCCTGAGTTACCAATACGTCTGTATTTAGTTTTTCCCGTAGGACCTCACCAGCCCTCTCAACCGTCGTTGCGGGCTGACCTAATCGGTTAGCTGCGGCCAGACTCTCATCGGCATTGA
Source organism: Acidobacteriota bacterium (assembly GCA_003224725.1). Lineage (GTDB taxonomy): Bacteria > Acidobacteriota > Terriglobia > Versatilivoradales > Versatilivoraceae > QHZQ01. The sequence goes on along the minus strand of QHZQ01000160.1, from coordinate 19,057 downwards.
AGGTGTAGAGATCTGCCCTTTGATACCATTGGACATGCTCAGGATGACCGTCGATAATAACCTTGAGCGGATATAGCTCCATCAAAGCAGCCACGGCTTGCAGGAGTCGTTCCGTCACGAAACCATAACCCTGGTCATAAATCACTAGAGCCTGAATCGGGCTCGGGCAGGCCGCAATAAATTCAGATAAAGGCTGGAGCGCGGTAGCGGAGGTCTCCCGGGCGGGCTTCCGCAGGATTTGGATCAATTGCTGGTTGGCGGCAAAAATCCGATATCTTTCTGGCAGTCGTGAAGCGGCAACCCGGGTGGACGACGGGATTTGAATGTTATCCAACTGGAGCCTCTCAAGTATTTCCCGGTCTACCTGATCAACTCCGAAGTCCCCATATAAGAATACGTTGCCGCCCAGTAGAGCGATATTTTTGGCCACGTTGGCCGCTCCACCCGGGATAAATCGTTTTGACTTCACCCTTACCACGGGAACGGGAGCCTCCGGAGCCAGCCTCAAGACCTCCCCGTAAATTTCACGATCAATATAGGTGTCTCCGCTTACCAGGATCGATTGACTCTTAAATTGATTGACCAGGTCGGAGATCAACATTTACATTTTTCTTGATGGGGCACGTTCCTATAACAGGCTGAAGTTCGTTCTACTTCAAAACAAACCGCAGTATCCGGTAAGCGGCAAACCTCTGGCTACAACGTGAAAACTGCGTAAACAACAAGTACGCTATTCTAACCCAGTTCTTTCTGAGAAGGCATTCCTTAAATGAAAAGATCCATTTCCAAACTGGCTTCCCAAGCGTCGGCCTTGCTGCTTTTCTTCTCCCTACTTCATGTTTGGCCAGTTATTTTTTACATCCTCTTGAGGTATTTGGTTGGCGTCACGGCAGTGCTGCTGATTGTTAAAGCCGATGAGATGAAAAAACAGAGATGGACGTGGGTCTGGATTGGAGTGGCTATTCTCTTCAATCCCATTGTGCCGTTGTATCTTCCTGCCACAATACAGGCAGTTATGAGTTTGACTTGTGGCCTGCTGTTTGCCTTGTCAGCCAGAATTTTTCGTCTTTAAAATGTAACTTTGTGTGTCGACGAGGGTCAGTGGTCCGGGTCCAGTGTTGATAACAAGTGAGACGCCGGTGTATCGAACAGGGAGATGCAGAACGGCCTAAATGTGCTATTCACCTGAAAATCTCTTGTGGTACTCAGTGGACTTTGCTAGAGTTTGCAATTCCCTCCGCTGAGGTTCACGGCCTAGGGGAAGTAACCAAAGTCTGGGTACCAGGGTTCCTTCCTACCACGACCGTAACGGAGGGGGGCTCACAATAACTAATCCATCACAAAGCAGTAACCGAGACATTACAAGGGACCGCGGACAGGAACGCGCAAAGTTAAAATGATCGTCCATATTCTTTTCCATGATAATTGCTTCGACGGTGCCTCGTCAGCGGCGGTATTTCACCGCTTCTATCGCGACAGAATCCACGGTGGGGCGGATTTTTCGTTGCAGGGTATGACCCATGAGGCGCGGCAGCAATTTCCGGAAAGTCTCTTTTGCGGAGATGAGAATGCTATTGTGGATTTTAGATACGCGTGCTCCGACCGCCTGACGTGGTGGTTTGATCACCATCACAGTGCCTTCCTGAGACCCGAAGACGAACAACATTTTCGGCACGATAACAGCGGCAAAAAATTTTACGATCCTTCATTTAAATCCTGCACCAAGTTCATAGCCACGGTGACAGCCAGCCGGTTTGGTTTCGAGTGCCCTATGCTTAATGAACTGGTGGAGTGGGCAGACATCATTGATGGGGCCCAGTATGCTGATGCTCGAAAAGCCGTGGAAGTCAGAGAACCTGCTCAAAAACTGGCTGCAGTCATCGAAGCCAACAAAGAACCTGAGTTTCTTCACCAAATTATTCGGCGGTTGGTCGAGCACCCTTTGCAACAAGTAGCCAACCAGAAAATTGTCTTGGATCGATATGAGCCGTTGGCTCAACGGCATCAGGAAAGTATCAACATCATTAGAGACAATTCTCATTTTGATGGTGAAGTGACTTTTTTTGATCTGACCCAATATGATTTGGAGGGATACAACAAATTCATTCCTTACTACCTCTACCCTGAGGCCAACTACAGCGTTAGTCTCCTGCGCACACCCAAGAGAATGAAGGTCTCAGTGGGATGGAATCCCTGGAGCCGGAAGGTTCGGAAGCACAATTTGGCCAGGATTTGTGAACGCTTTGGAGGTGGTGGCCATCCCGTGGTGGCAGCCATATCTTTGGCCCCTGACGCCATTGAAAGGGCACACCAAATTGCCGAAGAGATATTGGGAGAATTGAGAGAGTAAGCGGAAGAGAAAAACGAAGCGGCGTAAGCAGGAGGCAGTTTGCCACTCCCTACTGCTTACTGCCCTCTGCTTTCCGACTCCAGTAGAAATAAGCCGGCAATCCGCTCAGAACGACTACAAGTCCCCAGAAGGAATTCTTGAAATCATTAAAAATTGTGTTCAGCACAATGGCTGCAGCCATCAAGACAAAAAGCAGAGGAACAAAGGGATATCCCCAAACCTTGTATGGCCTTTCCAAATCAGGTTGTTTCCACCGAAGAACTAAGACTGCAGCTCCTCCCAGGGCATAGAATATCCAGGCAACAAAAATGACATAACTGAAAAGTCGTTCGAAATTTCCAACCAAGGTTAAGACAATGGCCCAGATCCCTTGTAGGGTAATCGACACCACCGGAACCCGGTAACGCGGATGAACCGAAGCCACTTGTTTGAAAAACAGTTTTTGTCGAGCCATGGCAAAATAAACGCGAGGCCCGGCCAGTACATTGCTATTGGTCGCACCGGTAATGGATATCAAAATGGCAAGTGCGATGAGTGTGCCTCCCACAGGACCCAGGGCTCGCTCCATGGCGTCGGAAGCCACGCGAGAGGAACCGGCAATCCTGTCGAAAGGGAGCATCCAAAGATAGGCCAGATTGACCGTCAGATAGAGGACAATGGCTACCAGCGTCCCGACAAGAAGCCCACGGGTGAGGTTCTTCTGTGGATTCTTGACTTCGCCCGCCGCAAAGGTTAGCAGGTGCCATCCTTCGTAAGCCCACAAAGCGGCAATCATAGCAATGCCGAAAGCACTTAATGAAAAGGGGCTGGCCGGCACTGTCACATTAAAGAAATGTTGGGCGCTTCCTTCACTGGAAGAAAAGAGGACGAGCGAAATACCCACTAGGGAACCAATCTTGACGACTGTCAGAAAGTTTTGTACCAGAGCCCCGGATCGGACCCCGAGACAATTAATTAGGGTTAGAAGCGCGATGCAACTCACCGCAAACGTTTTGGTAAGCCAGGGGGGAAGTGGGCTCAGGTAGCCAAGATAGATAGCGAAGGCTGACGCCAAGGTGGCAATGGATCCGCTTTGCATCACAAAAAATGTGCACCAACCATAAAGAAAAGCCGGGAGTGGGCCATAGGCTTCTCGCAAGAAAACATAAATTCCGCCTGCCTTGGGAAAAGCTGCTCCCAGTTCGGCATAAGACAAAGCTCCGCAAAAACTCAAGATGCCTCCTACAACCCACACCAAAAGCAATCCCTCGACAGTGTGAACCGTCCGGGCAATATTGCTGGGAGTTAGGAAAATTCCCGACCCGATAATCGAGCCTATTACCAGAAGCGCTGAATCCAGCAATCCCAGAGCCCGAGGGAGTTCCAGCTGGCCTTCGAGGTCGGATTTGGTTGAAGAGCTAACGGTAGTTCCCATAAAACCTCATTCAGCTTCACCTGTTTTAAGTCGATCACAGGAATTCAGAGACTCGGCTAAGCCTTCTGACTGCCCAATTTTCTTAGTTCCTTTTCAAATAATGCAAAGGCCGTTTTGTCAAAGAGACAGAACACTACCTTTTTCAAACCTGTCATCCCTTGAAGATATGCGCGACTCGTGGCGAGCATGATCTCGGCGCAGCGGTTGAGAGGAAATCCAAAAACTCCGGTGCTAATAGCCGGGAAGGCAATGCTTTTGAGACCTTTTTCATCGGCTAACTTCAGACTATTGAGGGTGGCGTTTTTCAGTTTATTGTCTTCGTCTCCTTCTCCCATACGTGGGCCGACGGCATGAATGACATGGCGGGCTCTGAGCTTTCCGCCGGTGGTCATGACAGCTCCTCCCACAAATGTTCCACCGATGAGGTCACACTCGATTTGGATCTGCGGCCCGCCTTTTCGCCGAATGGCACCGGCTACCCCGGCTCCCAAGATCAAATCCTTATTCGCGGCATTGACGATCGCATCTGTATCCAGTTCGGTAATGTCTCCCTGGATTAACATAATTTCGGAGTCGTTGATTCTGACTTGCATAAACAAACCTCCTGAAATTATCAAGCCAAATTTGGTTGGGAGCTAATGCCTCAGCGATCGGAGACTAGAGTGGCAAAACTTTAGTTTGTAACGCAACCATGATGGGTAAAGACTAACAATTGCCGCCATTCTTTCCGATATCCCTCGCAACCCCCACACCACATCCAGATTCATTTTGCATATTCTCGCTGTTCACAGGCTCGATGAGATGACGGTCTTCCAATTGGGACTTAACGAAGGCGCCTTTCCTCAGGCAGTTTGACCGTCTGCTCAAGCCCGCTGGCCACAAGCTCATCAGAAGAATTCTGGCTGATGCTACGAGAAAATCTCTTTCACGTCAAAACTAATTTGGTTTAGTCCTTGCCTCACTCTTTTGATTTGAGATAAATTATGCTTCGTTCAAGTGGCCGCAATTGCATGATGTCACCCAGAATGAACCTTTCTCATCTCAAAGTCCTGATCGACGAGGGACAATTGCGCCAGCGAACCAGGGAGTTGGGAAATCAGATCACCCAAGACTATGAGGGCAGACAGCTCCACTTGATTTGCATCCTGAAAGGAGCTTGCGTCTTCTTAGCAGATCTCATGCGTTACCTATCCTTAGACACTTCCGTAGATTTCATGGCTCTTTCCAGCTATTCGAATAGTCTGCACACCTCGGGCGAGGTCAAGATCATTAAAGACTTGGATTGCAGCATTCAGGGCCGTGACGTGCTACTGGTGGAGGATATTCTCGATACGGGGTTAACCCTGGATTACCTCCTGCGCACTCTGCAAGCACGCCGCCCCGGGTCATTGAGAACCGTGACCTTGCTGAGCAAACCGGCCAGGCGTATTAAGTTCGTCGAGGTCGCCTACATCGGATTTGAAATTCCCAACGATTTCGTTGTTGGCTACGGGCTGGACCATGGAGAAAAATACCGCAATCTTCCCAATATCTGTATTCTCAAAACCGATGAATAGGAAGGTCCTGACCGAACAAGATGTCAAAAGGCTGCTGCCAGGTAGCCCGTGCTATGTGGAAGCGGGAACGATTCTGACACCTCTGGCCAGAGAGATAGCCGATGATCGACAGAATACTATCATAGTGTGTGCTAACGGCGAAGAGCTTGCGAGCTTGAAGGCCTACAACAGGCGAATAGCCTTGGGCGCTGACCCTACTGGGTGGACATTAAAGGAACAATTGAAGCCCTTTTTGCAGGATGACGGGTACTTGGTTTTAGATTGTAGCAGTCATCACGAACTCGTGGACTACCCTGAGGTCGCCCTTCAAGTAGCCACGCTGTTGAAAACAGGAAAAGCGCACCTGGGAATCATGATAGACGCGGCAGGTATTGGTTCCTGTATGGTGGCCAATAAGGTCCCAGGGATTCGCGCCGCCAATTGTTATGATCGATTGACCGCCTTGAATAGCCGCGAGCAGAATGATGCCAACTTACTCACTTTAGGTGGAGAACTAATCAGCTTTGACCTCGCCACTTCTATTGTATCCACCTGGCTCAACACTCCTTTCGCCGGAGGACCTCAGCAAAAGCGAATTTCCAGGATCGAGGAGGTCGAGCAACAGTTTCTCCAAACCACCATTGTTGCCCTCCCAGGAGACTCCACCTGCGCGCTGTAGACCAAGGACTCTCACACCGTTGGCAGATCTCTTCATTCTGCTCTTGCTTGACCAGTGACATGAAAACCAGCAAGAGCACGTATAGGAGAAAACCCTTGACTGGACGCCAGCCCTTGCGGGCCTCTAATACCTGTATCCAATGAGCCCCCCAAATCCTAACCTGATTGAAAAATCTCAACAGGAAGAACTGCTGGCGGTCATGGTAGAGATTGGCCGTGAGATTAACGCGATTCTTTCCCTTGATGAATTATTGGAGAAGATCGCACAACTGACCAGGCAATTCATCGATTACCAGATCTTTGCTATCTTATTAGTCGACGATCAGGACCAAACCCTTTTTTTTCGCTTCACGATTGGATATCCCGACTCTATCAGAGGGAAGCGTGTAAAATTTGGCGAAGGTTTGGTGGGTGCGGCCGCACAGCGCCGAGAGCCTATTTTGGTGGCCGATGTCTCGAAGGATCCACGATACATCAACGTGGTGGACGAGGTTAGATCTGAGTTAGCTATTCCTCTCATCTCCCGCAATCGCGTTGTGGGAGTGCTGGACATCGAGAGTCCTCAGTCTGGTTATTTCCAGCCACATCATCAAAAGGTGTTAACGCTGCTGGCTTCTCAATTGGCCGTAGCCATCGACAATGCCAATCTCTACGAGAATCTCGTCGCCAAGAGTGAGATGCTGGAAACCCTCCATGACATTGGCAAGGAACTCTCTTCCATTCTCGACCTTGAGCAGTTGTTGAAGAAAGTAGCGGAGCTACTGGGTCGTGTGTTTCATTACCATATTTTTTCCATTATGTTAGTGGATGAAGAAGATCAGACTTTGAAAGCTCGCATGTCGGTGAAGTATAACCGTGACGCCATCGACAGAGCTAAAATCCCCTTAGGGAAAGGTCTGGTCGGGAGTGCTGTCACCAAGAAAAGACCTCTGCGGATAAACGACGTCAGCAAAGATCCCCGCTATATTAATTTGATCCCTGAGACCAAATCAGAAATGGTTGTTCCCTTGATCTATAAAGATAATCTGCAAAGTCCCTTCCTGAATTATTTCACGCTTTTTCATGAACAGGCACTCATGACTCTGGCCAGTCATGTGGCTGTGGCCATTGAGAACGCCAGGCTTTACGAGCGGGTGGTCGCAGCTGAAGCTCGGTTGGACCGGGAGTTGAAGTTTGCCAGCGAAATTCAGTACAGCTTGATCACGGATAAGTTTCCGGAAATACCCGGAATATCTTTGTGGGCCGAATTTCGTCCGGCTAGAATATTGGGCGGTGATCTTTACGACTTCTATAAGTACGAAGACGACCAGGTCGCCATTGCCGTTGGTGATGTCTCTGGCAAAGGTGCTCCCGCAGCTCTGTATGGAGCCTTGGCCAGTGGAATTCTCAGAACGCGAGCCACCCGTAAATATCCTCCGGCGGAGATGTTACGGTTGGTCAATGTCTCCTTACGCCAACGAACCATTGAAGGTCGTTTTATGACTCTTTGTTACGCGACCTACGATGCCAAGACACGCATCCTGAAGTTTTCTAATTCCGGGGCACCACCGCCAATCTTGTGCAAACAAGGAACGGCTGAGGTTTTGTCGGTTGAAGGCTTCCCCCTGGGAATGTTCGACGCGGCTGAATATCAAGAGCGCGAGATTGTCATCGAACCGGGAGACTGCTTGATTTTCTACACCGACGGCCTTGTAGAGGCCAGAGACTTGCGGGGAGAGGAGTTCGGATTTGAACGTCTGAAAGAAGTATTGGAAAAAAATTCTCAACTTGAAGCCAAGAAGGTTATTGAAAAGGTTTTTGCCCAAATTGAAAGGTTTTCCTTGGACAGTCGAAAATTTGACGACCAGACCATTGTGGCCCTAAAGGCCGTGGACGCTCAGTCGAGGACCGAAAAGCTGTCCTGTTAAATTCAGGTGGGAACCGTTTGGTAGGCTGGGTATTACTTATGGCTTCAAAAGCGAACTAAACTTCCTTTTGCTTGGTTTCCTGCAAATCCTTATCATCCTTCTTCATCGCATCTTTAAAACCTTTAATCCCTTCTCCAATGCCCCTTCCGATTTCCGGAAGTCTCTTAGCACCGAATAGAAAGAAAACAATCGCTAAAAGGATTAAGAGTTCTGGAAGTCCGAGTTTACCAAACATAAATCCTCCAAATACCGCTAAGATTCCGATTTTTCAAAACATCACCGTCAAAGTCTAATTGATTTAAGGGGTAATATCAAACAAAATATGGGGGAGAGTAAAGCGATGAATGCCATAAGAGTCCGACAATACGGAGGCCCTGACGTTCTTAGGGTGGAAGAAGCCCGTATCCCCGTGCCAGGGGATGGGCAAGCACTGATTAAACTGCGTGCCAGCGGGGTTAATTTTATCGATATTTATCATCGAATGGGTCTATACCAAGTGGCTGTGCCTTTCACGCCTGGCATGGAGGGAGCCGGAGTCGTTGAGTCAATAGGCAGAAACGTTACAGAAATTCAGCCCGGCGACCGCGTGGCTTATGCGATGACCGTGGGTTCGTACGCCCAATATGCACTGGTACCAGCCTGGCAATTGGTAAAATTGCCGGACGGTATCGACTACGAGCTTGGAGCCGCCGTCATGTTGCAAGGCATGACGGCTCATTATCTGACCCAGACCGCTTTTCCTTTGAAACCTGGAGACACCATTCTGCTCCATGCAGCTGCAGGTGGCGCCGGATTGCTTATTGTCCAGATGGCTAAACGCCAGGGGGCTCGAGTTTTTGGTACGGTTTCAAGCGAGGAAAAAGGAAGGCTTGCCCGTGAGGCCGGCGCCGATGAAATCATTTTCTACACTCGATCCGATTTCGAGGCTGAAGTTAAGAAGCTCACCAGCGGAAAAGGCGTTAATGTAGTCTATGATTCGGTGGGAAAATCTACCTTCGAGAAAAGTTTGAACTGTTTGGCTCTACGAGGGACCCTGGTTCTCTTTGGCCAATCGAGTGGTCCCGTAGCGCCACTGGACCCCGGACTCCTGGCAGCCAAAGGCTCCCTCTTTCTGACTCGCCCGTCCCTGTCGCATTACACAGCCACTCGTGAGGAACTTCTTTATCGTGCGGGCGATGTGCTCGACTGGGTAGCATCAGGTCATCTCAAAGTCCGACTTGAGAAAACTTTCCCTCTGACCGAGGCGGCCGAAGCCCATCGCCAGTTGGAAGGCCGGCTCACCGCGGGGAAGATTTTACTCATACCGTGACTCTGCTCTTAAATCCTAATGGGACTGCAGGGCAATGGCATGAGCCAAATCCTTCTTATCGACGAAGGTTGGAATCAGTGCCTCGCGACTTCCAGGGTGGGAACATTCAAATCGGTAGGGTGGTCATGGGCAACCACAGACAAGCGATTCTTAATTGGAGCACTGCTTTCTCTGGGCAATGAAATTCTGTATGGTGAAAGGATCCACTCGGGAAACCAGGATTGTCAAGCTCATCAGCAAAAACAGACCATCTCGCAGGAGGGTGAAAGGACTTATGACTTCATGAGCGTTAGCAAAACATCCACAATTTATTTCCATTCCTCGGAGCATGGCAGAGGCCATCGCCACTCCAAAACTGAAGAATAATCCGCTGGCCAGAAAAGATACGCTCCGAATGAAGAGTCCCAGGATCAAGAGAATGCCGCAAAACCATTCGATCCACGGGAGGGTGACTGCAAGGTATCTGATGACCAATGCAGAACTGAAAATGTGATAGTCCAGCAGATTCTCTGCAAAGGTCTTGGGATCTAAGATCTTCCCAAAGCTGGCGTAAAGAAACGCCAAACCGACTGTAACTCGAAAAAGAAAAAGAAAGGGAACTCGTGGCAATTCCTTAGTCAGTTTGGCCATGTGCTTAGGAAATTCTTCCCTCCCCCTTTCTCCACAGGGTTTCCGCCTAAGAACCAATCGTTGTATCCCCCCCAGTAAATCCTGAGTTGCAAATAACCTTTGTCGTACAGCAGTTCTGCCAACCGGCGCGACAAGCTACAATCGCCACCCCGACAGTAAATGACAAAGCGAGTATCCCTGGGGAATCGGGATGAAAATAAAGGGAGGGCCTTTTCAAAATCGGCTACACCTAAATGATAAGCTCCAGGAAGATGCCCGCTTTCGTAGTCCGATTGAGAACGGCCATCCAACAAAATCATCTCCCCAGACTGCATCGCGTTCTTAACTTCAGTCAACTCGATCCCCGAAAAAACCGGATAGTTCTTGGGGTTCGAAGCCGGAATCGGCTTGAAAACAGGCTTGCCATTGGAGCGTTCCAGCGCGAAGGTTGTTTGCTGCTTCCCCTTGACGAAAGATCCATTCAGAGACACTCCGATCAAACCTGAGAGGAGAATGATAGCAATGTCAACGCAAACGACTTTGATTACACCCACAAAAGTGGTTTTCTTCATTGCGGAAGTTTTCAGCCTTGAGAAGCTTGGCTCAAGAGAACCAGCCATCAAATACCTATAAAGATCGACCATTTTAGCATTCTCATCAGGGGAATTTCTAAAGGAACCTTTACCGATGTGAGATTCAGCGAGGACAATTCCCGCAGCCGTCCGCATAACCTACGACCTTTCCTTCAACTAGCCTCCTAAAACTAACTCCTGGTTTTCATAAATACGATGACGTGTTATCCTTCACTGCCAGGGGAGGTGCGGGGTTATGCCCAGAAAGAGTCCAGATGCCGTTGAACTGTGCAAGGACGAACGCGCGGAACCGGAGTTTAGAGTCCGAAAATATGCGTCGCGGTGTCGGAATGTCATTCGTGCCAAGATCATCTTGCTGGCCGCCCAAGGGCTTTCCAGACACACCATTGCTTCCTGCCTCGATACCCCTCGTCAGATTGTTAGCAAATGGCGAAACTTCCTGGCCCGGAAGAATAGATTCGTGGTGGGCGGTCAGTGTGTTTCCCCCCCCAGCGCATCCCAAGCCTCCAAGTAGACCCAGGCCCCGCGGCGATGGTGCTCACTTTCCACCAGCATACGCCGGGGGCCCTATCGCCCTGCCACGCGAGTGCGGCTCCCCAGGGAAAATCCAACTGCGACATCGGAATGTCTCGGCTGAAGGAGGAGGGCGCGGTGGCGGCGCCGGCGGGCTCGAATGGTGGTTTCTCGTCGGCCGACAACGCATATTCGGTGCGGTGCAAGAAGGGGGTCCCATTCCGGAAATCCCTCGTAAAGATCCAGCGATGGGCCCGGCCTTTTCGGAAAAATTCTGCCTTCACCCGCAAGGATCTGGACACCTTAATGTCGAGAATCAACTCGGCTCAGGCGAAACGGGCAGCTTGAGACCACCAAAATACGTCACCATAATAATTACAGTACTAAGGTTGGAATGGAGGATACTATGAAGATCGGAGTAGTCAGCCCACTCGCACTCACTAGAAAGACGTTATGCGCTTGGTTGACGGAAGTCAAGGATCTCTGCGTGGTCTTAGATGTTGGCAGTTTGTTCAATGGCCTGGAATTGATCCAGGAATGTCGGCCAGATATCTTGGTCATCGACGCAGTCAATCCGGCTAGTGACCTCGAAATGGTCTCGCAAGTGGCAAAACTTTTTCCAGGCACAAAGGTCTTGCTTCTCTCCGATGAGGCTGGGGAGGAATTCGAACTTCGGGCGATCAAGGCAGGCGCCCATGGCTCTGTCTCGAAAAGATCTGAGCCCCAAGTCCTAGAGAGGGCTCTGAAAATCGTCGGAGAGGATGAAATCTGGGTGAGCCATCATGTTGCCACCCGTATCATTAGTGAGTTCAGACAGTATCAAGATCAAAGGCTAGAGGGCTCTTCGGAGGAACTCACTCATCGAGAGGAAGAGATTCTGGTGCTGCTTGCTGAAGGTTACCATAATAAGGAGATTGCAGGTCGCCTGTTTATATCCGAAAACACTGTAAAGACTCACCTGAACGCCATCTACAGGAAGCTTCAGGTAAACACCCGTCTGGAAGCAGCCTTGCAATACTTCGGAGGGACTAGGAGCAAGCTGCCAGGCTCTCCGCTTCAGAACAAGCGACAGCGCAAGGCTTCGGAAGCCCAAAGCCAAGCCAAGTGACAATCAACTACCAGCGAATGGTTTCTGTTGCTACCTCCCGAGTTCGAGCTCCCCTCACACGTTTACGCGAACATCCTGCTTGATAAAATGCTCGTTCTCCCCCGTCGAAACTACGAATCAAACCCCAGGGATTGTTCCGTAGCAGAAGATACCACCAACAGTAGTGGGGCCTTGAAATCGACCAACCCATCGCCACAAGCGTGCGGCCAGCTCCCTGATCCTCATTCAGGAAGAGATCGAACTATCCCTCAGTTCGATCTCTGCGAGATTTCTTCCGCCTTTTCAATTGGTTTACCACTTGCTCGCAGCTGAGGACCTTCTCAACCAAGTCAAGGGGGCGATAGTAGTAATGGTTGGAAGCTTCGTAGGCAATCCTAGAATCCGCTCTAGAGACTGCATATTGTCGTATGGCCAATTGCGTTTCTTCTTCTGCGATCCTTATCATATCTGCGGTTATCGTCGCACGATCTTCCGGGCTTGCTGAAGCCAATCGGTCGCGAAGTCGGCAAAACTGAATTTGATTCGCAACGCTCTCAAAATGCGAGTAACAAGTCTCAGCAATCCCCAAGTCCTTGCGAGCGTTGGCCAGTTGGTGAGCAGGAACCAAAAGGAGCGCCTTGCGAAAGCTTTCGAGTCCCATCTGCCAAAGTCTCGCCATCTTTTTGACTTGCTTTTCCACTACCTCAATCGGGTAGGAACCCACCCACGTCTTGTAATCATCATAGGGGAAAAGGATCATGGTCGCCCTGTAGCCAGTGCGATGGAAACGCAAAGGATGGGCTGGACCATGCTGGGTGGGTATGGAGTAAAGGCCTAGGCCATAGGGAAATTCCAAGAAGGCTTCGCTAAAGGCCTGCCACGCATCAAGGATCCCTGGAGCGGCCTTCTTGCCGTATCTCCTTACAGCAACCCGATTCAAGGCCTGATTAGGTTCTGGTGGAAGCGAGAAGTAGTATTCCTTAGCTACTTCGAAATTCGGCGAAGGATACCCTCCAACGGTCCAAGACAGCATCAGCCCCTGAACGCCAACTTTCAGAAGGTTCTGGCAATGCTCTACAATTAGATTGGGGACTGGTATGTAGGGGACGGCCGACATTTCCCAGCTATTGTTGAGCTGCACTTTGGCCATGGTGGTGAGTCCTCGCCGCCGAGCCAGATTCCAATTTCGAGCAGCGCGTGGACCGGGCCCTACGACGGAAATGGAGTACTCACCTACTTTCGTTGGAAATCCGCCGCGGTTGATTGGCTGGTCCCACTCACTGACGCTGAGGAGACTAACATCTTTAGGGAGCCTTTCAATAACATCTTCAGGCGGCGGGCTGTTTCGGATCCAATCTTCTCCCCAACCCCAGTCCCACGCAACAACCTCGGCATCACGGCTGCTCCGGCGCACTCCGTTCCGAAAGGTCTGAATCACTTCCGCAATCACTTCCGCTGCCTGACGCTTGGAGCACCGCGGGCAGAACTGGGCGATGCCGTGGGAGAAGCAGTTAGTCAGATTTTCCGACGCCGTGATGCAAAAAATGCCGCCCAGTTCGGGGACTTGTTCAAATACATGTGCCAGGCTATCGGACAGCCATTGGCGAACTTTCGGTGAGCTCGTGCACATGGCGTAAAGCTTTTCCGCACCGGTGTCATGAGTTCCTTTCATTTCCGGCCGTGAGGCAAAGAATTCCGCCGGCATGGAGCGGGGTTCGTTAAGATACAAGTAAACCCTGATTCCAAAATGCTTGGCACGTTCGACGAGCCTCGCGAGATTCCTCAAGCGCGTCTTCCAGCCGTCGCCAAACTCCGGAAACATTTTGGCGGGTGCCAGGTTTCGCAGCACGGCCTGCAACCAAACGCCGTTTACCCCCACACGAGCTAATTTGTCCAACAAGCCCTCTGGGAAAGGATCGATTTCCTCCTCCATCAGCGGGTCGCCATAAAGAGCAAAGTAGGAATAGACGATTCGTGGATCAAAACGGGTCGTTCGCCGAACTGCCCCTTTTGGAATATATGGCCCTTGCCGCTCTTCCATCTCGCTTTGGAGATGATAGAGTGCCTGCCGGAGACCCATGAGGTCCCGCCCCACAACACGAATTTCTTGCGCTTGTGCGTTGACTTCGAAGCTTCCGGACGCTCTCATTAGCGAAGGATCGAGGGAAACTCGCATCACCAAAGAGCCGGGTGCTCCCCAGTCGGCCAAGTTCGTTTCACAAGCAAAGGCCGAGCGAAGGTATATCTCAAATTCCTCCACGAACGAGACGGGAATGCCCGAACTCTCCGAAGGTCTCAAAAGCGTCCAGCCGCGACTCAAATCGATTTCGTCGGCAGAAGGCCCGTTACAAGACACCCGGTCCGAACTCGGTTGGACCGCGCTGAGTTGTGCCACGAAGGCGAAGGCGAGCTCGCCCGGTTCGTCGAGAAAGGCGCCAAAGCTGCTGCGCACCGTCTGCTTGATTTCAGCTGCTCGCCGTCGAGCTTCAAGCGAAGGTGCTTCATATCTGAGCCTCTCACAATGCGGTTTCACGGAACCCAGCTTTATCCAGAGGAAATCGTCCTCCTTTAAGACGTACTCGTACTGCTCATGGCTCCAGCCCAGAAGGTCTATCAACTGATCCTCCGGAAGGATATGCCAGTTCTGACGTATAACAGTAATATAAAGCCGGCGCCGCTGATCCTCTGTGAGCTCGATTTTTTTCGGAAGCCCCATGGAAGCTCCAATGGCTAGAATATTTTCGGGCGTTGTTCCCACGACCTGAGCCAATCGGGCGACATTGCCCAACTCCCAGTTGCGCCACACAAAAAGGTGCAAGCGATCCGGGAAATGAGGCTCCGGAATTGGGTCTAGAGACGCATTATTCTCAAAAGGTCTTGTCGCACTCGCCCAAGGCGTAGTTAGCAAGAAGGCGTAGGAAGCGCTTTGGGAAATGAATTTTCTGCGGTCCACAGGGTACTCCTGTTTGCCAAGCGCAGCTGAATCCAATATGCATTGGAATCCCGCTTCAGGTAACACCCTTCTGGAAGCGGCTTGCAATAGTTCCGAGGGACTAGGAGCAAGCTGCCAGGCTCTCCACTTCAGAACAAGCGACAGCGCAAGGCTTCGGAAGCGTGAAGCCAAGCCGAGTGACGATCAACTACCAGCGAATAGCTTCTGTTGCTATCTTCCGCCTTCGAGCTCCGCTCACCCGTTTACCCGAACATCCTGCCTGAAAAAATGCTCTTTCTTCCGTCGAAACTCACCCGTTTGAATTAACCTGACGCAGGATCAAAGGCTCTAGCTCCTAACTCCTCGCTGAAACGAATAAAACCCCAAGGGTGTGTACCCTAGCAGAAGATATCACCAGGAGCAATGGCGTCGGTCGGGAATCTCCACGTATGAATCATGGCCTAGCCCTGCCAGATGACCCGACAGCTTCTGGGGCTCATCCTAAAAACCTGCACTAAATGATAAGTTCAGGCGATTGCTTTTGTCGCACGGAGGGTAGACAATTCCGTTGGTTTAAAGGATTCAGTCTTCCTTCTCGGGAAGGGCGTAAAGATTCTATTTCGTGTGTGGCCGGACCAGACAAGCCAGTCGAAAGATTCCGTTAGTGCTAGGCAAACCGGCGCCCTTTCATGGGGGTTGTCAAATTGTAGGAATTCTCGGTGAAAGGCGTTCGAATCCGCTCGCAATCGTCAGAGGTCATAATTGCCACCACGACCTAAGTTTTTTCACGGCTTCAGCCAGTCTGAGGGACTCATTGAAGGCAGGGTGTCCCTGATGATTGAACGGCCCCGTGGGATCTTCTCTAAGCAGAGGGACTCAATTTCTTCAAAGCTTCCCTCCAGGAGGAAATTTCAAGGGAGTTATTTCGATGGCTTTTTCAAGACCGGGTGAAAAACGCCATGCACAGCGATTTCAGATCGAGTGCCCCGTTTCAATAGAAATTCCACGACCAAGAAAGGGTCTTGGGCTGGAGGAGGGTAAGTTGCGCGACATTGGAGTTGGCGGTGCTCGATTCTACTTAGACCGCTCCCTGGGAGTGGGCACACGAGTTATTCTAGATGTTCACCTTCCGCGCGCATCCAAAGAAGGAGTGACAACGGTCCGTTTCAAGGCGATCGTGATGCGGGAGCTACAGGGACCTTCGTACCAAATTGCCGTTCGGTTTCGACAGGGAGGGCAGTTCCTGCGGCGCGGACTCGATGAACTGATTCAAGGCTCAGCAGGCACGTGATAATCAAGCCGTGAGGAGAGCATTAATCCGGAGTCGAATCTTTTTCTTTACCGGGGCTTAAAAGTCACGACGCGAGCCTAGAGACGAGAACCTGACGCCCTCTCCGAGAGTTTGGCGAAGCTGACAAAGGGGACCGGATTACGAGGAGATTTCTTCCTGTAATTCACAGAGCGGAGCTTTATGCATTTAGTAAAAAATTCGACAATAACCTTCAATAACCAGGCTGGTTCAGCTTGGTACGCTCTTTATACGCGGCACCAGCACGAAAAGGCTGTCGCCAAGATTCTCTCGACTAGGGGATTCGAAGTTTTCCTTCCACTTTACTTCGTTATTCACCGATGGAAAGACCGGTTCAAGCAGCTTTCACTGCCTTTGTTTCCCTGTTATGTGTTCCTTTACGGAAAGCTGGAACAGAGGCCCGAAATCCTGAGCACGCCGGGTGTGTACTTCTTCGTTGGAAGCGCAAGCCAACCGGCGCCGCTTCCGCAAGCAGAGATTGAGTCGCTACAACGCTTGGTCGAAAGACGTATGCAACTTGAACCTCACCCCTTCTTGAAGTGTGGCGACTGGGTTAGGATCAAATCCGGTCCACTAGAAGGAATCCAGGGAATCCTGGCGCGGAAAAAAAATTCACTCAGACTGGTGTTGTCCGTGGAACTCTTACGGAAGTCTATTGCGGTCGAAGTTGACTCGTCGGTGGTGGAGCGCTGTCTGCGACCTGACTGGACCGTATTGAGTGGCCGGGAGGCAGAGGTTGCTTTCCTGACTTGAGTCTTCTTATTGGCGCCGTCCTCTACTGCGCCCTCTCCCTTGCGTCATTGGTATTCTTGGACCCTTCGAATATTGATTTTCTTTTCTCTAACCTTGACACCTTGATCGAATCAAAGCCTGCTCAGTCTTTTTTGGGTCGTTTCGGAGAATCAGCTAAAGCATTTTTTGATGAGCTGATGGCGATGCCCACCACCTGAGAGACCGTCCGCCACTGTTATTGGGGGCTTACGATTATGTGATCAAACGATACGGAGAGCGCCGGGCAGAAATGCTTGTCGTCACTAATCCTATTGCAACGCTCAGCGGAGCCCCCTTGAATTTGCAAGAGCAGATCGTAACCTCGCGCTCGAGGAAATGGCTCTGTTATTGAGGTACTAACTTCCAAGGAAATTCTCTCAATTTACAACTGTACCAATGGGAACTCAAACAATTCCACTTGACTCAAACATTACAGGTTGAGCCTTCAAATCCTCCAAAAGGAGAGCTTAAAGATGTTTTCAGGTTCGGTATGCATGGATTTGTTCTTTTGCGGCTGGGTCAGAGCACCGGCCATGACAAGAGTTTTGTTGGCCGGGGCCATTATCTTGGGAATCTTCACCCCCCTGCATGGTCAAGACCAGGCTTACAGCGCGAATAGGGATCATGGTCCTCGTGAATTGGATTCGAAACCAGCCCTGTCTTCCCATCCTGAGGCAGAAGATTACGTCATTCTCCCAGACGATGTCCTGCAAGTTGATGTTTTCGATGTCTCAGAAATGTCGCGCCAATATCGGGTCAGTCCTAGCGGCCTAATTACCTTGCCCTTGCTTCCAGAACCTCTCCAAGCTACAGGGAGAACACCAAGGCAACTTTCCGGGCTTATCAGCGAAAGGTTGCAAACTGCAGGACTTGTGATCAACCCGCAGGTAACGGTAGAGGTAAAAGAATCCCGCGTCCACTCGATAGCCGTTACAGGCGCGGTCAAGAAACCGCAGATCTATCCCCTCTTTGGTCGGACTACACTGCTGGATGTGCTGTCCCAAGCCGAAGGCCTGACAGAAGAGGCGGGGAGTACGGCTACGATTATTCGAGGCAAATCTGCGGCTCGGATGCGGGCGCGAGGCGCTGGAGAGGATGGAGCTGAACAGGAGGATTCGCCGGATCGGATAGCCACTGTGGATTTAAAACGCCTCCTCGAAGCAGGGGACTCGAGTCTCAACCTCGATTTGTACCCAGGTGACCGGGTCACCGTTCAGCGTTCCGGAATCATTTACGTTGTTGGAGCGGTGAATCGCCCGGGAGGTTTCCCCTTGAAGAATTCCAAGGAAGAAATGACCGTGCTGAAGGCCGTCGCCCTGGCCGAAGATTTGAAAGCCACGGCTGTCCGGAATAAAGCCATCATTATTCGCAAAGACCTCAATCTAGCGGGAGGCCGAAAGGAAATTCCGGTCAACTTGGCAGAAGTCTTGGCGGGTCGTGCCCCAGATTGTTCGTTGCAAGCTGAGGACATTCTCTTTGTACCCGACAGCAGCAGTAAGAAGGCAATACGGCGGGCTGCCGAGGCAGCCCTTCAAATCACCACGGGCGTCATTATCTGGCGCCGATAGTCGAAGTTCCCTGGGCAGCAGGCTGTGCAGCCTGCGGGAGATTTTCAGGCGGGAAATGGCACAGGCCGCCACGGAGACTGCTTCGAAGGGGGACAACCAGTCTCAACAAGACCACGCGCGCAGGGCGGTGATCCGCCGGATCATGAATGGTTGTTCTGAAAATCCCACTTGGGGACGGTAAACCTCAAGCTTCATGAATAATTCTTTTGACTCTCATCTAGGAGTTTCGATTTATGACTGAACAGCAGGAATTAGCTCGGATTGAGCGCAACTCTCCCGAACGGCTAAACCCTCGTGCTTTGCCGATCCTCAATTTGGATATCGACAATACGAACACCCATTCCCATCTGCGAGCATACAAACAGATTCTGGTTAAATACCGATGGGCGGTATTGACGGTGGCCTTTGTCTTGACAACCTTAGTGGCGATTATTTCCTTCAAAATGCAGCCACTTTATGAAGCAACGGCCCGAGTCGAGGTC
>QHZQ01000159.1 GCA_003224725.1 Acidobacteriota bacterium | reverse complement strand
ACCATTTTTATCCTGGCTTTAACAGCAACAATGTGTTGTTGCTCTCAGTTGACCCAACCTTGATTGGCTACAAGGACACTCAGACCGCCGATTTGTACAAGCAATTGTTAGAGCGAGTCAATGCCCTTCCCGGTGTTGGGTCAGCCAGTTTGGCATGGTCTAGCCCGGTCGGCGGCGGGGGCCGGATGAGACTGGTATCGGTGCAGGGATATAGAACGGCCAGTCGGAAGTGGCCTTGGGACAACTGGTATCCGGCAATTATTATTCGGTGCTGGGGATCAAGGCCATTCTCGGTCGAACTCTCACGGCCGAGGATAACAAAATACCGGGCGGGCACCCTGTCGCCGTGATCAGTTACGCTTACTGGCAGCGACGATTTGGCCTTGACCCCTCTGTGGTGGGCAAGCCGATCCGTGTGAACGGTACTCCCTTTACCCTCATAGGAGTGACGCCTCCCGAGTTTTTCGGCCTCAAGCCTGGCAGGTCACCGGATATTTCCGTACCTATCATGATGCAACCTCAAATGTGGAAGGATCCTGGTCATGGTTCGCACGATGGGCAATCCGACGAATCTAATCACCGCCATCCGGCATGAGGTCCAAACCATGGACAAAAACCTGCCGGTATTTGACGTCAAGACGTTGACCCAACAGGTGGGCGAATCTCTGTTCCAGGAGCGCCTGGTCGCCACCCTCACAAGCTTCTTCGGTCTGCTCGCTCTGCTACTAGCATCCATCGGTCTTTACGGCATCATGTCCCACGCCGTGGTCCGCAGGACGAATGAAATCGGCATTCGCATGGCTCTGGGCGCACTGAGCGGAGACGTGCTCTGGCTGGTGCTACGGGAAACGCTGCTGCTGGTCCTGATCGGCGTGGGCATCGGGCTGCCTGTAGCTCTGGTGGCTACTCGACTAATCTCCAGCCAGCTCTTCGGACTCACGCCCAATGATCCGCTTACCCTCACAATCGCGACATTGCTGCTACTCGCGGTTGGTGCAGTTGCTGGCTATCTTCCTGCCAGGAGAGCGTCCCGGGTCGATCCCATGGTGGCGCTGAGGTGCGAATAGGTGAGTTTATGGAAACATTAATCCAGGATGTCCGTTACGGCTTGCGTGTACTTGCCAAAAGCCCTGTGTTCACCGCAGTGGCAGTTGTGTCACTGGCTCTCGGGATCGGGGCAAATACTGCGATCTTCAGCTTGGTCGATACAATCCTGCTCAAGAGCCTTCCAGTCAAAGACCCCCAAGAGTTGGTACGCATTGGGGTCACTCGCAACTCAAAGAGAGGAGAACCGAGAGTCATTCCTTATCCCATGTTTCACGAGCTTCGGCGAAGCAGCGAAGTTTTTCGTGGAGTTCTAACTGAAGGGTACGATGGGATGAGCTTTCGTGAGAGTGGAAAAACCGACGTAACTGAAAGAGTGATGGGAGAGTGGGTGTCGGGCAATTACTTCTCGCTCTTGGGAGTCCATGCGTTCCTGGGTCGTGTCTTCTCTGAGCAAGATGATAAAACTCCCATCCATCGAGTAGCAATCCTAAGTTATGGATTCTGGAAACGCAGATTGGGAGGTGATTCCACTGTAATAGGAAGCACGATCTATCTCAATGGCGACGCGCACACGGTCGTTGGAGTAACACCTCCCGGTTACTTTGGCCTTGAGGTGGGTTTCTCGCCGGACGTGAGAGTCCCAATGGGAGAGGGAGGTAGCGATCAAACGTGGGCCCGATTGAAGCCCGGTGTAAGCATGCAGCAAGCAGAGGCAGCGACAGAGGTCTTGTATCAGCAGATGCTCCAGGAGAATCCGGAGCTAAAATCTAACCCGCGTTATGGAACACAACATATCGAGCTGTTGCCAGGAGAGCGGGGCTCCTCCGGCTTGCGCCGCCAATTTGAGGAGCCACTTTTTATTCTAATGACCATAGTCGGTATTGTTCTGTGTGTCGCTTGTATTAATATCTCCAACCTTCTGCTAGCCAGGGCGGCAGGGCGACAAAAGGAGGTCGCCGTCAGGCTGGCGGTTGGGGCCAGTCGGCTCAGGATGGTTCGTCAGTTGCTCACCGAAGGCGTTTTGCTCTCTCTGTTCGGAGGCTTTGCGGGTCTGCTTGTGGCCCACTGGGGAACCGACCTTTTGTTTTCATTTTTGCCGCAAGATACGACACCCATTGTCCTCGAACTTCACCCTGACATCCGAATGCTTGTGTTCAACTTTTGCATTGCGGTGATAACAGGCATCCTGTTTGCATTGGCGCCGGCAATCCGTGGTACACGGTGTGACCTGATCCCCTTGCTCAAGAGCGACGCCTCTGCAGACGGACACAAGCCGCACCGTCTTGAGCTTCGAAAGGCGCTGGTAGTCTTTCAGGTGGCCCTCTCCTTGTCGCTACTGGTTGTGGCGACACTTTTTGTCCGCACCTTGACGAATCTGGAACCGGTCGACTCCACCAACAGTACCGATAAGATCCTTATATTCTCGATGAAGCATGTGCGGGAGCGCTACACGCCCGACCAAATCGCACGCTTCTATGAGGAGTTGATCCGGCGTGTCGAAGTTCTGCCGGGAGTACGCTCCGCCAGTCTGGCGGCGGGGATACGTTCGAGCGTCCTTTCATCACGCGGCGGCGGGGTTTCTGTCCACCTAGGCCAGGAACAATTTAATGGTGATAGGAGTACCCATGTAGATGAGGTTAGTCCAATGTTTTTTCGGACGATGAGCACACCTCTTCTGATGGGCCGAGACTTCTCCTTCGCCGACAAGGGTGAGTCTTCCAAGGTTGCGATTATCAATGAAAGGTTTGTGCACTACTTCTTTGGAAATCAAAATCCAATCGGCCGGCGAATTGGGATTGGCGAACTGGCAGGGGAGGACCTGGAGATTGTCGGTGTGGTGGGGGACACGAGGTATGTCAATCTGCGGGAACCACCTCGTCGTGTCGTCTACCTGCCTCTCCTGCAGTACCCCGCCAGACAAAACATCTACGCCTTGCACGTTCTTGCCGCCGGCGCTCCTAACGAATTGATTAGTGCGATTCGAAAGGAATTCCAGTTTCTGGACAAAGATCTCCCCGTGTTTAGCATTAAGACATTTGCAAAGCTCGTCGACGAATCCTTGGCTCAAGAACGTTTGCTCGCCACACTGTCCGGTTTCTTCAGTTTGCTGACACTTTTGCTTGCCTCGATAGGGCTCTACGGGGTAATGGCTTACGGAGTGAGCCGAAGAACCCGCGAGCTTGGGATTCGCATGGCGCTGGGAGCTCAACGCCATCAAGTTCTGTGGCTGGTCTTAAAGGAGACCCTAGGGCTGGTTGCGATTGGAGTAGCGACTGGATTAGGCGTTACGTTCCTCACAACTCGGCTCATCAAGAGTCACCTATTCGGGATCGCGCCGACAGACTTAGCAGCCGTAGTGTTTGCTGCGGTAGTCTTGGGCGCCGTTGCCGTTTCCGCAGGTTATTTTCCCGCCCGTCGAGCAACAAAAGTCGATCCGATGGTGGCGCTGAGATACGAGTGAGCCGATTGCAGATCGCGAAAAAAGTCTTCCCCGATTATTTGGAGATTGGACATTTTAGGTCTGGCGAGACCACGACGCGTATTGAGATTCCTGCAGTTGTCAAGTCCCGACCATGAAACAAGCGTTTTCTCGATAGGTGATATTTATTGGGCACACAAACGCCTGTCTCGCCGCCGCGTCGCGGCGCTTGAATCTCGCACACCGTTGGGCTTTGCCATCTCATCCGTCGCTCTGCGACGGGTTGGGAAATTGGGTTGCCGAGACCGGCCTTGAAAGGCCGGCCTACCCTCAGATGCCGCTACGCGGCAATGAAAATGTCCAATCTCCAGGATTATGGAAGCCTGCCGATTGAGAGACCAGATTGAGTCAATCCAGGACATCACCGAAGGTGAAAGCGACGAGGGGGAAGCCTAAGGCCAGCCTGCGGGTGGCGCTGGCGTAAGGAAGTGGTAACAGTTCGGCGATTGCGGCAAAGGGCTGTTGAGTGCCGACCACCTGGAAGGCATTGGTGCAGGGTCGACGGCTTGATGGTCGCACACATTGACGGCGATGAGAGCCACACCGAACCCTGCAACTTAGCCCTGACTTGCCGATCCTGCAACGCTAAAATTGCCCTCGTCATCAAGCAGCTTGGCTTGGGCAGGAGATCCAGACAGTACAATCCATCGTGAGTGATCCCTGCCACCCCACCACAGGATGGAAGCCATTTTGCACGGGAAATCTGGCGCTTGAGGCGGGAGCATGGGAGGGCGGGAAAGTCTTCAGATTGGGACTTAAGCGAGTTGCTTTAGCAGGAAGGTCTTGCCCATTTCTTGGGTTAATCATCTCTTGACTTGCTTGTAACCATTACTTTTTACCGAGACCAATAACAACCCCAGAGCCGAAACGTACCCCCTGCGGACAGACAAGGCGGCAGAGACCACTCGTGTGGCCTGCATCTCTGATGTAGTCGGTCTGGATGAGGCGTACTGTTATGCGCTCACTGGCTTTAACGTCCAGGCCCGCCCCTGCCGCCCCGCTAAAGTGGTTTGTCGATCGCACCTCGGAGAACGGAAACGGCCCTGTGGGAGGGAGATCAGAGGAACTGGTTCCCGAAAACGCTATCCTGGTATGAGCAACCCCCAATAAAAGGTGAAAGTAAGGAGTGATGTTCTTTACCTTCCGGACGGAGAATCGCGGCCCAAAATAGAACCGGTACTGATCCACGTTAAAGGTGGTGGTTGACAGTCGAGTAAACTCTGTTTCGTCGGCAGGATAGTGACCGCTGACATCACCCACAAGGGTCAGCCATTGATTCGCATTGAAGCCGAATGATGCGCTCCACCCATGAACATGTTTTTTATGCTCCCAGAGATGGGAATAACCTCCAAACAATTCCACTTTGGAAACACTTTGTGCCATTGCCGACTGTGATACAGCCAGGGTCAACAGGATCATCAACAAAACTTGTTGCAGGACGAAATGAATTCTCTTTATCGGAGCATCCTTTAGAATCGGGGTAGGTAACGTCCTTTATGATACGCCAACTGACACCAGGAGTGACACAGCGGAATCGGTAGGTTTGTAACTTGGTGGAGCTGATGGGGATCGAACCCACGACCTCGTGACTGCCAGTCACGCGCTCTCCCAAACTGAGCTACAGCCCCACAAGAACTACTGCAGGTAGCAAGCCTCCCAAGAATGAAAGCCTGCTTGCGAACTTTCTGGGATGTTACGCCACGGACTTAAGAATTGTCAACGCCATAAAACCACACTGTCATAAAACCGCATGAAGCCCTCCATTAATCCTCATCAGGACTTATTTCGCACAACCTTGTTGGACAATCTCCTTTAAAAATTCGGAGGGATCGTTTACTCTTTACGACGCCCTTGAACATTCATGGTTGGGCCAACGACAAAATTCACTTCAGCATGACTCGAGGGAGTTAATGCCCAGGCAAAGCAGGTTTCTATCTGGAAAAAAAATCAATCCTTCTCCGATCCGTAAAGGGATTAAGCTTGCAAATCTGATTGATGAAGTGTTTGTAGCATACAACGCAGCTCGCCTGCGGGAGGGCTGCCAGCTCTATGCGCAAAAGATGTTGGCTGAGGATGTGACTGTCGGGATGTCCCTCTCTGGAGCGTTAATCCCCGCTGGCATGGGTATCTCGACCTTTATCCCGCTCATAGAAAGAGGGTTTATCGATTGGATGGTCACTACCGGGGCCAACCTGTACCACGATGCTCATTTTGGTATCGGTCTCAGTTTGCATTGCGGCGATCCGCAAATCAACGACGTCGTCCTGCGCCAGGAAGGCGTGGTGCGTATTTACGATATCTTTTTTGATTATCGCGTACTTCTCTCGACGGACCAATTCTTCCGGGAAGTGATCAAAGCGCCCGAATTTCAAAGGGAGATGAGTACTGGGGAGTTTCATTATCTAATTGGAAAGTATGTCAACGAACGGGAAAAGATGTTGAGGTTGCGCAACAAATCCTTGCTGGCGGCAGCTTACCGTCATGGTGTTCCCATCTACACCTCCTCCCCTGGTGACAGTTCGATCGGGATGAATGTCGCGGCTAAAGCCCTGGCCGGCAGTAAGCTCAAGATCGATGTGTCGGCTGATGTGAATGAGACGGCTTCTATAGTGTTGGCTGCCAAACGATCTGGCGGGAAAAGCGCCGTCTTCATTTGCGGGGGCGGGTCCCCTAAGAACTTTATCTTGCAGACTGAACCGCAACTTCAGGAAGTGCTGGGCATCGCGGAGAAAGGTCATGATTATTTTTTGCAGGTCACCGATGCCCGACCTGATACCGGCGGTCTTTCAGGCGCCACTCCCAGTGAAGCGGTCAGTTGGGGTAAAGTCGATCCCGACAAGTTGCCGGGCACTGTGGTCTGCTATTGTGACTCTACGATTGCCATTCCTTTGATTGCTGCTTATGCTATCGCCACCACGAAGCCTAGAAAGCTAAGACGACTTTATGAGCGCAGGAAGGAGCTCATCAGCCGGCTGCAAACAGAGTTCTCTGCCGCCGCCACGGACAAAGAAAAACGAAAGACCAAGATTGGAAAGGCAGTGAGAAACCAGAACTATTGATTTCGGCAAAACACAGTGAGACACGCTGGACTTGCTTCGATACAGTTTCCCGCCGATCCTGCCTTTTCGGCACCACTAGCCCAGGGGAATCAGGGGGAGGTCCTTTGTCTCTGCAATCCTCAATAATTTACTTTCCGTTGTTCTTCCAATCGGGCTAATAGCGACGCCATTGCGGGAAAATTGGAGTCACGCTAGAAGGAGAGCTTTATGAAATTTGAAATCGTGAGCACCTCTATTTCAAAAGTAAAGACTGATTTGCTGGTGGTACTGCTCGATAAGGAATTGGAATTCGGTTTTGTCGAAGATTCGAAGTTGAAGACTCTCTTAGACAACCTGCGCCGTGATTTCGAAGGCAAAACGGTCAAGAAGGAATACTTCACTCGATGGTCCGAGGAAGGAATCAGGCATGTCCTGGTCTTTCATTCATTGTTGGATTCGGCTTATAACATCTGGGAAAAGGTCAAGATTTTCTCAGCTCGTGCTTTGGGGTATGGCAAGGATCTGAATCTAAGTAATGTCGCGCTTTTGTTGAACGGCCAGGATGGCGCCACCTACCTGGGAAAAGTGGTTGAAGGAGCGATCCTGGGCAGTTACACGTTTGAGAAGTACAAGAAAGAAAAGAACAAATATTTGGAAGGGTTGAGAGTGACTTTAATCGTTAACGAATCTTCGCGGGAAATCTCCGCAAGAAAATTGAGCCGTTACTCATTCGTTTCCGAAATTGTGAATGAATGTAGAGAAATTGTAAACGAGCCTGGATCCGTAGTCTATCCTGAAGTACTGGCAGACCTAGCCCAGCAGATCGGCAAGGAATACCATTTGAAAGTTACGGTCCTTGATGAAAAGGACCTCCAAAAGCAGCGCTATACGGCACTGGTCTCTGTGGGCAAAGGAAGCATCCACCCGCCGCGTCTCATCAGCTTGGAATATAAGTCTGCGAAGAAATCCAAGGTAAAGCTGGCCCTGGTGGGTAAGGGCATCACCTTTGACACAGGCGGTATTTCCATAAAGCCTTCCGAAAAGATGTTGGAGATGAAAGGCGATATGGCCGGCGGAGCTGCAGTACTTTACACCCTGAAAGCCGTCGCTCAGTTAAAACCCAACATCAACGTGGTTGGCATTATTCCTTCGGCGGAAAATTTCCCTGATGCCAATGCCCAGCGGCCAGGTGACATCTTTGTCGCCAAGAATGGAAAGTCAGTGCAAGTCGACAATACCGATGCCGAGGGACGTTTGGTTTTGATTGATGCTTTTGCCAGAGCGTCGGAGCTGGCAGCGACTCACCTCGTCGATATAGCAACACTCACGGGCTCAGTTGTTCGGGCGCTCGGACAGGCTTATGCAGGAATCATGGGAAATAATCAGGAACTCATTGATGCCGTGATTAAGTCAGGCAAGAATCACGGTGAAAATCTGTGGCAGCTACCCCTTCCCGAGGAATACAAGGATCTATTAAAGACTCCTTACGCAGACATCAATAACATCGGCGGAGTTAATGGCGGAGCTATTACGGCTGGCCTCTTTCTGCAAGAATTCACTCCCGAAAATACCGCTTGGGCCCACTTGGATATCGCCGGTCCCTTTATGTTTGATAAGAGCTGGAAGTATTATAAGGAAGGCGCCACGGGGTTTGGAGTCAAGACTTTGGTGGACCTGTGTGAAAGGTTCGCTGGATATTTTCCACAGTAGTAGGATCAGCCTCAGGCGCCAGGCTGGGTCCCAGCAGCGCAAGTTCCTGAGGAGGGAGTTGAGGATGGCAGGTCGGAAAAGTCTTCTGTCGGGCGACCAGCCAAGCGACCAAGTTATCCCGTTAGATTACCCGTTTTCGAGACTTTCCACTGCTCTTCGCCAAAGATATGTGGGGACCTCGGGCATAATCGCGGATTGAATGGGGAGGAGAGGCAGGAAGGGGCCACATCTGCTTATCCAATGGGGCTAATTCATTTTAGTATCGGATCGAGTCTCTTGCGAATTCCCAAAACTCTTCAACGTAGAAATGGGTCATCACATTTCCAAAGAGATAACAGACCCCCTGGCAGAAGGGAATGTCGCCATAAAGTCGTCTGCCTCTCTCGAAAATTTTCTTGAAGGAGCCTTCACAAAAGAGATTGCCCCCAATGGTCTTCAGCGGCTCGCAAGGATAAAACACGTCGCCGTTGGGATAGACTCGGGGAAACATCGTGGGATAGCAGTTGAAAGGCCTGAATTCTAGCACCGTCCGCAACAGCTTAGGGGTTCCGTTGACTGGCAGCCCGCGCTTGCGATACTCAATGATTTTTTCGATCAGTCGGTGGTAGCGTTCGCTCTCCAGCAAATTCCGATTGGGCAAACGATTCGTAAGTGCGGTCTGTCCGGAGAAGACAAACTTATTCTGCACACAAAACTCCAGCACTCTTTCGGTTTCATCTAGGTTCTCTTCCATAATAACGGTGCTGATCGTGATGTTGGATCTTGCAGGCTTGCCTTTGGAGCGACAATAGAGTAGGTTCTCAATAACCTTTTCGACCACATGAGGCTTGGACCGAGGGAGCGTGTGGTCTACGGATACTGCATCCAAACTGACCACCAGACTGGTGAGATAATCAAGCACGTGCTCTTTTTCCTGCAGGTGGGTTCCATTGGTGATCAGCATCACGGAGCGAAATTTCAGTTCTTCTCGAGCTGCTCGCGCCAGTTCCACGATATCGGACCGCAGGAGTGGTTCGCCCCCTGTCAAGAGCAAATAATCAGTTTCCCGGCGAATAATCCGCATCAACTCAATGGTCTGCGCCGTGCTTAGCTCGTCGCTGAACACGTCCGGAGTTTTCTGTGTGCAATAAGTACAGGCTAAATTGCAATGATGAGACACGTAGAGAACCGCCGAATAAGGCGGAACAATATGACTCTTCTTCACTCGGAGGGCGTACCAGTTGCGAAAGTGCTGTCTGATGTTTTTTGCGACGAAAGGATAGTGTGTCCTCAACATCCTGAGGACTTTTCGGGTGGTAACGTTGTCCACAATTCTTCTCTGAAAATAGTGCTTGAAATTGCGAACGGTTTTGCGACCTGGGGAATCGCCTCGTCGAGATTTCGCATTATTCGCATCGGCTCCCTTAGGGCTTACCAGTCAGAGCCTACAGATTTTTTCACCGTAGAGGCGCGGAGATGGGGGAGGGATAAGGACTCCAAGGCCGAAATGCGTCTCAAACTAAAACGAAAGCTCAAGGGTTACTTGGTGGCGACGAAGTTCAAACTTCGGTCAAAATTTGTTAAGCTGCCGTCCCCTCCCCCCCAGCCCCTCTCCCAATGGGAGAGGGTGGCCGGAGGCCGGGTGAGGGGTCCGTGTCCGACAGAGCCGCACTCCCGGGCGGTCTGAGGTTGCTCGCTACTATTAGACACAAGCTTACAAGCATCCCAGGCTTCAACCAAATGTGATGCTTTCCACGCACGATTCCTGCAGCCAAATCCAACGCTTTCTCAGGGATTCCTTTCTCTCTGCGTCTGGGCTGTCTGTGGGCCATTACGGGACCGACTTTATTTCTCGGATGGTTTTTTCTCACCTGGTGACACTTCATCGCCTACGGTTATCTTGACCTCGGCTTCAAACCGTTTGTAATTTTCATATTTCACAATTTCTCTGACTCTCACATTTTGTGTCGGAAATTGCAGTACGTCATCCGCCTTGGTGTAAGTTGGAAACCAATACTTGCCATCGATATTCTCTCGATAGGTTTCAAATCGCGGGAAGCGAGCATCCCGATTCTTTTTGGTTATATGATAGACCGTTTTTCCGTAAGTTTTCACGATTTGCAGATCTTGCTCATCGACCCAGATCTTACCTTCGAAGTAGCGCTCGTCTTTTTCAATGGACTTTGGATTGACATCGAAGACATAGGTATCAAGTTCATCGACCTTCTCTTTCCCCAGGTAGTTGAGATTATATTTGCTAATACTAGAGATCGTAAGAACGAAGGGGTAGATGTTCTGAATATCCTGGATATCTTCGGGCATTAAGATGATACTTCGCAAAGTACTAGGAGGCGCTTTGACCACTTTCTCGACCCGCCTGCCCTTATCGTCAAAGAGGATATCTGAGACCATGACATACTCTTCGCCCGTTCGTCTCCCTCCTAATTCGAGAACCTCGATGCGAACGCTCTGGCGATAGATGTAGTGCTCCCGGGCTTTGCGGAATTCTTCTTCCTTTTCAGCGAACTTTCGAATGATTTCTTCAGGAGGAAGAGGAGGGTTTTCTTTCCTTAGGCTGGGACTCCTGTCGGCTTGGCCAAACAAATTTCTCGCCAAGAAAAAGACCAAGAACAACGTGATGGTTCTACTTCGACCCATAGATTCCTCCGACAAGATCAAATCAACCCTGTGATTAGATAGAGCGGTGTACCTTGAAGTTGTCCTCCGAAAACATTATCTCGGGTGCAAACAAAAAAAGCCTCGAAAAAATCGAGGCTCAAAAGTAAATCCCGGCGATGACCTACTCTCCCACCAAGTTTCCCTGGCAGTACCATCGGCGCTGAGAGGCTTAACTTCCGTGTTCGGGATGGGAACGGGTGTGACCCCCTCGCTAGAATCACCGAGATAAAACAGGACGAGTGACGAGTGGTGAGTTTCAACAACCGACCACGGCGTGCTCGTTCAATCTATCAATATCTCGTTTAGGGTTTCTCAAGTTTACCAGTGAAGCCAGTGACGGTTTTGGTTCTCTTCACTCATCACTCGTCACTGACCACTGATTTTGATAATGGTCAAGCCGAACGACCGATTAGTACTGGTTAGCTGAAGCCATTGCTGACCTTACACATCCAGCCTATATACGTAGTGGTCTTCTACGGGTCTTCAAACCTTGCGGTTGGGAGATCTCATCTTGGAGTGGGCTTCACGCTTATATGCCTTCAGCGTTTATCCCTACCGAACTTAGCTACCCAGCGACTGCCTCTGGCGAAACAACTGGTACACTAGAGGTTCGTCCATCCCGGTCCTCTCGTACTAAGGACAGCCCTCCTCAAATCTCCTGCGCCCACATCAGATAGGGACCGAACTGTCTCACGACGTTCTGAACCCAGCTCACGTACCGCTTTAATAGGCGAACAGCCTAACCCTTGGAACCTTCTACAGCTCCAGGATGCGATGAGCCGACATCGAGGTGCCAAACCTTGCCGTCGATATGAACTCTTGGGCAAGATCAGCCTGTTATCCCCGGCGTACCTTTTATCCGTTGAGCGATGGCCCTTCCATACAGAACCACCGGATCACTAAGTCCTGCTTTCGCACCTGCTCGACTTGTCTGTCTCGCAGTCAAGCGTCCTTATGCCTTTACACTCTATGGCTGATTTCCAAACAGCCTGAGGACACCTTCGAGCGCCTCCGTTACCGTTTAGGAGGCGACCGCCCCAGTCAAACTACCCGCCTAGCAATGTCCCTTTGCCGGATAACGGCAATAGGTTAGAACCACAGAACAATAAGGGTGGTATCTCACCGTTGGCTCCCCACACCCCAAAAGGCATGGTTCAAAGCCTCCCACCTATCCTGCGCGTATCGCACCATAACTCATTGCTAAGGTATAGTAAAGGTGCACGGGGTCTTTCCGTCTAGATGCGGGTAACCGGCATCTTCACCGGTACTACAAGTTCGCTGAGCCACTCGTTAAGACAGCGCCCAAATCGTTACGCCATTCGTGCAGGTCGGAACGTACCCGACAAGAAATTTCGCTACCTTAGGACCGTTATA
>QHZQ01000496.1 GCA_003224725.1 Acidobacteriota bacterium | reverse complement strand
GTTGGTCAAGCCTTTGGCCTTCGATGCCATCAAACCGATTTTCAAGCTCTATGGAAAAGAAGATGCATTTGACTGGCACGAAAATCGAGACCCTGGCACCCACAACTACCAGCTTGATAACCGCCTCCAGGCTTATCGCTTCTTCAGCCAACACTTCAATCTGCCCCTCATCGCCAGCGAGATCCCGTCTGATTCGGAAGTCAAAAGCTACGACGAGTTGGTGGCAGGGCTGCCGAAGAATAATCTGACCATTTTGGGTCTGGCCCGCCAATTGGCCGGCGCGATCAGGCGTCCGCCGATTTCCTCGGACCCAGCTAAACGCATCGCTTGGGCAGCCGAACAAAGGACCCTGCTCAAAAACCTAGTTCGATACAAACCGGTCGAGATCGAGCGTCTCTGGACGATAGCAACAATGAGCAATGGTCTGAGCGCTAACGCAGTTTGGTTTAAAGCAATTAACGCACCGGAAAATGCTCCGGTAACTGTTGTATTGAATGACAAAGGCAAGAAGGCAGCAGGAGCAGAAGTGTCCGACCGAGTCAACCGAGGGGAACAAGTGCTGGCGGGCGACCTGATATTCAGCGGGGATGCTTGGTGCGAAATTGGTACTTCAGACTTTCAGCAGATTCTTCATGGCATCGGCGACCGCCCCATCGGAATGGAGGCAGCCCAACTGATTCAGATGGCCCATTGGATCAAAGATCGCTCCGCGGCTTCCAAGTTGCGTTTGGAAACCAACGGGATGAGAAACCAGGTGGCGGCCTTAATCGCGGCCGCGCTGGAGCCCAATTTGTTCTCTGAAATCGTCATTCGTGAGGGGATGGCAAGTCTGAACTATCTGCTGGAGAAACCCGTGGAATACCACGAGGCAGCCGATCTATTTTGCTTGGATCTTTATAAGGAGTTTGATTTGGACCGGCTCGAAGCAGTGGCTGCGCCAACGAATTTTGTCCACGGGGCGTATTTGGCTCTCACGCCTAAGCACCCCTGAGCCTAAAAACGGGGCAGGTCCTCGCTGTTGAAGGAGGTTTTCTGGGAGCGGGAATCACTGGCAATCGAACTGGGGTAAAGGTTAGCTAGAAATGGTATGATCTTCACCGGCCGTGACAGACTGGGAGCGGAAGCAATATTTCGAGAGAATCCAGGATGAGTCTACCTTTGATCGGTATCACGACTTATGGGCGAGACGAAAAGAACAAGTTTTACCTTCCGGCGGAGTATGTGGATGCTGTGCGCCGCGCCGATGGATTGCCTGTCTTGCTGCCGCCCGGGGAGGCTCCCCAGCGCGAACTTGTCTCCCACATTGATGGTCTGTTGCTGTCGGGCGGCGGAGACGTTGATCCGGCAATCTATCGAGGACTTCTGCATGAGACCCTCTACATGGTGGATCCTGAACGCGACCAAAGTGACCTGGCGTTGGCCCGCGAAGTCGTCGCCTCCGGGTTACCCACTTTAGGAATTTGCCGCGGCACCCAGATTCTTAA
Source organism: Acidobacteriota bacterium (assembly GCA_003224725.1). Taxonomy (GTDB): domain Bacteria; phylum Acidobacteriota; class Terriglobia; order Versatilivoradales; family Versatilivoraceae; genus QHZQ01. The sequence goes on along the minus strand of QHZQ01000496.1, from coordinate 2,189 downwards.
TGTTTCCCTCGGTGGAACGCTGATCGAACATCTACCTGACGTAGTCAGCGACCGGGTTCCTCACCGGTTGCCACCTCGCGAGCCCACCCGGCATCCGGTCAGCCTGAAGGCAGGTTCACGTCTGGCAGGCATCATGGAGCAGATCGAACTGCTTCCAGTGTCCTGGCATCATCAGGCGATTCGAACTGCCGCTCCCTTGCTGGAGGTTGTGGCGCAAGCTCCCGATGGGACGATTGAAGCGGTGGAAATGAAGGAGCATCCCTGGCTCATCGCTGTCCAATGGCATCCCGAGTTGACGGCTGCCGAAGACCCGGCCCAACAACTTCTTTTTGATGCCTTCGTCAAGGCAGCGGCGGAAAGGCGCAGGCGAGTGATGCGTGAAACGTGACCCGTGAACGAATTACTTTGCCCTCGTATCACGCGTCACGTATCACGTTTCATGCCTCACCATCTCTCCTCACTGATTCATTATTGTTAGGAGTCATCTTTATGAGATTAAAAGACAAGGTCGCCTTGATCACCGGCGCCTCCAGCGGCATCGGCCGAGAAACCGCTATACTCTTCGCCAGTGAGGGCGCCAGCATAGCGGCGGTGGATGTCAATGATGCCGGCGGCCGCGAATCCGTCTCCCTCATCGAGCGGGAGCAGAGGCAGGCTATCTATATTCACGCCGATGTATCCAAGGTTGCCGATTGCCAAAACATGGTGGAGGTCACGGAAAAAACCTTTGGGAAGCTGAATATCCTCTTTAACAACGCAGGCATTATGCATCCCAAAGATGATGATGCGGTCAATACCGGTGAGGACATCTGGGAAGTGACGCTGGCTGTTAACCTGAAGGGAGTCTTCCTTGGATGCAAGTTCGGAATTCCCGCACTCCGGCGAGCGGGTGGCGGCTCTATCATTAACACCGCGTCCTTCGTGGCAGTGATGGGTGCCGCAACTCCACAAATAGCCTACACCGCAAGCAAGGGCGGCGTGCTGGCGCTCAGCCGCGAGCTGGCGATTGTGCATGCTCGGGAAAATATCCGGGTCAACGCGCTTTGCCCGGGCCCCCTCCGGACGGAACTGTTGATGAAGTACCTGAATACCGAGGAAAAGAAGCAGCGTCGCTTAGTTCATATTCCCATAGGGCGTTTCGGCGAAGCCAGGGAAATGGCGAAGGCAGCTCTTTTTTTGGCCTCGGACGATTCCTCGTACCTGACGGGCAGCACCTTTTTGGCAGACGGCGGGATCACAGCCGCTTATGTTACACCGGAATAAGGCATCAGCCAAGGCTCTTTGCCTTCGTTAGAAATCGTACTCGTACTCGTGCTCTTACTCGATAACCTGAGCTGACCTGATAGGCGTTGCAGATGATAAGGGGGAGACCCTTTCTCCGCCCCATTGAGCTCTAAACCCTCACCCATGGAGTTTCTCAGGGGCAGTTGAATTGACCGCAGAGACGCGGAGGCGCAGAGAAAGGCATGAGTGAGTGAAACGGGGAAGGACCCGGCAACAGAGGATGGCAAGCTGGCTCGCCAACCCGAGGTGTTGAAGGTCCTGATTGAGGAGATGTCTGCATAACCCCCGAGACCGATGCCTCGGTGCCTCTACAGGAAAGATTCCACTTGACCCGCGGGCCTGACGCGATAATTATGACAATCTTGAGGTCTAGACCCGCTCATGCAGGAGGTAAAACGCATGAAGATGACTGATCTGTTTCTGGCTGAACTGGAACGGGAAGCCGCCTTGACCCGCCGCACGCTGGAGCGCGTGCCTGACGGGCGCTACGACTGGAAGCCACACAAGAAATCAATGTCGCTGGGCTATTTGGCAGCACTCGTGGCGAGCATGCCTTCGTGGGTCGTCATGACGGTGAACCAAGACGAGCTGGATCTGAATTCGCCCGGCGGCTCGACGTTCAAACCGCAGGAGCTGCGCACCAGCCGGGAGCTGGTCGAGGCGCTCGACGGTAATGTCGCCAAGGCCCGCAAGGCGCTGGCGAACACGACTGACGAGCATCTGATGAAACCCTGGAGGTTTCTTGTCGGCGGCCGTGTGGTGAATGAGTTGCCACGACACATCATGCTTCGCGACGGCGTGTTCAATCACCTAGCGCATCATCGCGGCCAGTTGACTGTCTATCTGCGGCTCAACGACGCGCCCGTGCCAGCGATCTACGGCCCGTCCGCGGATGAAGGAAGGAT
>QHZQ01000495.1 GCA_003224725.1 Acidobacteriota bacterium | reverse complement strand
CGGCCAAACCGCATCATCTGGGCTCCGCGTACGGGAAGGAAAATGCGGAATTTATTGCTGCACAGTTCCGTTCCTGGGGCTTTGAGACAACGATTGAAGAGTTCAAAGTCCTTTTCCCGTCTCCCAGGAAACGTTTCCTGGAAATGACCGCGCCCGTGAAAATTACGGCTCGTCTGATGGAACCTGAAATCAAGGAAGACTCGACCTCCGGTTTAGCGGGGCAACTGCCCATATACAACGCTTACTCCATGGATGGTGATGTGCAGGGGCAACTCGTCTATGTAAATTACGGGGTTCCCAAGGACTACGAGGTGCTCTCTGAGAAAGGGAGCGATGTTAAGGGAAAAATTGTTATTGCCCGCTACGGCGTGTCATGGCGCGGAATCAAGCCAAAAGTCGCCGCCGAGCACGGCGCCATCGGCTGCCTCATTTACTCTGATCCTCGGGAAGACGGCTACTTTCAAGGAGACACCTACCCGAAGGGAGCTTGGCGCAATGAATTTGGAGCCCAACGAGGCTCGGTTGTTGACATGCCAGTCTACCCAGGTGATCCCCTGACCCCCGGTGTTGGCGCCACTGCGGACGCCAGGCGGCTTTCGATCAAGGAAGCATCAACTCTTACCAAAATTCCTGTGCTTCCCATCTCCTATGCGGATGCCCTCCCATTGTTGCGCGCTCTTGGTGGACCCGTCGCTCCTCCGGAGTGGCGAGGCGCGCTCCCGCTCACCTATCACCTGGGGTCTGGCCCGGCAACCGTCCGGCTCGCCGTTCAATCGGATTGGAAGTTGGTGCCGGCCTATGACGTCATCGCTCAGATCCGGGGCTCAGAACGACCCGATCAATGGATCATCCGAGGAAACCATCATGATGCCTGGGTTTTTGGCGCCTATGACCCGCTCAGTGCCCTGGTGGCGTTGATGGAAGAAGCACGCGTGGTCGGTGAATTATTTAAGAGGGGATGGAGACCGAAGCGCACCGTCGTTTATGCGGCCTGGGATGGCGAGGAGCCTGGTCTTCTGGGTTCGACAGAGTGGGTGGAAGCCCACGCCGAGGAGCTGAAGAAAAAGGCTGCACTCTACATCAATACGGATTCCAATGGCCGAGGCTTCTTGAGCCTCAGTGGCTCGCACACACTGGAAAAATTCATCAACCAGGTGGCGCGCGACGTTCGCGACCCGGAAACGAAAATCACAGTAGCGGAACGTCTACGTGCCCTCAGGATCGTTAAGGGAAGCCCGGAGGATCGAAAGGAGACGAAGGAACGAACGGACCTGCCCATCGGCGCCCTTGGCTCGGGCTCTGATTACACCCCTTTCCTGCAACACCTCGGCATTGCCTCGCTGGACCTCAGTTACGGAGGCGAGGGTGGGGGCGGTTCTTACCACTCCATCTACGATTCGTTTGATCATTACAGGAGATTCGGAGATCCCGGCTTCGATTATGGAATTGCTCTTGCGCAAACGACGGGCCGCACCGTCTTGCGTTGCGCCGAAGCCGCTATCCTTCCCTTCGAATTTACCAACTTCTCCGCTGCCGTGGAGAAATATGTCCAGGAGGTTACCAAGTTGGCCGATGATATGCGCGAAGAATCGGCCCAGAAGAACGGGTTTATCAACGATAAAATGCTGGAAGCCGTGGCCGATCCCACCCAACCCTATGTCATTCCTAAACCCGAGTCGCCGGTCCCTTATCTCAACTTTGCGCCATTGAAAAACTCGCTCGTCCAGCTTCAAGAGAGTACGAAGCGATACGAGGCTGCCATCAGCGCGCTGACAACAAGTGGTCGTGACCTCGCGCCAGAAGCTCAGAAATCCCTGGATGAGATCTTAATGGACACGGAACGTGCGCTGACGCGGGAGGCAGGATTGCCGCGGCGTCCCTGGTTCAAACATCAGATCTATGCCCCTGGATTTTACACAGGCTACGATGTTAAGACGCTGCCTGGAGTCAGGGAGGCCATCGAGCAGCGAAACTGGAAGGAAGCCAGCGAGCAAGTAGAGCTGGTGGCAAAAACGATTGAGCAGTTTGGCCAAACGCTTGATCGTGCAACGGCTGTAATCAAAAGTAGCGCTGCGAATAAATGAGCGGCTTCCCAAAAAAGAGATTGCATCGATCACGCTGCTGAATTAAAATCCGTCGATCTGATCTGTCTTTGCCGGTGACCACGGGGCTGCTGAGACGAAGTTTTTGGTCTGTCGCACCTGGTGTTCATATCCGGTAAAATGTTTTCTATTTCCAAACCGACAGCACCTAACAATTCAAACGGACAGTACATAACACGAAGTGACGACGCTAACAGACAATAGCGAAACCGAAAATCGCCTGACCGAAAGTTTTCAACCAAGTCAGAATGGCGTCTGCTTTGACAACTTCGAGAACGCCAGTGTCAGCCTGATCATTCCCGCTTACAATGAATGTGAATCCATTGGGAGACTTCTCGATAAATCGATTGAAGTGATGAAGGGCCTGGGGCGTCCTTGGGAGATCATCGTGGTAGATGACGGCTCTTCTGACGTAACACTGGACGTCATCAAGAACAAGGAAATCAAGGCCATCGCCCACCCATACAATATTGGCAACGGCGCCGCGGTCAAGACGGGAATCCGTCATGCAATTGGAGAAATCGTTGTCACGATGGACGGGGACGGGCAACATAATCCGGAAGACATCCCAAGGCTCATTGCCCAGATCGGCCCTTATGACATGGTGGTGGGGGCGCGGACCAATGGATTTGCCCAAAACAAGCACCGGACATTGGCCAATCATTCTTACAATGTGCTGGCATCCTACATCACTCATTTCGTCATTAAAGACCTAACTTCGGGGTTTCGAGCCATCAAAGCAAGTGTCTTGAAACGCTTTACCTATCTGATTCCCAACACCTTCTCTTATCCTACAACTCTTACGCTCTCTCTGTTGAGAGCCGGCTACAGCTTGAAATACGAACCGATTGTCAGCTGGGAGCGCGCTGGGAAGAGCAAGATCAGGCTGCTCAGGGATGGGATCCGATTTGTCTTGATCATTTTCAAGATTGCTACTTTCTTTTCGCCACTCAAAATCTTTCTGCCATTCAGTTGGTTATTTTTTGCACTCGGCTTGGCGAACTACGCCCACAGCTACTTTACCTCCCACAGACTCACCAATATGTCCGTCATTTGCTTCATCGCAGGATTTCTCTTTTTCCTGTTAGGACTCATCTCGGAGCAAATTGCTCAATTGAGATTCGACCGCTCCGAAGAGCACAAGTGACGGTGCTCCATAGGCGGCAGTTAGTGGGGTATGTGAGTTTGACGGGATCCTTGCCAGCATGCACAGTAGACCCATGAACTTCCTGCTGCCTCGGATAACAACGCCGCCATTTACCCTTGTGATGGGCGGGGCGCTCTTGTCTCGTGTGGCTACTTTGCGCTGACTCTGGATCGGAAAACTATACCAATAGACTAGAAGTAGCGAGCAACCTCAGACCGCCGAGGAGTGCGGCTCTGTCAGCAACTGACCCCTCACCCGTCCTCCGCGACCGCCGTCGCTTCGGCCACCCTCTCCCAATGGGAGAGGCATGGGAGCTTTGAGAAAGCTCCCTGGGTGAGGGGACGGCAGGTAACAAACTTGACCAACC
>QHZQ01000494.1 GCA_003224725.1 Acidobacteriota bacterium | reverse complement strand
GCGAACACCAGGTCCCAGTAGAGGTTTTGGACCTGGTTGATCATGTCAATGATGCGCTGGGCAAAAAGATGTTCGCTAATATCTCGATTGTTGCGATTGATCCTGATGAAACGAGTATTGGGTAGGAGACCGAAGTTCTTCAGCAAGGGTTGTATGATCGTGGCTTGTAAGGAAGACTGGATAATAGGATTGATAAGATTTCTCGCATTATTACTGGACTGACGCGAATTGAAAAAGTCGATCCGATATTGGGTCCCGGTTTGAAAGAGCTGGCTGAACGTAAAGTTGGCCCCATGCTGCAAGTCGGTTAGTGAATTGACACCGGTTATAAAGTTTGTGGGTAGAGGAACGGTGCTGCGGCCAGCAGACAAAGTAAACTGCAACTTGGGATCAAAAAGAGTGTAGGCGCGTTGGATGTCAAAAAACGCCAGCCGGGGATCATATCGGTCGACCACTACGTCCAAATTATTTTCCAAAACCAGCCGAATAACGTCAGCCTCGCTCAGACTGAGTTTGCCATCCTTGTTTAGGCTATTGAGATAATCTGAAAGCATTTTGCTTTTTTCATCAGCCGGAGGACGTCGGATATTATTCTTGAACCAGCCGGGTAACGGAAAAACGGTTTGGGCTTCGATCAAATGGTTCGAACCAATAAGAAAGAATAATACGAGTAACGGAATGCGAATTTGCATTTTTCGATAGATGGAGACTCCACGTCGATGCATTTCAAACTCCCTCGTTTCAATTTTTGTATTGCCAGCCAGGGCGTCACGCGAACAGCCCAAGTAGCAAGAGGTACGAAATCAGTGGCCAATAAGTTTCAACTTTTTATGCAAAAACGACTTGATGCCTCTCTGTGAACCGGTCCTGCGTCGAATGGGTAAACAAGATGCCACTCTGCCGATCCAAGAGCGTGTTCCAACCAGTCGTATACTCTGCCAGAGAGCTTTAAATAGTGTCAAACTGAATTATCCATTTGGAGCTGCGAGATGTTGTCCAAACGGCCCCCACCTAATAAGCAGCGAAATTGATTTATCCAAATTCCGATGTTAAGATGCTGCACGTTTAGACGCTTAACCCAAACGCGGTGTCTGCGGCGAGGCCAGCGATTCCGCCGGATGGAAACAGCGTCGACCGGGGCAGTGATAAGCCTCAACCCTCGACAAAGACATCAACACAAACATTGTCTCTAATGGACCCAATACAAATAGCCCGAATATTTGATGAAACTGGAGCCTTACTCGTAGGCCACTTTTTGTTGACCTCGGGTCTCCACAGTGAGAAGTATTTACAATGTGCCCGGGTCTTACAGTGGGCAGAAAAAGCCCAGGCTTGTGCCCAGGCTCTGGCCCAAGATTTCTTGTCCAGTAAGCCTGATCTGGTAATTTCGCCGGCGATTGGGGGTATTATTCTCGGACACGAAATGGGACGAGCATTGACTTGTCGTGCCCTTTTTGCCGAGAGAGAAGACGGATTTCTTCGGCTTCGTCGTGGCTTTGAAATTCACCCCGGCGAGAAAGCCCTGGTGGTCGAGGACGTGATTACCACCGGCGGCTCTACTTTGGAAACTATAGAAGTGGTGAAATCTTACGGAGGATTTGTGCTGGGAGCCGTGTCCTTAGTGGATCGCAGCGGGGGACGGGCTTCTTTGGGAGTTCCTTGTCATAGTCTCTGGACCCTCTCTATCCCGACCTATCGGCCGGATGATTGCCCGATGTGTAAATCGGGTTCGAAACCGGTCAAACCTGGCAGCCGTTTCTAAGATTGCCCATTGTTGATTGCCAAGGTATAGGCAGCTTACGTTCGGGCCTCGAAAAATCCTTGCCTGGATTGTCAGCTCCCATGTGAACCAACCTTTCAGGGGAGTGAAATTTCGGAGTCGACGTTTGACAATCCTCAATTGACAGTCTAAATGAATCGCAATCTCCGGCTGGAACTTCAATACGACGGAACAGATTTTCACGGGTGGCAAATTCAACCCAATTTGCCGACCATTCAGGGAAGCCTTACTCAAGCCATCCACCGAATTACTACTGAAAAGCTTCACGTTAATGGCTCAGGCCGCACTGATGCAGGTGCCCATGCCTTGGAGCAAGTATGTAATTTGTTGACCCTTTCGAAAATCCCTCTAGCCAATTTTCAAAAGGCCATGAATTCACTCCTGCCCCCCTCCATCCGTGTCCTAAGAATCGAAGAGGCTCCGGAGAATTTTCATTCCCGGTTTGATGCCAAAATAAAGCATTATCGATATCGGATTTTGAATGCGAGATGGTGTCCTCCCTTCGAATTCCGCTATCTTCACCATTATCCTCGGCCCCTCAATTTTGCGACCATGAGCCAGGCGGCCGAATTTGTGCTAGGCGAACACGACTTCTCCTCTTTTTGCGACTCGGATACAGAGGTGGAATCCAAGATACGGCGCGTGGTTTCCTCATCTTTTGTGTTTGACACTAGACGGAATCTAATAGAATATAACGTTTGTGCTAACGGCTTCCTCCATCATATGGTTAGAAACCTCGTGGGGACTTTTCTAGAAGTTGGAAGGGGCAGATTAAGCGTCGAGGATGTGAAGACCATTCTGAAATCGAAGACCCGATCCAACGCAGGTCCTACTGCACCAGCCAAAGGCCTCTTTCTTGTTTCCGTAATCTACTGATGTAGACCTTTCTGCTCATTTGGCGGTTGCGGCTGGCTACAAAACCAAAATTCCCCTTTTTTAAGACACGATGCAAGCCGCAAGCCAGAGATTATATGCCCGTCCTTACCACGCAAATTCAAGCCAGTTTCGCAGGCCATCTTAAGCGGGGTTCTGTCGAAGAGCAGCTTTTTCAGCAGATTGATCTGGACCGCATTCCACAACACGTTGCCATCATCATGGATGGAAATGGCCGCTGGGCCCAGAAGCGTCGCCTGCCGAGGGTGGCAGGACATCGGGCCGGTATCCAGTCCGTCCGGGACGCTGTTGAAACGGCTGCCCGGCTAAGAATGAAGGTGCTCACCTTGTATGCCTTTTCGGTTGAAAACTGGAAGCGTCCCGCAGCCGAGGTTTCCACCTTGATGGGCCTTCTCAAGGAATTCCTGAAGAAAGAACTGAAGACTCTTTTGAAAAACGATATCAAGTTTGAGACCCTGGGGCGTACTTTCGAATTGGATCCTGCCATCCAAGAAGAACTTCAAATCGCCAAGGACAAAACGGCTAGCAATCCCGGCCTATTGTTCAACGTGGCTCTCAATTACGGTGGCAGAGCCGAACTCGTCGATGCCTTCAAGCTTTTACTGCGAAAGCAGCTCAATGCCAATGGCAACAGAA
>QHZQ01000493.1 GCA_003224725.1 Acidobacteriota bacterium | reverse complement strand
TGTGTGTCCTTGGCGTCTTCAAGGTTCAAAGACGCTTTCCTAAACGTCAAGTGGGGTTCATTTGACATGGTCACCCTGCTTTGCACAGCCACTCTCACGCCTCACGCTTCACGCGTCACGTCTCACCTTTTCCTAATACCTCTTGAGATATGGCGTCAGGAACTCTTTCGCCTTGGCGGTGACTTCCCAGGCCTCTGGCCAGAAGCACAAGTCAACCGTGAGCCACTCGCCTTTATAGCCGGCATCCTTGATGATGGCGTCCAGGGCTTCGTCAAAATTGATCTTCCCTTCACCAAAAGGCCGATGCGTACTGGTTTCGTTGCCGTGGAGAGTACCATCAGAGTCGATCACATGGACATGGCCAATCTTTCCCTTTAGCTTTCGGGCAAATTCGGCCACTCCCCCCCGTAATGTCTCCTTTGTCCCGGGTTGGCGGGCACCCTCCACGGCACACATATAAGCGTGACAAGTGTCGAAAAGGGCGCTGAAGTTGGGATGGTTCACTTCTTCTACGAGCTGCACCACTTCCGACGGTTTGTTGAAAAGAAAGCCAGGCTCGAATTCCCAGACCACCTTGACCCCTTTCTCCTGGGCCAGCCCGGCGCAGGTGCGCCACAAGCTCACAATACGCTTCCAGGCCATGTTGCGATCCACACCGGGCACGCCGTCAGGCCCGTTGACGGTGTCCACCCGAATGCTGGGGGAGCCAAGATCCGTGCACAGCTTAAGATTCTTCTTGAAGAGATTTACATAGTAGCCGTCTTGCTGGGCGGCGTCGGTCGCGGGTCCCTTGTCTCCCCAAAAGTCTGCGGCCAGACCAGAAACGCGAAGACCCTTTTTTTGGATGAAAGCCTTCACTTTTTGCCGGTCGGCATCCGTGGGATAGTCATCCGGATGAAGGTGCGGTTTGAAAGCCCCGATTTCCACGCCGTCATACTTCAGCTCGCCGAGCTTCTCCACGACTGTGTCAAAAGGCACCGGATTCGACTGGTAGGGTCCGAATGCATAAGCCCACGTCCCGATAGAAAGCAACTTGCCCATGACTTAAACCTCCTCTCCATTGCAAATTTGGAATAGCCAGTGCTTCCGTTTTCCTACGGGGGCCTCACAGCTCCCTGAAATCATGGCCTGCGACCACTCAAAAGAGGCGAAGGACAGGCCTCAGCTCTCCACTCGCTCCTGCTGAGCGTTCCATTTCACTTTGCGTTGCATCTTAAGAGCAGCGTTTCCAATGTGTGAGGATCGAGCCGCTTCATGAGCCACTCGAATATTAGCTGTAGGAGTCTTACGACTCCGAACACAATTCAGAAAATTTCCTAAATGGGCGAGCGTGCCATCACCCGAAGAACGGACAAAGAGCTCCGGTTCTGGAGCATTTGTGCCCTGCACGACCTTACTTTCTTCAGAATAGAATGCCAGGTGCTCACGATCTATCTTCAGGGTTCCTTGGGTCCCGCGGAATTCAATGCCGCCGTCATCAATATTGCTGGCCATTGAACCATTATAGGTCACGGTGTAGTTCTTGGGGTATTCCAAGATGCAGGTGATAGTATCCGGACAGTCCCAGGATTGAATGTAACGGTTGCCGTTGGTCAACGCCGTGATCGGTGCCGGCGTCCCCATATACCACTGAATGACATCTATCCAATGAGTCATCAGGTCGGTGAGAGCACCACCCCCGAAATCCCAATACCATCGCCATAACACGTATTTTTCAGGTGTAAACGGTTGATCGGGAGCTGAGCCGAGCCATTGCTTCCAGTTTAATTTGGCCGCCTGAATGCTCCGCGGATCGTGCCATTCGGCATGGCGGCCATAGTTCTGATACCAGAAGGTATAAACAAAATTAATCCGGCCTAGCTTGCCAGAATCCACAATTTGCTTTCCCAAGAGATAATGCTCCCAACTTCGCTGCTGAGTACCGGTTTGGACTATGCGGCCGGATGACTCCACGGCACGGACCATCTCCAGTCCTTCTTGAATCGAATGAGAGATGGGCTTCTCGACGTAAACGTCCTTCCCAGCTTGGACGGCATCAATAGTCATCTGTTTGTGCCAATGATCAGGACTTCCGATTACCACCGCATCAATTTCCTTGTTTTCCAACAGCTCCCCATAATCCCGGTACTGCTTCGCCGCCTGCGCTGCAATTGCAGCAGCCTGCGAGAGACGTGGCTCATATACATCGCAGACGGCCACCAATTCGTTCCCAGCAAGTTTCTTGAGCAGTTGCATTAAATATTGAGTGCGACCTCCGGTGCCAATCGCTCCAATGCGTATGCGGTCGTTGGCCCCCAGAACTTTGGCGGGTGACAGGCTGCTCCACAAAACCAGGCCTGTCCCGATCTCACTAGCGGAGTCCTTCAGAAACCTACGTCGAGTCAAATTACTTTTTCCAATATTCATGAAAGCTCCTCCGGTCAAATCCCCGCCTCTAATTCAAGGGAGTTCAGATGAGGACGGAAGTAAGGAAACTGCAATGATGCAAGCCCATTGTATGTGAAAAGCAAACCCTGTCAAGAATTCTGATCCTCTGTGATTTCAGCGGCAAAAGGGGGTAGCGACAGGCATTCCTGCCTGTCAAACTCGTCTCTGAAGCAGCTCAAGACAGGCAAGAATGCCTGTCGCTACTTGAAATGTCCCATCTCCAGCCATCCCTGAAAGGGATCTGGAGTTTGGACGTTTTTCACGCGAATTCAAACGAATCAACGGGCCTTGTCCATAGAAACAAACGTTTCGTTCCACAAAGGATGGAAATGTCAAGGAAGCGTCTGTTTCATTACAAGCAGGAAATGAGCGACTGGTAGCCACGATTGCCGCGTATTTCGCGGCAATCGTGGGTTTGTGCGGGAGATCCCCGAACTGCCCACGATTAAACGCAACCTACGCGTTTAATCGTGGCTACCAAAAATGTCCAAACTCCAGTATCCCCGAAAGGGATGAAGACACCAACGGGTCAGTTATCAGTCTCTTTCAGTGATGGGCTGAAGGGAAACGGTCTTATTCCCAGGGTTGCGCGTTGCCGCAGAACCCTGGCCTGGACTATTGATCCCCTTTGGGGAAAAAGACTTCGCTCCGAAATCTCAAGGATTCCATGAAGCCTCTACTTCAGGTGCGCGAGCAGAACAAGCCCCCAGAAATCAAGAAGCGCCTCGAGTCGCAGCGATCGAAAATAGCCGACCTCAATCGCGGCTCGGAACCGCAGGGCCTGGGGGACCGCGGTAGGATCAAGACTAAAATCGCTTTTCGATGGGTACCGGTTTGCGCTCGGCCGTCCCTAAATAAACCTGCCTGGGTCGGGCAATCTTTTGTTCTGGATCTAGCAGCATCTCCACCCACTGAGCCACCCAGCCGCAAGTTCGCGGAATCGCAAAGAGCACCGGAAACATGTCCTCTGGAAATCCCATAGCTTGATAGATGATTCCGGAATAAAAATCGACATTGGGATAGAGCTTTCGCTGAACGAAATACTCATCCTGCAAAGCAATCCTTTCCAGTTCCAAGGCAATATCCAGGAGCGAATTTCTTCCCGTTACCTGAAACACTTGATCGGCAATTTTCTTGATAATCCTGGCACGCTATCAGCGCAAATTTCAGATCTACTGACTTTAGCATGCCATCCTCCTAACTAACCAAGGGAGCCCTTGATATCCCCGCACATCGTGCTCGTCGTCGTCCTCAAATTCGCGGTCGAAATCAAAGCCGAACACGACGACGAGGACGAGAACGACGACGATTAGAAACGAGAATAAAATTCCCGTTTCACCCAACATGACGGCCCAGCCGAGATGCCCAACCAGCTATGGTTTGCCCAAGCTCAGCGATTACCTGACCCTCACTTCTACCCGAGCGCCTCAAGACATGGAACGAGTGGTCTCCTCCGTCGATGACATGCAGTGTGGCCCGCTCTCCCAGCCGAGTGCAGACCGGGCGAAGCAGTTCCAGTTCCGCCAGTTTGTCACGTGTCCCCTGGAGGAAAAGCATCGGCACGGTAACCTGGCTCAAGTGTTCGGCCCGATCGACTGCGGGCTTCCCGGCTGCATGCAGGGGAAAACCCAAAAATACTAAGGCGCGCACACTGTCCAGGGGCGCCTTTGCCGCCGCCATGGACGTCATTCGTCCTCCCATGGACTTTCCGCCAGCAAGAATTGGCAGGTCACCAGCAACCTCGAGGGCCGCAGCAACCGCCGAGCGTACAGTCGCCA
>QHZQ01000492.1:10535-13680 GCA_003224725.1 Acidobacteriota bacterium | reverse complement strand
CCAAGTCAAAGCTACAGTTTGAACGAAGGACCCGGCAGCAACGAGGCATGATGAAGTCGCGGAGACGAGATGACAGCGGTTTCCGCTAGCTCGGTTCGCCATTTCAGAGACCCGATGACTCATTTCCATTCGTGCCCGTACTCTTGCTCCTGCTGTTGCTTGGCTTTCTGCCGGCTAATCCGAACCGAACCGAAATGATTTGCGTAGCGTATTTGTGAAACGGAGTACCAAGTTAGCACCGTTGCCGACTGAGATTGACACATGCCCTGGAGTGAGTAGAATTTATGAAGCTTCTTAGAGGAGGTACTGTAGGAGTTATGACTCTTTACGAAATTCTGGGCGTGAGCAAAGATACCGACGCGACGGGTATTCGCAGTGCCTATCGGCGATTGGCACGTCAGTGCCATCCAGACTTCAGCGGCAAGACAGACTCCTTGCGGTTTCGGGAGATCCGGCTTGCTTACGAGACTTTGTCTGATCCCGTCTCCAGAGCACGTTATGACCGAAGTTTGGAAGGCAATATCCCCATTCGGATTCTTCCAACTCAATCGAGGCGTGCATACGCAGAGTCCCTCGTTGCTCCTCCACCTCCACCTCCAAACCCAACTTTCTTCAGACCTCGTCCGTCCGTCTTTGTGGAAGAGGATCCTTTCAATGAGGTCTTCCGTCTGATGGAGCGATTCTTCGCGGGATTCTGAGCTACCAGGCTTGGTGATCCGGCGGATTATGACGGGGTCCTCTCGTGAAACCTTACCCGATTTCAATCGACTTTGAGCACGGCCAGAAAAGCTTCCTGGGGGATGTCGACCCGGCCCACACGCTTCATCCGTTTCTTTCCCTCTTTCTGCTTTTCCAGGAGCTTTCGTTTGCGCGTGATGTCGCCGCCATAACATTTGGCAATGACGTTCTTTTTCATAGCTCGTACCGTTTCACGAGCAATAATCTTGCTTCCAATGGCGGCCTGTATGGAAACTTCGAAGAGCTGCCGCGGAATGAGCTCCTTCATTTTCTCAACCAACAAACGGCCTCGGGTGTAGGCTTGATCTCGATGAACAATAATAGAAAGAGCATCTACGGGCTCCCCGGAAACCAATATGTCGAGCTTGATTAGCGGGGAAGTCCAGTATCCGGAGAAATGATAATCCAACGAAGCATAGCCTCGCGAGGCGGATTTTAAACGATCATAAAAGTCCAGAACGATTTCATTAAGTGGGAGATCATAAGTGATCAGTACTCGCTTAGGAGTTACGTAATCAAGCCCTTTTTGGACACCGCGTTTTTCTTCAACGAGTTTCAGAATAGCACCTACATACTCGTCGTTGGTCATAATCAGTGCGGTAATGACAGGTTCCTCAATTCTGGCGATTTCCTGCTGGGAAGGCATTTTGGTAGGACTATCAATTTCTATCACCTCCCCACTGATCTTGGTAATGCGATAACGAACTCCCGGAGCCGTGGTGATCAAGGAAAGGTCGAACTCGCGTTCCAGGCGCTCCTGGACAATCTCCATGTGCAGAAGTCCAAGAAAGCCACACCTAAAACCAAAACCCAGAGCCAATGAAGTTTCTGGCTCATAAAAGAAGGAAGAGTCATTGAGCCGCAATTTTTCCAGGGCATCCCGTAGCGCCTCGTACTGGTTAGGTTCGATGGGGTACAACCCGGAGAATACCATTGGCTTGATTTCCTGAAAGCCGGGGAAGGGGACTGTCGTGGGTCGAGAATCATCGGTGATGGTGTCTCCGATTTTTGTGTCGGAGACTCTCTTGATTTTGGCGACTACAAAGCCCACTTCGCCGACAGAGAGTTGTTCCACGTCCTGCATTTTAGGAGTCAATACCCCCACTTTCTCCACGTCGTATACCTGACCGTTGGACACCAAGCGGATCTTCATGCCAACTTTCAGAGTGCCGTCAATCACTCTTACCAGCACAATAACCCCTCGATAGACATCAAACCAGGAATCGAAGATCAGGGCTTTGAGCGGGGACTCATAACTACCACGGGGAGGAGGAATTTCTCTAACGATGGCTTCCAGAACTTCCCGTATTCCGATTCCTTGCTTAGCGCTTACCAGAACTGCGTTGTGAGCATCCAGGCCAATAATATTCTCAATTTGCTCCTTGATCCTTTCCGGCTCGGAACTGGGCAGATCGATTTTGTTGATGACCGGAATGATGGCGAGATTGTTGTCCAGAGCCAAATAAGTGTTGGCGAGGGTTTGAGCCTCAACCCCTTGAGAAGCGTCCACCACGAGTAAAGCCCCTTCACAGGCTGCTAGGCTGCGTGACACTTCATAGGAGAAGTCTACGTGACCCGGAGTATCGATAAGGTTAAGAAGATAGTTTTCCCCACGTTCATTTTGATAATGGAGTCGCACGGAATGGGCTTTGATGGTAATCCCGCGTTCTCTTTCCAAATCCATATCATCTAACACTTGCTCCGCCATTTCCCTCTCTGACAGTGCCCCGGTCGATTCCAGCAGACGGTCGGCCAAAGTCGACTTTCCGTGATCAATATGGGCAATGATAGAGAAATTTCTAATGCGGGTACGATCCATGAGTCTGGTGTGACGGAATACTTATTGGTAGGGAATGCAGCCCTATTGGAATGATGGAACTCAAAAAAACATTGCGTGGATTGCTGGTGTTCTGGTGGTTCGTCTGTCTATTTGTCTTGGAGGTTGCACCCTAGAAATGCAGTCAAAAGAAGCTTAAGAGACCGTTTCTACGGACAGGATGTCACGAGCCAATAGCGATGCCCCAATGATTCCTGCTGCAGGGCCCAGCGAACCGGCCACAATTTTGCAATCATCATAAGGGAGAGAAAGAGCACGCCGCTTGACTTCTTCAATAGTGGGCCGAAGCAGGACATCACCGGCTTCGATAACACCTCCACCTAGCACGACCATTTCCACATTCAACAAATTGATGAGATTGGAAATAGCCATCCCCAGGTAGCGGCCCACGTCGCCAATAATAACGCTGGCCATTTTGTCGCCTATCATCGCTGCCGCCGAAACATCTTGGGTGGTAATCGGTCTATCCGCAATAATCTGCAGGGCAGAAGTGGGATTTAGGGAAATTCGTTCCTCAACTCTCTGAGCAATTGAAGGGGCTGAAACATATCTTTCCAGACACCCGGTTCC
>QHZQ01000492.1:0-10522 GCA_003224725.1 Acidobacteriota bacterium | reverse complement strand
TGGATCAACCCCCATGTGGCCTAATTCACCCGCGTATCCACTGGCCCCTTGAAAAATCTTACGATCGATGACAACGCCAGCACCTACCCGGGTACCAATCGTGATGTAGATGAAGTCCCTAATGTCGCGAGCCGCCCCCATCAACATCTCGCCATAGGCATTAACTTTGGCATCGTTCTCTAGCCATACGGGCAATTCCAACAGCTGCTCCATCTGAGCCTTAAACTCCACTCCGTTGAGATACGGCATATTGGGAGAGATACTGATCCTGGATTTTTTCTTTGAAACCAGACCGGGAACGCCAATGCCAACACCCTTGAACTGAAAGCTCTCGCCTGCCTGACGCAGTTCATGAACGACGCCAACTATTTGTTTTATCAGAACGTTCAGATTTTCATGCTGTACAGCCTGAAGTCGCTGGGCCCAGATCTTGCCGTCAGCGCTCACAACTCCGGCTTTAATGTAAGTTCCGCCGATATCAATTCCCATGTAACACTCTTTCCTGTCTAATGGGGAACTCATAAGCTAATGGAGACCTCTAAAAAGGATTTGGCGTCCACTGCCGACGCCTCATCAGTTAGAAACAGGTCAGGGTACAACCGCAACCGCTAAAAAGTAGCCCACGACCCCCTCAAAAGTCAAACATTTTTGATGAGCAATGTCTCCCTCATCGGGAAGGAACTGGCAGGCTCAGTCGTAGCGGCAATTTATGCGCGGCCGGCCGGACGTCAGGAGCCGCCCCTACAGGGTTCTGCATCCTCGGTCCCCGGGCATAAGGCGAAATGGAAAAGAATTCTTCTCGTGTTGTGTTCATCGGCTCCCGAACCGATTCGAGCCTGGCATTTTTCCACATCTTTTTGGAGCTAGGTCTATGTAACTTTGAGGGCTGTGACGGCTGGCTTAGCCTTGACAGCCGGTCGATAATCGTGATACAAGCGCCACTTGCTTGAGTTGAAAAAAACTCAATCCGTGATTCAGACAAAAGTTTGTATAATTGTGACCCTGCCCTCTTCAGAGAGTGCAGGGTCTTTTCTTGTCCAACTATCCTTACTACATCCACCTGGAAGGAAGATTATGTCTTACAATGGCGTGGAGATTCCCAAAGACGGCGCAAAAATTACCTCTACTAACGGCAAGCTCATTGTTCCGGATAATCCGATCATCCCGTTTATTGAAGGTGATGGGACCGGGCGGGATATCTGGAAGGCTTCAATTCGGGTGTTCGATGCAGCCGTCAAGAAAGCCTATGGTGTCAAGCGGCGGATTTATTGGTACGAGGTTTTTGCGGGTGAAAAGGCGTATAACAAGTTCGGGGAATGGCTGCCAGACGATACTGTGGCTGCCATAAAGGCACTTCGTGTGGCAATCAAGGGACCCTTGACAACCCCGGTGGGAGGAGGGATTCGCAGCTTAAACGTCACGCTGAGACAGATTCTGAACCTTTACGCCTGTGTCCGCCCGGTGAAATATTATGAAGGTGTGCCTTCTCCGGTAAAGAATCCGGAAAGAATGAATGTGGTGATCTTCCGTGAAAACACGGAAGACGTCTACGCCGGGATTGAATGGCCTGAAGGAAGTCCCGAGGCCAAGAAAATCGTTGATTTCCTGGCCAAAGAGATGGGCAAAAAAATCCCACCCGATTCCGGTATTGGTATCAAACCCATTTCCATCACCGCAACCAAAAATCTGGTCAGGCGAGCCATTCAGCATGCCATTGAGAACCAGCGTAAAGTAGTGACGCTGGTCCACAAGGGCAACATCATGAAGTTTACTGAAGGGGCCTTTCGTGATTGGGGCTACCAGCTTACCAGAGAGGAGTTTCCTGAGGAGACTATTTCAGAAAATGAGGTTCTGAAAAATCACCAGGGTAAAGTTCCGGAGGGAAAGATCCTGATCAACGATCGTATTGCGGATTCGATGTTTCAACAAATTCTGACTCGTGCCAATGAATATGAGGTAGTAGCTACTCCTAACCTTAACGGAGACTATTTATCCGATGCCTGCGCTGGCCAAGTCGGGGGACTGGGCATTGCGCCCGGTGCCAATATTGGTGATGACTATGGTGTCTTTGAAGCAACTCATGGAACGGCCCCGAAGTACGCGGATCAGGATGTGGTTAACCCGGGATCTGTGATTCTTTCCGGAGTAATGATGTTTGAGCATATGGGCTGGATGGAGGCGGCAAAAACTACAGAAGATGCCTTTGCAAAAACCATTCAAGAAAAAAAGGTCACCTATGACCTGGAGAGGTTGATGCGCGGTGCGACCAAGCTAAAGACCAGTGTGAATATTCAGGTATAAAGTGAAGTCTAGGCTACATGGGTAAAGGAGACTTTTCATTATGAGAAAGAAGGTAACCATCGTGGGCTCTGGAAACGTGGGGGCCACTGCTGCCCAGAGGATCGTAGACAAAGAGCTGGCCGACGTCGTGCTGATTGACATCATTGAAGGAGTTCCTCAGGGCAAAGGGTTGGATCTCTTACAGTCTGGGCCGATAGAAGGCTACGACAGCCATGTCCTCGGGACTAATGATTACAAAGACACGGCAAACTCAGACATTGTAGTCATAACAGCAGGGCTGCCTCGAAGACCCGGCATGAGCCGGGACGACCTTCTAATTAAGAATTATGAGATTGTTAAGGGCGTGACTGAGCAGGTAGTAAAATACTCTCCTCATAGCATATTAATCGTCGTCAGCAATCCGCTGGATGCCATGGTGCAAACGGCATTCAAGATCTCCGGTTTTCCCAAGAATCGAGTTATAGGAATGGCGGGAGTTCTGGATTCCGCGCGATTTAGAACGTTTATCGCCATGGAACTGAATGTGTCAGTAGAAAACATCCACGCTTTTGTGCTAGGAGGCCACGGCGATACCATGGTCCCACTGCCTCGCTACTCAACCGTCGCAGGAATTCCCATCACCGAGCTGTTACCTCGGGAGAGAATTGACGCATTGGTCAAGCGGACTCGTGATGGAGGAGCGGAAATTGTAGGCCTGTTGAAAACAGGCAGCGCTTACTATGCGCCTTCGGCGGCCACGGTTGAAATGGTAGAGGCCATTTTCAAGGACAAGAAGAAAATTTTACCTTGCGCCGCATACCTGGAAGGAGAGTATGGAATTAGTGGTTCCTATGTCGGCGTGCCGGTCAAATTAGGCAAGAGCGGAGTCGAGGAAATCATTCAGATCAAACTGACGCCCGAAGAGAATGCTGCCTTGAAGAAATCCGCTAACGCCGTAAAGGAGTTGGTGGATATTATCAAAGTTTAATGCCTTTCGACCTTCAAACGACTGGATTGGTGGAACGCCGGGAGCATCGAACAAAAGGCGAATTCATCATTCCCAGACTGCCTCATCCCTCCTTACCCAGTTCCTCTCAGTTTCTCATTTCTTAGGATGGAGCAGGTTCAGGCGGATGATTTCCATAGTCTCCGGACGATCGAAAAGACGATTAGGGAAGAATCTCTTCAATAAGACCCTGACGAGGCCAAAAGCAATCCCTGCCGTCAGAGTCAAAGCCAGCATAAAGCCAATATAGAGAAAGATGTTGAGCATCATTCGTGCAACAGACAACGGCTGGGCTTTCGGGTCCCAACTGACCATGGAGACATAGGACATTTTCTCTAACAGGGCCGTTGCCGCTTCCACTGATTTGGCACCTATGATGAGTACCACCTGAGGGCCGTCTCGTCTGAAGAATATGGACTGATCTGGATTTTGAGCTGAGTAGGTCTGATAGCCGCTCTCTAGGTATTTCTTTGCCAGTTGCTGTGTGGGGTAATTGATGAGGAGCAACTTGGCGGAATCTTGCGGAAACTGATACTCTGCCAGGACCGCTTCAGCCCCGTTCTCCAGCCCGAAAAGATCTGTGGTCCCGAAAGGGAATTTTTGATTAAGGGCGCGAAATCCGAGTGTAAACACAACACTCCGCTTTACCAGATTTTCTTGCGGCAATCGGGTGACAGCGGACGGGATAACGAAAGATCTTGGCAAAGCTTGGGAAATGATTCGTGCCATCTTCAGAAGAACAGGCTGCACGAGCGAAGATCGGGACGGAGAAGAAATCTTCACGTAATACTGGTTTTGCATAAAAGAGAGTTTCAAGTCTTGCTGCTCCCCCAAGTTGCCAATGCCTTGCAGTGGTTGGGCCGCACTATTTCTAAAAAAAGTGTAAATTCCAAAAGCCGCTGTCGGATCCGCCATCTCATAGATTTCTATTACGATAGTGTTACCATGGTGCTCAAAACTCTGGCAGTCCAAGCGGGTAAGACCATATTCGTCAAAAATCGGAGCCTCTTTGGGCTGGAAGTTGGCAAGTGTTTTCGAATCGTAACTGCGTATTCCGTTTGCCGGCTTCCATTGCGTCTCGTTTTGGATGGAATCAAATAGATTCGCTGGACTGATCGGTGCGCCAAAAGAGGAACCGACAAAGCGCCAGAGAAGAAGTAACAGGAAACCAGGCGTTTTCATACTGAGTATTCTAAATTAGGTAATCAAAGCAGCCAAGGCATTTTACCGGCTGTGTTAGGGGCCAATAGACTGATTACCCTTATGAGCGCCGTCTCGAGGAGTCTGATGCCGAGTCTTCGCCTTTCCATAGCTGCTTGGAGGACCCTCCATATCGCTTTCGAAAACAGCCGAATCTAGGACTAACCCATGCTTGCGATGATACTCGAAACTCCTGGGTGGCCATTACAGGTCAAAGATTTGTCCCGGCCAAGTCCAGGGCCGAATCAAATCCTTCTTCGTGTGCATGCCTGTGCTGTCTGCCGGACCGACCTTCATGTGGTCGACGGCGAACTTCCGGAGCCAAAGCTACCACTGGCACCTGGTCACCAGATTGTCGGTACCGTCGCGGAAATCGGCGAAGGAGTAACACAATTTGTGGTTGGTGACCGCCTAGGGGTCCCCTGGCTTGGGTGGACCTGTGGTGTGTGCCGATATTGCCAGGAGGGTCGCGAAAACCTTTGCGATCAGGCCCGGTTCATGGGTTATCAGATTGACGGAGGATATGCTGAGTATACTGTTGCCGATGAGCGCTTCTGTTTTCGCCTGCCTGAGGGCTATGACGATTTGCAAGCCGCACCCCTTTTATGCGCTGGTCTCATCGGCTATCGCTCCCTAGTGATGACTGGGAATGCGGAACGACTCGGTCTTTACGGATTTGGCGCAGCAGCTCATATTCTAATTCAGATAGCTCGTCACCAAGGTCGCCGAGTCTATGCCTTTACGCGGTCAGGGGATAGTCTCGGACAAGAATTCGCTCTGAAGCTGGGAGCTCATTGGGCAGGCGACTCGAGCCGCTCTGCGCCGGAGCCCTTGGACGCCGCCATTCTCTTTGCTCCCGTTGGAGAGTTGGTCCCAGCCGCTCTGCGAGCTGTGGCCAAAGGTGGGGTGGTGGTCTGCGCCGGAATTCATATGAGCGATATCCCTTCATTTCCTTATTCGATTCTGTGGGGAGAGCGAGTGCTGCGGTCGGTGGCCAACTTGACACGCCGTGACGGGGAAGAGTTCCGCGCTTGCCCCCAATGTGCCCATTCAGACTAAAGTGAGGTCTTTCCCTCTCACCGCCGCCAACGAAGCCCTCTCATCATTGCGCACTGGAAAAATCAACGGCTCGGCCGTGTTGGTGGTCAGGCAGGGATAGCTTTAGTTTCCCTTGGTTCAGACCATAGATATGGGCCTGCATCGGCGCAAATTCCCGAACAGCACGAGGTTGCTCAGGAGAGAGTTTTTAAACCCGCTGAACTTAAGCAAAGTCAGCCGTCAACGCGCTATGCTCTTTTTCCCGTGCTCCGCAGGTTAATAAGTGCCTTGATGAAGTCATGTCTGTTTTCTTTCAAGCATTCTGAGGTTCACGCAGAGTAAGACTTTAGGCTCGAATGTTGACCCAGACATGGACATGAGGAGAGCCGCGGAAATACCAGACCATGTTCGGGCTTTCCAGTTGCCACACGTCCCAAACGCCGTCGCTGCCGATGTCCAGGTTTTTGTAAAACGACATGGCCAGATCATTGAGGCCACCACGCTTCTTGATATACCGCATGGCTTCGTCGGCATCTTTTTTGCGGAAAGGCAAGAGCAGATCAGCCAGGACTTTTTCAACCAGTTCCTTTTGGTCCCGGGTCATTTCAGAGACCGATAAACCAGTCAAACCATCCTTCTCCCGGAGTTCTACAGTGTTGGTTGCTTTCTCTTCCCGTGGATCTCCCAGCAAAGCCAGGGCGCGTTGTTTCCCATTCAGAGCCTGGAAAACCTCATTGGCTCTTTTGGCCTGATACCAGTAGACGTTTCCCGGATGATCCGGTTTTTCATTGAAGCTTTGGGAGGCGTGACCGTAGAAGATAGGTCCCCCAAAAGCGGCGCCGTCCACCGAGTCTCCATCGCATCTCATCGTGCAGTGTCGTCCTGTTAGAACGAACTCGAACTTACCACTGCCCGGCTGGCCAAAGATGGCCACCGCATAATTGCCCAGCCCGCCCGCATCCTCCAAAATATTCAGGATTATGCACACCTTGAAAAATTTCTTTGATCATGGCCTGCTGATCCGTGGTGAAAAATTCTGCAATCTTTACGGGAGTGATCATCCAGTTGTTATCGACCTTAGAGCGCAAAGGATGGTCAAAATCAAAAGTAACCACCTTCCGCTGTTTCTCTGAAAGACTGTTGTAAAGTGTGGCCACAAGAGTTTCAGATGACCGGCTATTTAAGGACGCTTTACCCGGCATTGCCAGGGCCGATCCATCTGACCACAGATTGGGAGCCGTGGCCGTGGCCGTGATAGCCATACCGAGGCCTCCAGCAACCGCGGTCTTTAAGAACTCTCTTCGGCCAGTCTCAGTCCACCTCGTATCATCGCAATTGGGACAGGAAGAAAATAAAGGGTTCGCTCTCATGCTTTCCATCCTTTTCTCATTTTAAGTTAAAAAAACCGTGGTTTTAGCAGAAAAAAAATCCTTTGCAGATTATAGCTCTCCCAGAGGAGGCGTATCCAGAAAAAATTTGACTGAGTGGGATTGCCGATTGGGCCAACAAAACTTTGCCAAAGACTTGAAAAGAAGCCTGGCCCTGAAAGACCAAAAAAGTTCCTTGACAGTCTGATGCTTGTTTCTTATATTAGCACTCGTTCTAAGAGAGTGCTAATAGCTTAAATCCGACCGCAAGGTCCAAGGAGATCAATGAAAGGAGACTGCAGCGATGAAGGTAAGACCACTTCATGACCGCATACTGATAAAGCGGGTTGAAGAAAAAGAGACCATCAAAGGGGGCATTATTATCCCTGACACCGCCAAAGAGAAACCTCAGGAAGGTATCGTGGAGGCCGTGGGCAACGGCAAGATTTTGGAGAATGGAACAAAGCTTACCTTGGAGGTGAAGGAAGGCGACCACATTTTGTTCGGGAAGTACTCAGGGGCGGAAATTAAAATCGAAGGAGAAGAGTATCTCATTTTACGTGAGGACGAAGTCTTAGGGATTCTGGCAGAATCTGCCAAAACCTCGAAGGCTTCCAAGTAATTCAAGGGTTCAGAGAACAGTTTACTTTAATTCTTAAGGAGACTAAGGAATGGCAAAACAGATTATTCATGGAGAACAGTCTCGGCAGGCCATTTTGAAGGGGGTCAATCAACTCGCCGATGCCGTTAAGATCACCCTGGGGCCTAGGGGCCGTAATGTAGTTTTGGATAAGAAGTTTGGATCTCCCACCATTACTAAAGACGGGGTGACGGTGGCCAAGGAGATTGAACTAAAAGATACTTTGGAAAACATGGGCGCCCAAATGGTGCGTGAGGTAGCTTCAAAGACCAGTGATGTTGCTGGTGACGGAACTACCACGGCGACCGTATTCGCCCAGGCTATCTTTCGCGAGGGGGTCAAGACAGTGGCTGCTGGGGCAAACCCGATGGCCTTGAAACGAGGAATCGAAAAAGCCGTGGAGGTGGTTGTTGAAGAAATCAAGAAGCTGTCCAAGCCGGTTAAGGGTGATATGATTGCTCAAGTCGGAACGGTTTCAGCTAATGGTGATACCACCATCGGAAACATCATTGCCGAGGCCATGAAGAAGGTCGGCAAGGACGGGGTCATTACCGTGGAAGAGGCCAAGACAATCGAAACTACGTTAGAAGTTGTGGAAGGAATGCAGTTCGATCGCGGTTACGTGTCGCCTTATTTTGTGACTGATCCAGAGAGAATGGAGTGTGTGTTAGAGAATTGCTTTATTCTGCTTCATGAAAAGAAAATCAGCTCGATGAAAGACTTGCTTCCAGTCCTGGAACAGATTGCCAAGACCGGCAAGCCCTTTCTCATCGTTGCCGAAGAAGTCGAGGGCGAAGCACTGGCCACTCTGGTAGTCAACAAACTCCGTGGCACATTGAATTGTGCTGCAGTGAAGGCGCCCGGTTTCGGCGATCGTCGTAAAGCCATGCTCGAAGACATAGCGATCTTGACGGGGGGAAGAGTTATCAGCGACGATCTAGGCATCAAGCTCGAAAACATTCTGCTAGGCGACTTGGGGCGAGCCAAGAAGGTCACCATTGATAAAGATAATACGACCATTGTTGAAGGTAACGGAAAGAGTCTTGATATCCAGGGACGTGTCAAACAGCTCCGTATGCAGATTGACGAAACCACTTCCGATTACGATCGCGAAAAATTGCAAGAGCGATTGGCTAAACTGGTGGGGGGCGTGGCCGTCATTAAAGTGGGTTCAGCTACCGAAACTGAAATGAAAGAGAAGAAAGCTCGGGTGGAAGACGCTATGCACGCCACACGAGCGGCGGTTGAAGAGGGCATTGTTGCCGGTGGCGGGGTTGCCTTTATTCGTGCGGTTCCTGCCCTTGAAAAGCTAAAATTGGAGGGGGATGAACAGATTGGCTCCAACATTGTCAGACGTGCTTTGGAAGAGCCGTTGCGCCAAATTGCCCAGAATGCTGGAGTGGAGGGCGCAGTTGTAGTGGAGAAGGTCCGCTCTGAGAAGAGCGAAAACTTCGGCTACAATGCTGCTACTGAGACCTTTGGAGACCTGGTAAAGGATGGTGTGATCGACCCGGCCAAGGTGGCACGAACCGCCTTACAAAATGCGTCATCTATTGCTGGTTTGATGTTAACCACTGAAGCTCTGGTGGCGGAAATTCCGGAAGAGGAAAAGACGGCGCCAGCCGGACCTCCAGGAGGCGGGGGCATGGGTGGAGGGATGTACTAACTAGGCAAGGGCGTTGCCCTTGATATCCCTTGGTGCTCCGCAAGCTGCTGGGTCGCAGGCTGCCACAAGAAGTCAGGAGTCAGGAGCCAGGAGTCAGAATGGCTTTGATGTAGGCGTTCAGCAGGCGACTGACTTCTCCCAAGAGGTGCCTGAGGGTTTCCGTTTCTCCGTAGCCCAGGTCATGAGCCAAAATCAGGTAGTAGCGGCATTCTTCAATCGAGCCTTCGGCGATATTCATGAAGCGTGTTTTGTCGGCCGGGCCGCGTTTGCGAAACCCCTCCGCGATGTTAGCTGGAATTGAGACAGCGGCACGCCGCATCTGGTGCGACAGCCCGTAGATCTCCCGTTGGGGAAAATTCTCCGTCAGCCGATAGACCTCCAGTACAAACTCATGGGCTTTCTGCCAAACAATCAGATCCTGAAAGCTCTTGGCTGCCTCTCGGGCTACGGTCATGGACTCCCTCCAGAGAAGATCCTGCTGGCTAAGGCATTCATGGTTTATGCTTCCAGGTATCTCAACACACTGGAGGATGCCATGAACGCCTTTTACCAGCATCATCAGGATAACATTCGACTGCAATATCGTTGCTTTGATCGTCTGCTGCTCAATGGGTTGATTCAACCTTTTCAGCAGCCTGAGCGGGTGGTGGGCTTCTTCAATAGCTACCGCCAGCTCTATCCGGTCAGCCGGGATCTGTTGCGCCAGATTTCCAGCCAGTACCATCAGTGGGTGGAGCAGCGCTCCCGGCAATGGAGAGCGCCGATCCTGGCGGCTCCCGAAGGCCGACGGGATGAGTTTGTCGAGCCCTACTTTCGCCGCGCCCAACCCGATCAGATCGTGGTGATTCTAAAAGCCCGCGAGCCGGCTCGCCTCCTGACCAGTGTCGGTCGGGACAACCGTTGGCACCTGGAACTGAAGCAGCGCTGGGTCGACCAATACAACTTCTACCTCCACGACGCCCGCTGGGGCCGGATGTTCGTGCGCATCTGCCCGTATTTTCCGTTCTCAGCTCGAGTTTGTTTGAATCAGCATCACTGGCTGGGGCTGCGTCTGCGAGAACAAGGCATCGGCTTCCGCCAGTGCAGCAATGCTTTCCTCAGCTGTAGCGATCCCGAAGCCCTGCAGAAACTGGCCGACTCCCTGACCGCCCACGACCTGGTCCAGTGCGGACAGAAGTGGTTGGCCTATCTGACCCCGTTCTTCACCGAGAAAGAACGCAAACAAGCCGGCTGCCAACACCGCTTGTTCTTCTCTCAAGTCGAGTACTGCGACAATCTCATCTTCCGGCGGCGTGCCGCCCTGGACCAGTTGGGAGAACGGTTGC
>QHZQ01000491.1 GCA_003224725.1 Acidobacteriota bacterium | reverse complement strand
CCCGCGCTATCCCGGTCAGCTTCAGACCGTCATTGAAGACCTTGATCTGCCCAACCCCGTCGAACGGAGTCACTACCAGCACGGCTTCATCAAGCAGTATGTCCGCGACCACCTGCTGTGGCGGACCGAGGCCGCCACCAACGATGTCACCGACTACAGCGTGGGCAAAGCGGTGGAACACTTGCCGGAACTGCGGCACAAGATGCATGCCATCACCGACCGCTACCAGGAGGTGCAACAAGACATCCTAGAAACCTTTGTCGACCGGGGCCAGTTGCGCCAACTCAGCCAGCCCACCGTCTTGGCCAACGGCAAACGCATCCCGGGACTGAAACTCGATCACCCCGGCAGTTGGCTGTCATGCACGCCTTGGTGCGCTTTGCCCACATCGCCGCCAGCAGCACCTTCGCGACCCCCGAGATCTATCCCCACGTGCGGGAAGCCCTGGGATTGGTGCCCTCGGAATACCAACTC
>QHZQ01000471.1 GCA_003224725.1 Acidobacteriota bacterium | reverse complement strand
TCCGGCTTTAACCACTCTGGAAGGGAAAACTTCCACCTCTTCCATCATTGGTGTTTGGCGTGGTTCGAGGTAACTCCAGGGGGTTTCATCTTTGGGGATCACGTACGGTGGCTCCCAGGATGAATCGTCAAACCCCGGTTCAGCCCAATTGGCGGGATCGAGATTAGCATCATAAACTTCGGTGACGCCCACCTTATTACTAACCAAACCTACATCGCGTCTCCATCCTCTGGCCTGCCGCACCTTCCAGCGCGCATCGCTACCGATGACTTGACGACTTTTATTGTCCCAGGACATGTCCAACTGAACGAACAATCCGGCGCGTGCGTCGCGTGTGTAATTGTTGGAGCATCCGTAGTGGTATGCAAGGACAGCAATAACGTTTTTCCCAGCTCGCAGATGAGGA
>QHZQ01000470.1 GCA_003224725.1 Acidobacteriota bacterium | reverse complement strand
ATCGCCCCGGGCAGGCCCCCTCCCAACGTATTGTCCATTTATGTAAACGAGATACCGATCCGCTGCCGTTATCTTCATCGTCGCAACTGAAAGCCTAGTATCAAGATTGAAGCCTCTCCGCGCCATCAAAAAAAAGTGGAAAGGGGAGGGGTTGCGGGCTATCCAAATCCACTCTGCCACCCAATGACCTGGATATCCCTGGGCGAGTAAGTGCTTCGTCGTCCCCAAGGCAACAACCCCGCCCACGAGTATCAGCTTTCCTGCTTCTCGACGGGTCATTTGTCCTAAATTTGCCCTCGGCACACGTTCCTCTTGATTTCGATCTTGGACTGCCTCTCACGACTTTGACCACAGCGAGACTTATGGGAAGATCAGGGCCTACCATCTCATCTCATCATTGTTTCGACGGTGGGTTGGTTTGAGGTTCTTTGATTTCTCCCAGAGGATGAGAATGTGTGGCCAGGCCCCGTTTTTTTGGAAGAAGAACGCCACCAGCCGTAGGGGAGAATTGGGTGGAAATGGTAGCTTAACTCAAC
>QHZQ01000469.1 GCA_003224725.1 Acidobacteriota bacterium | reverse complement strand
ATGTATCATCGTCTTCTAGCCAAACTAACCCACACCTAATTCAATCCCAAACGCGATCCGGAATTAGCTGCCAGGAGCAACTAAAACGTATATTTTAGTCCGAACTCAATGGTGCGCGCCGGTTGGAGTGAATTTTTCACTAACCCAAATAGCGGGTCGCCTAGGCCGCGATCAGGCATGCCGAATGTCGGGTGATTAAACAGGTTGTAGAATTCGGCTCGAAACTGGATTCGGTGCCTCTCAGTGATGGGAAAGGTCTTCAGAAGTCCCACATCAAACTGGTTCAAGCCGCCCATCCGCTGGCTATTCCTGCCTAAATTGCGAAGTGTGTATATTGCCGGAGTGGCGAAGGCTGCGGTGTTGAACTGGCGTTCCCATGTCTTCTCAGAAACCTGCCAGTCACCCACAAGATTAGGACGGACAGCGTTATCGCCGTTTGGAAGGGCCAGAGGAGCAGTGATGGTATAGGGCGTGCCGCTCTGGAAAACAGTGGTGCCAGAAAGCTCCCAACCACCAACAGCTTTTCCAATAAACCCTTTGAGATTCCTGGGTGGCAGCTGCCAGACGTATGTAAGGAGAAATTTGTGAGGTACGTCATAAAGTGCCACTCCCCTCTCGCACTTCAGGCATGTCTGATCCTGCACGTTAGAAAAGCCGGATCCGGGATTGAACAAACTGTCATCCCCTAAGATCATACTTTTTGACCAGGTGTAGTTAGCACGAATCAACAACCCTTCGGAAAATCGGCGATCCCATCGCATCTGGAGCGCGTGGTAGTTGGACCCCCCGATGCTATCTACCATGTAAATGCCGCCATATTGGGGGTAAGGCTTCCGGGCCTGATAATCCCCAGGCCCAGGGGGGGTTGCGTTGGGATTAACGCCAAACCAGGGAAGTCGTGTCCCCTTGTTGCCCACATATCCAACGGTGAGGACTGACTTGAACGGCAAGCTCCGCTCAACGGTAAGGTTCCACTGCTGGATATAACCGTCTTTCATGTAGTCGTTAAGAACCTGGGGATATGAAATTGGCTTTTCGCCTAACGCCAACGGAAATGGATCAGCTAGAGTGAGATTAGGTACCGTTGGAGCGGCAATGTACATCGTGTACTGGAGAAATGGAGGATTATAGCCCTGGTTCGATTGAACGCCGAACTCGGTGTTCCAGTAAATCCCATAACCGGCTCGAACAACAGTCTTGTCCTTCACCCTATAGGCAAAGCCGACGCGGGGACTGAGGTCTTTTCGGTAGGGCGCTACTACACCAGCGGATACCTCGCCCGGGTATATAAGTACACCTTTCTTCAAATCCCAGCCGGCGATCTTATTGTATCGTTCCACGACAGGAGAATTGTATTCGTATCGAAGGCCCAGATTAAGGGTTAGGTTCTGAGTGGCGTGCCAGTCGTCTTGAAAGTAAACCCCGAAGTGGTTCTGGTGCAGTTTAGGACTCCAAGTGCCCTGGGTGAGGTCCGAAAAGGAGAGGTCTCCCAGTAAGAAGTCTGCCATGGGAGTGCCCGTGTAACGACCGTCCACAGACATAGTGGGCGTAGAGTAAAGCGGATAATCCAAGAGTTCATATTCGCGGAGAAAGCTCATTCCAAACTGTAGAAGATGCTTGCCTCGATTCCAGGTAAAGTCGTCATAAAAATCATATTGTTGCTCATGACTAGTTCCGCCACCTAATTCGGAAACCGGGTCATAACCCAGTATATTGACAGTGGGAATTCCCCAGGCGATCGGAGGAATTTTGACTCGTGGGGCCACCGCAGCGAGCCCAACTATCGTCCAAACATCTTCTTTATAAGCCCGAAAGCCTAAAGTGGTGCTAGCGGTGCCAAAGAACCCCACACGCGCATTATTTATGATCGTCGGGCTGAAAATGTGGGTATAGCTAACGGTGTGTTTGTTAAGAGTTCCATTGGTTGTTGTCCCAATTCCGGCCAAAACGTTACGGGGAATACTCAGCGTGGGCTGATGGGCCATGCTATAGAAAAAACTGTCTTTGGCTGAAATCTTATGATCTATGCGAAGATTAATCTGGTCGACGTTACTATGGGTGGAACCCGAGGAAACATAATTGAATCGCGGGTTACCGGAGGTATTAGGATCTGGATAATACTTGAGGAGGTTTGCGGCAATGGAATTGATACGTCCAGGCGGAATCACATTGTTTGCAAACGCGCTACCGGTCACAGGATCAATCACAGGCGCACCGCCGGTGAAAATCCCTTGTTTTTCCAAGGCCGTAGGAACAATCACTCCACCCGCGCCAAGCCTTCGCACTCGCAGACCCTCATAGTTGATCATAAAAAAGGTGCGGTCTCGCCCGTTGTAGAGTTTGGGGATGTACACCGGCCCGGACAGCACGAAGCCGAATTGATTATAGCGATAAGCAGGTTTAGGCGCCGGCGCGCCCCAGTTCAAGGCATCAAATAGGTCGTTTTTTAGGAACTCGAAAAA
>QHZQ01000490.1 GCA_003224725.1 Acidobacteriota bacterium | reverse complement strand
AAATTTCCTGTGGGCACAATTGCTGGAGGACGAATTCAGCAAAATCCTGGTGCCGCTCCCAGTGTGGGAAATAGCGGCCCTGGCGCTTTTGAGTGGATTGGTCGAAGAAGTTCTTTTCCGTGGCACTATCCAGCCAGTTTTCGGACTTATCCCGGCGAGCTTACTTTTTGGGCTAG
The DNA here is from genome assembly GCA_003224725.1 of Acidobacteriota bacterium. Classification (GTDB taxonomy): domain Bacteria; phylum Acidobacteriota; class Terriglobia; order Versatilivoradales; family Versatilivoraceae; genus QHZQ01. Next base: position 3,318 of record QHZQ01000490.1, on the reverse strand, counting down.
CCCACTTCGTTCCGCGCAAAGCCTTTCTGCCCTGGTCAGCTTACGCGGTCTTTGCCGGATTTCTTTTGGGCAGTCTATTCGAACTGACGCATAATCTGGTTCCGCCGGTCCTGGCCCATTCTGTCATCAATTTCGTGCTGATTCTTGTTTTAAATCGGCGCAAAACCATGCAACCGGCCTGAACTGGTGCCGAGATTTTCGTGGCAGACCGAAGCGTATCAAACCCTGCCTCAGGCAAGGTTATCTCCCAGGGTCGGCTGCAGCGATGGGTTAATTGGCAGGATTTCCCTTGGCATGAGTGACTCCAGGGGTTGGGTCGATTAGGCATTTATCCGATTAGTCGCTTAAAGGATGTCCGGACTGAGAAGAAAGCAGTCTGTGCTACAACGTTTGCCGAGAGGAAGACGAACGCTTGCGAGTTAAATTCCTGATTCCCACGCTGACAATCCTTGTTTTATTTTCTGCGGCTATCCTTGTTTGGACTCCCTGGCAGGTCGAGAGTTTGCTAAAGATCGAGTTGACTCGACGTGGCAAACTGGCTGCTGAGACACTCGACAAAGCGGCCATTGGAGCCTTAGTGGTTCAAGACCAGACAGCTTTGAATCAATTGGCCAAGGGGTTTATTCGCTCCAATGAAATCCTCTTCGTCCTGATCCTGGACAAAGATGGCCAAAATCTGGCCGATAGCGGCATTGAGAAGAAAGACTATTCAGTTGTTGAGAGGCGTCTGCCTCAAATCCGAAAAGCGGACGCGGATTTAGTAAGCATGGACCAATGGCCCTCGACGGGGGATTCTTTTTTTCACATTGCCCGTCCTGTTTTTTATGAGCAGCTTCGTATCGGGACCATCGTCCTCGGAATCTCAGCCCGCTGGGTATCCCTGGCGGTGGCGCAGTTGCGCCTGCAATTGGAATTTCTTTGCGGAGCTGCTCTGTTCTTGGGTGTCTGCGTGCCACTGCTGGCTGCCAGATCTTTTTCCCGGCCTCTGCAGAAGATCGCTGCCGCCATCAGCAATCAATCCAATGAGCAGCTTGAGATCCTCGCCGGCGATGTAAAGGAGTTTAACCAGTTGGTTGAAGGTATTGAGAAAACCAAGAACCTGTTTACGGGTTCTCTCAAGGAGCTGGAAGGGCAAAAATTGGAATTGGAGACAGAGCTGGCCAAGATGCAGGAAGAAAACAGCAGCCTGTCGTCACGACTTAATGCAGTCACCAAACAGGCAGAAAGCCTGCAGGAGAGAATGACGACTTTGCAATCCCACTCCCGGCATCTGAGTAAATTGCTGCCTCTGGTTCAATTTGCAACGGGTATTGCACCGGAAATTGATCACTCCTTGCAACACATCGGTCGCAGCGCCGAACAATTGCGCGAAGACCTGGAACGCTTGAGGAATCTCATTGCACTTTACGAAAAGGGTTCTCCTGCGATTCCCCAAGACCTGGAAGTCATCCGGCAGTACAAGAGCTTTATCAACTACGAGCAAATCAAGCGATCAATGGACGAGCTAGTCACCACCATTCGGGGCGGAGCCGATTGGGCTGAGCAGCTCGCAGATCTCCTAAAGCAAATCTCCGTGGGCGACTTGACCCAAGCCAAATAAACTCTGCAGAGTGTGAGACGATTCCTTTTCCCTTCTCAGCTTTTTCCTACCGTCCAATGGCAACGAAATCAGTTTGCAGTAACCGTTTCTGCTTCCCTCATTTTCGCCGGTTTTACCCTGGTAATGCCGTTCCTGCCTCTTTACATTCAAATGCTGGGAGTCCCCACTCCAGCCCAGCTAGCGATATGGGCTGGAGTGGTCTTAGGGATCAGCCCTTTACTCGCTTCTGTCATTGGGCCAATGTGGGGCAGAATGGCGGATCGCTACGGTCTCAAGATCATGGCCATCCGCATTTCCCTGGCACTTTTCCTGATCTGGTTCTTTACTGGGTTCGCTCAAAACGTTTATCACCTTTTCTTTTTGCGAATTCTCCTGGGGATTTTCGGCGGCTTCAACACTTTTGCGATCTCTTTAGTCACCCAGCTATGTCCTCCGGAGAAAGTAGGAAGATCGATTGGAACATTACAAGCGACTCAAATTTTCAGCGCGGCCGTCGGTCCTTTCTTTGGAGGTATTTTGGCGGGTTGGATTGGAATTCGGCGTACCTTCCTGGTGACCTCCCTCATGTGTCTGATCAGCTTGCTCCTGTTTCTGCGGCTTTATAAGGACCAGCCCCTCCCCCTCAAACCATCTGCCAGTCCGACCCCAACAAAACGGCATCACAGTTTTAGAAATTTGATGCTCCTGCCAAACTTCACCATGCTGGCGATTCTCCTGTTTGTCGTCACGACCGTGGATCGAGGTTTTGCCCCGGTAATTCCCCTATTTGTAATGAAGCTCACCTCTAATGCGGAGGAGGCCGCTCGCAAGGCAGGAGTCATCATTTCGTTGGCAGCCTTCGGAGAGAGCTTTTCTGCCTGGTATTCCGGCAGAAGGATATCCAAAGTCTCACCCAAACAATTTCTCCTGTGGCGTTTGACCTTTGGCGGACTTGTCTGCCTGGTATTAAGTTTCGCCGGCACCGTTTCGCAACTGCTCTGGCTCCGGGTGTTACTGGCTTTGTTGGCGGGCGGAACGTTGACCATTGCCTACACGCTCGCCAGTCAAGTCATTCCTGAAAACGATCGCGCGGCGGCTTTTGGTCTCTTGTCAAGCTTCGCCATGCTGGGCGGAGCAGCAGGGCCCATGCTGGGAGGCATGTTGACATCGGTCAATATTCGGATGGCCTTTCTGGCCAACACGGTTTTGTATTTCCTGCTATCAGTTCTAGTTTACAAATACGTCGCTACCGCTTTCAGCAAGGGCGTGAACGATACCGGCAGTTCTCCCCAAGGCACTCACCGCAGAACGGCGCCATGAAGGCACCTTCAGGAATTAATCAATTGAATCGACCTGTTACTGACCCAGGAATTGCAAGATAACTTCGCGGCGGCGAGGACGGTTGTCGAAGTCGACCAGCCCAATTTGTTGCCAGGTGCCCGTGAGAAGCTTCCTTGCCTGGAAAGGCACATGCAGCGAAGCACCTAGCAAGGCGGCCCGAATGTGAGAAAATCCATTGCCGTCCCCCCACCGTGCATTGTGGGCATAGTGGGCGCCTTGAGGAGCAAGACGTTCGAAGGTAGATTTTAAATCTTCGATGCAGCCTGTTTCATATTCGATGGTTGTCAGTCCTGCGGTGGAGCCGGGAACGAAAATAGTGACCGAGCCCTCTGTCATCTCGCTAACCGAACTCAAGGCGGCTTCCACTTTATCAGTAATATCGATGACGTCGCAGAAGC
>QHZQ01000489.1 GCA_003224725.1 Acidobacteriota bacterium | reverse complement strand
ATGGGCACGAAGCTCCCGTCGTTTGTGCCACTCGAAGATTCTGCTCCATCATTGATAACTCCGTAGGCGAGGAATCGCTGGCCCTTAACGTAGTATGGATCATCAGCGATCTTTACCACTCGGATATAACCATTAGACACGCCTGCTGTCTTCAAGACGTTATTGATTTGTATCCAACCATCGGGTGGAATTGAGATGGGATTAGAGGTAGCCGCCTTGATCCCTGTTGTGCCATCGAAGACCTCGTACTGCACTGTGATAAAGCCCCCTGGCATCACATTGATCAACGCCAGATTCGACCGTGTCGTATCGTCCTGCTTGAGTGCGAAAACCCAACCCTCGTTGCCAGCGGCTTCGGAAGGTAAGGCCCCGGGAGTGAAAAGGCCATACTGTCCTCCAGTTTGTCCCGCGGCAGCGGTACGTGCTCCGACGAAACCCTCAATAAAAGGCTCGTTCGCGAAAAAATCCACAAATACGGCGCCCGCATACCTTCCTCCAGACGGGCCGATCTCAGCCCCTTTATTGCGCAGGTATTGAATGGCCCCTGGAATGATCTTTTGCTCGCCCGGTTCGAGGGTCTCGGTTACGAACCCCTTAGTTCCTCTAGGAGAGGCCAGAGATTCGGCATACTGAAGCGTGGCGCCCATGGGTTGAAGATTGGGGTTTGCCAAGATTAACTCGCTTTCAAAAAGAGCCGTCTCCAGCACAACAGGCGTCACGGTAGGCAAATACTCAAAGTTATCGTTACTGGTGGGGCGGAACACCGGAATCGCTGGGACGAAGGAGCCGTCGTTAGTCACGTTGTCGTTAATGACAGCATAAGCCAGGTACGGGTCACTGCCTGAAATCCGCTCGATCAGGGCGTATCCGTTACTGAATCCTGCCTGCGATAGAACTGAATTCAACTGCTGCCATTGCCCCGGCTCAAGCGTGATATCAGGTGACAACACCAAATTTCGACTATCCCCTGCCTGCCCGGAAAATAAGGTCACCCGCAGACTGATCGCTTGACCCGTCCCAATGTTCACTAAGGCCAGGTTGCTGCGGTCGGCCACCGTTTCTCTCAGACCGTAGAGATACACCGACCCGGTGGTCGAACATAAGTTGCAGCCGGGATAATAAAGTCCGGCCCGTCCAGAGCCAGAAGGTGTGGTGGTCCGGGCTCCCACAAAGGCTGCATCCCAGGAGGAGAGATGGCTGAAATCTACCCGCAATGACCCCCCCTGTGGGGTGGTGTTCGGAATGACAAGCCCTTTGCCGCGCAGATAAGCAATGGCATCCGAAATCATCAATTGTCTCCCCGCTGCTAGGATCGGAAACCGTGCCACTACCAGCCGCCCCCAATGAAGTGGCCGCTGTATAGGTCAGCTGCAGACTAGCGGTTGTGCTCCCACGGTTGGCCAGTGTCAATTCCGTGGCAAAATGAGCCTGACCGTGCCCTCCCGTGTCCAGAACAATCGGCACCACCTTGGTGGCCGAGTCCGTCGGAATCAACGCGGTTTGAATCAGAAACACTTGATCACCTGTGGTACGAAATGCTAACCCGTTGGCCCCCCAGCGAATCAACTTGCTCGGGGTGCCCAAAACGCCTGGCACGTCGAGAGATCCAACCAGCAAAAAGGTCCGCTGGTCAAAGGCAAGGATCGTGTAACTTGATTGATTTCTCGCCACGAGGAAATAAACGCGGCCGACCACAGAATCGGGAAGAAACGAATACACGCCGCCGAAGGACTCGAACGAGAAAGTTCCAACAACTTGCAGCGCTTCTGGATCAATGACCTGACCGGAATTGACGTAGATAAGTCCATTGTCAAACTCAAAGTCATCACCTGTTACGAGGTCCCTGGTACTGCTTACAATCGACACTCCTGAATCGTCAACCTTCATCCTGTAAAACTCGTATGGACCGTTCAAACCATAAAGCCTGGAAGAGGAAGTCGAAAAGGCAATGACAACATCGGGAATAGCGTAACTGGGAATCGCGACGTGTCGCGGAACACCGTTGTCGAAGATGGTAACGCCGTTCCCAGCGACAGCGATTGCTTCGGGATTACCCGGAAGAACAGCCATATCCTTGGGAGACCGGAGTCCTGAAGGACCGCCATTGCCCAGCGGGAATTGCAGCCCAACTGTCTGGGATGAGATATCGAATCTTGCCACGCTGGCCGCGCCTTCAAGCGCTACATAGACGAACTGCTGATTGTCGGATATAGCCAGCATCCCCGGTTCACTTCCAATGTAAACTGACGAGAGGATGGCACCAGAACAAGGGTTGATGGTCGCGATAGCGTTTCCGATACCGCCGGCCCGACTGGGTACGCTGGCGTAAATCGCCTGTCTGGATGAGTCGTAGACGATGTCCTTCGTCGCCAAATGGATTTGCTTAATATCATCGGCCAGGACAGTTCCTGCAAAGAAAAGAAGAGATGAAGCCACACAAAACGTCGCATATTGTTTCATTGCCTAAATCCTCCATGTCGAACTGGACTTGCCAGAGAACGTTTGCCGGCGCGTGCGTCATAGGCTCGTGTGAGCAGGTCCTCCGTCGCGCATGCGGCCACTCCACCTCCAAACACCATCATCCCTGCTCACCCATCCTCCTCAATTGGTTCTCTGTCATACCTATCTCCTATGGCAGAAGCCCGCAAGACCTTTCATATTTTCTTGCGATAGGCCTGGCCTGGGACACCCCTTTTTCCAGTCTTTGGGGAGCCTGCCAGTTCCACCCGGATGAAGCCCAGCGACGGCGCCGAGCGTCGCCCAGAACGGGTAGGAACAAGTGAGACGCCGATTCAAGCTCGAGCCGGCGCGAGGATTGCGGAAATCCTCTCGGTTACCGAACTGAAAGCAATCCCCGTGCCAGGGCACATAGCGCACTACTTTGCGCCAGCCCGGTTGCCGTAATTGATCAGTAAGACTAGAGTTGGACTTCTTTAGGGATGTGAATCGGAGCAGAATATGGAGACCGAGCATTATCAATCGAGATACTTGAGCGATCAGATTGGATAGGTCCCTGCCAGGCGTTACTGCGTGGCCAGCTACTTAAGGAAAGTGGGCGCATAGGCACAGAATACGTCAGGGCGCGGACTAGTGCCAGTGGCTTTCACCTGCGGCAACCTACACGTCAGAGTGAAGCTTGGTTTTTCATAGTGTCTTTGAGCGAGAATCATGTTTCTCGGTGGAATGGACCAAAAGCCTATCAAGCTGGGGTATCATCTGGGATAGGTGGTTAGTCGTGGGGATAGGCAGGCAGATTCCTAGATTTGCGAGTGTAGATCAAGAATTCGGAAAGGCCCTCGCTTGCTTTGGTCACTTATCACCTTTCCCCAAATTTCCCGTTGCTGATTGCGGAGTGC
>QHZQ01000158.1 GCA_003224725.1 Acidobacteriota bacterium | reverse complement strand
GTGCCTGACGCAGTGCGGGAGCGATATCCCGGGGTTGCTCCACACGGATGCCGAGACAGCCAAACCCCTGGCCCACCTTCGAAAAGTCCGTGTTCCCCCAGCGAAAAGGTTCACCCGTGCCTTGAAAGGTCAATCGATGGTAATGGTCAATCCAACGAGAGCCTTGATTATTAAAGACGATGACTTTGATGTTCAACCCATAATAGACCGCGGTCGTCAACTCGCTGAGCGAATAAGAAACCCCATGATCTCCGCAGAGCGCAATGATGCGAGCTCGAGGTCGCGCGCAAGCTGCGCCAATCGCTGCCGGAATGCCAAATCCTAACCCGGCTGAGCCTCGAGGCGCCAGGATCACTTTGCCTGCTCGACCTACCTGGTAGAACAGCATTCCCCAACCGGTCACGTAACTGGCGTCACAACAAACGATGTCGTCAAACAGGGCACTGGTCTGGGCGCCAGGAACTCCGAAAACGTGAGTCATGCCACACTGTATCAGCAACTCAGTCAGAAGGTCGCCGGTATGCATAGGGATCTCCTCCAAAATCCCCTCTAGGGGGGCAAGCTCCGGAGGCGCTGGGGGGTGTCTTGGTTGGTTAGCACGCTCGCGAGAGAGACATCCCCCTGCACCCCCTGAAGGTGTGAAAGAATTCCGAGTCCTCTCCAATTGCCCCTCACCCGGTCCGCCGTCCGGCGGACCATCCTCTCCCCCGATGGGGGCGAGGGAGTTAAGCCTACGGCGGCATGCGAGGGCTTCCACCTTCACAAAATCTGTTTTCCGACGTCCGCGTACGTCCCGGCCGCTTCAAGCTGAACGGGCTTGGTTACACCGTCCAGTCCGCTCGCGATTTCCTTCAGAGCAGCGAAATTAGGCAGGGTCCAGACCGCCAGACCACCAGGCTGCGGACCCAACCGGCCGATACGGTGGACTAGCAAGTTCAGCTTCAAACGCGGATGTTGCTTGGCTCGCTTCAGATAGAAATTTCGGATCGCTGCTGTTTCTCCGTTCCCTCGGAAGAACTCTGCGTAGTAACTGCCGTTGCGTACGCGGACAGGCTCTAGCAAAGGTTCATAACACCCGGCGGCCTCAATCCGTGCAACCTTGAGAAAGGGGCTCTCATAGGAATCAGCCTCGCCCGCACGAAAGATGCTTTCCCAGTCGTCGATACGCTCAAAGCCAAACTTAGGTGAGTACCAGACGCCGATGTGCTCAGGTAATGGCCCGATCCGCCAAGTGCGAGCGACGCTCCAGACAAGCTGGTCTTCATTAAAACTCTCGTCCCAACCTTCCATGCCTGTTCTTACGGCTTGGTGAAATTCGGCAAGGTCAATCTCAGGACGCCGGCTGTAATACTCGATGTAGATCATGTCCAGGTCCTCTCGCAACCAGAATCAAGCATATCAACGAGTTGCCCTTTTGTCGATATTGAGACCGCTGCTGTACGTAGCCGCCGGCGATCTACTCCATTTTTTGTCTCGGACCTAAAGTTGGTGAAATGGCAGCTCACAGTGTTCGCCACCAGGGCCAGCCGGTCGAACCTATCTCAGTAAAAGGTCGACTCCCAGCGGAATAGAAGTGAATAGAAGTTTGACCGCTTGACCTGAAACTCCAGCGGCCTTATCATTCCCGAAAGGCCGTAGCTGACATCGGAAATCTAATTGTTTTCGACTTCGAAAGGAGGATTGTCATGAGACATCGATTTGTGGTTATCTTTTTGCTGGTTGGTGGCCTGATGGCGAGTTCGCTCTGTTTCGCCGCACAAGTAGAAAAGAAAGCGGCTCCGGCTGCTTACGACTTCAAGGGTTTGATGCAGAAAATACTGGACGCCTGGAGCACGCTTGACCCAGCCAAGGCCGCCTCCTTCTATGCCCAGGAAGCGAATCGGGTGTTCTATGATCTTGCCCCGCTGAAATATACCGGGTGGAAGGAGTATGCCGAAGGGGTGCCCAAAGTGCTGGCCGACTATGCTTCTCTTCGACTCACCGTGGGCAAAGATGCAACAGTGCATCAGCGCGGAAATTTTACCTGGGGGACAACCACCTGGCACGCTGACGCGGTGAAGAAGGACGGTTCCAAAGAAGCGATGGAGGGTCGCTGGACGGTGCTGTGGGAAAAGCGAGGCGACGATTGGCTCGTTGTGCACGAGCACTTTTCCGTTCCGCTGGGACCGCCGCCAGCAAAGAAGTAATGGGTGAACCCGTGGAAGCTCGACCCGATCGAGCCTGGACCCAGTTTCACTCTGATTCAAAGCTGAGCTATGGGACTTGATGGGTTGAGGCTGTTCCGACTTCTTTGCTGAGGACCGAACTCTGGGGTCCGTTCTCGACAGGCACTCTTAAAGCTGCGGCTCGAACAGGCGCTCCCCTCGGTGGAGCCTGTGAGCTATCTGGAGTGTCTGCCCCTGCTCCCGCAACGTCGGCGCATGAGCCGCCAAGTACCGTGCTGCCGCCACCACCAGGTGCACGGCCGCCGATGTTCCTCGTAGCAGCCCGTATTGACGAAAGGCCGCGTCAATCGTCTGAATCGTGTGGAAGTCGCGGTCCTCACGCAGAAGCATTCTTCCCAGCACTGCCAACAGCCGCTCTGGCTTGCCCTTGCCGTGAAGATACCGAGCCACTATCGAACCCGCCTCATTCACTTGCTGTTGCCGGTCGAGCAGCGCCGGCAGCTCACCGAGAAGCATTTCTGTATCCTCATCTGTGGGATCTGACTCCGGCAGCCGTGCCGCGGGCACATTGAGGAATCGGTCAAGGTACACGCTCATCGCCGCATCGAATACGCCGCGTAGCAGTTCTCGTGACGGCACACGCCGTAGCCCTTGGTGCACGGCATTGGCGAACGTAAAAGTGTGTAGCGCCGTATCCCAATCCCCAAACTCGTTACTGGTATGGAAGCAAGCGATACGCAGCGCCGCAGCGTAAGCTACCGCACTAGCGAGTTCTTCTTCGCTGCCGCCCTCCCGCAATGTCGCCAGCAAAGCATCGGCAACAGCTTGAGGGTCCTCGCCCAACAGCACCTGTACCAGCGCGTCACGGTTCTGCCACGACCCCTTTCGGGTCCGACCGGTCTCCAGAGCCCTTGGGAATTGCTCGAAAGCCTTCTCCAGTAGAGCAATGAGATCTATCGGGTGGCGCCAGGCGGCGGACTCCTCCATCCGGTCAGCGCTAGTGTAACTCGAAACCAGGCTGGCCAGCACCGGCTCGGCGTACTCCCACCCTACTCTATCCAACGCTTCAAGTGCCTTGTTGGTGAAGTCGGCCACGTGGCCGATTTGGATGTAGCGGTGATCCGTGGCGGCAGCAAAAAGCAGGTCAGCCATCTGCCGATGGTTGGCGCCGCCACACACGGCTGACACAATGCACCGCTCAGCGCCCTCAGCGTCACGCACTTCGACGAACCGACGGAAGCAGGCCTTCAACCTGGCCAAGTCGGTCGTCAGGGCGGGTAGCGGGTGAACCCTAAATCGCGGTGCCATGTTCGCGCAATCGCGAGCAACCGCCGATAGGCCGTGATATAACGCACGCGGGAGGTCCTCCGCGCCCAGGTGCGGAAGCAGATTCATCATGCAGGTCAGCATAGTCAGCCCCTGACCCCAACCTGCCTGCCGGTAGCGGGTCCCAAAGTCGAGCCCCAGGCGAAACGGTTCCACCGGGTCCGCACCCTCATACAGTAACCTGATGGCAGCTTTACCGATAACCAGCGGGATATTCCTCTCCAGCCCATCCTGCAAGCGCTGGCGATGATGAGCGCGGGGATCAGCTCGGGGTGCCAAATCTACCCAGACTTCCCCCTGGCGAATCTCCACAGGGAAAACAGGCACGTCGTCTGCCCACTGGTCGAACGTCCCCCCACTGGCCAGGTCGAAGCGGGCATGGTGCCAGTGGCAGGTTAAAATACCCTCCTTGACAGTGCCACGGTTGAGGGGGAAGCCCATGTGGGGACACCGGTTGTCCACCGCGCAGATTTGGTCACCGTGGCAAAAAAGCGCCAGCGTGTGATCTCTGACATGGACCACCAGGCAGCCGGCAGCTTGTACGTCCGAGAGCTGGGCGACGCGCACATAATCGGATCTTTCCGCCGTTCGACTCATTTTCATCACCTCCGCTACAGGAAACCTGGAAGATTCGGCTTTAGGAGCCTTGGCAGCCGGCGCTCTAAACACGATTATGCTCCACATTTTATGTCGTCGGGTGAGAATTAGAAAAACAATCGCACCTGGGTGCTGAAGCCTAATAAACAGCCAGCATGGAGAAGACTCCTTCCCAAATGAATTATTAAGAAACTAACTTCGCCAGGGGCTTCTTTCCCCCGATGTCCGATTATTCCCTTTGGCTGCCCGTCCAATTGACAGACTGGTTTGTCTCGTTACAATAGTAGGCAACATCTTGAGATTGTTTCAAACAAGAGCAGGTTTCCAAGGCTGGGACTACAGGGAGATTTGAGAAGACCGTGGAGCTACGGAAAGATCCCATCACCCAAAGCTGGGTTATCCAAGTAGAAAGTGAAAGCCCTCGGCTCGAAGCCGAGGTGTGCCCGCTCTGCCCCGGCCAGGAAGCGCTCTGCCCTAAAACCATCTATGTGCGGCCACTAGACCAGGCGCCCTGGCAGGTGCGGGTGATTCCCCATCTACGGCCACTCTACCGCATTGAGGGCGATGCCCAGAGGAGGGCGGAAGGCATCTACGACCAGATGCACAACCTCGGAGCCCACGAGATTGTGGTGGAACATCCCGATCACCGGTTGCCGCTTTCCCAGCAAGGCGACGACCACGTCGCCCTGGTCTTGCAGGCTTATGCGGCCAGGTCCGCGGACTTGAAGAAAGATCGGCGCTTCCGCTATGTGACCATCTTTCGCAACCAGGGGCCGCTCGCGGGGCAGGACCTGAGTCATCCCCACTCGCAAATTACGGCCACGCCCTTCATCCCCCGGCGGGTCGGCTATGAGCTTCGATCGTGCAAGCGATACTTTGAATTGAAGGAGCGATGCCTGCTTTGCGACATCGTCAAACAGGAACTGACGCAGCAGGTGCGGATCGTGGACTCGAATGATCTCTTCGTGGCCTTCTGCCCTTTTGCTTCACGCGTTCCTTATGAGACCTGGGTGCTACCCGTCAACCATCATGCTTCCTTCGAAGAAAATCTCATCTTCGATGACCAGCAGTTCCACTTTGCACGCTTCTTGAAGCGTGTTCTCCGGCGCCTGGAACAGGTGGCGCCGGCTTACCACCTGGTTGTTCACACCTCTCCCAACGTAGCCTTCAGACCCGAACCGCCCGGTAACTGGCAATCGTTGGCGGAAGACTATCACTGGCATTTTGAGATCCTGCCGATTCTCCCGACCAAGTCCAAGTCTTACAGCCTCAAGGAGGTGTATTACAACTCCCTGCTGCCGGAGGCCGCTGCCCGCGAATTGCGTAAGCTGGATCCCGCGACTGATAGGAAACGGTAAGTCCCAACCCCCGAAAGGTTAGCTTCAGCATGGCAGTATCATTCAAAGGGAAAGCCTTTCCTACGAGGCGACCTGGGCTCCTGCCACGCAACTCGCTTCAGTAGCCAGTAGAAAATTGGATTGAAAGATTGCCTCTCTCCGTGTATTTTGGCAGACTATACTTTGAGGTAGGTCTTTGGTGATCTGGCTTGTTTCAACGATGGTCGCGTGTTTGCAGCGGGCTAGTTTTACCCTGTCTGAGCAAAGGAGTGTTGGGCTGGTACCCGTCGCTGGCTCACTTAAGTGGCGACAAGACCGTTGGGCGATTTAATCCATACAATATTCCAGGCGAATGAGGATAGTCAGGAGTTAAGTGGGAGGTTGATTGCTTTTGAAACTCAAATGGGTCGATTCGACACCGTTTTGGATGCCGGTTCTCAGCAAGCCAGCGCCCGAAGGTTAGATAACGTTATGCCGGCTACGATTCCTATCGAGAAAGACGCGACCAAACTCCCCCGGCAGGAGGGAGAGCTTCACCTGCTCTACCAGATGCTTCTCATTCGCCGCTTTGAGGAGCGCGCCTCCCAGGCTTACCAGCAACAAAAAATTGGAGGGTTTTGTCACCTCTATATTGGCCAGGAAGCAGTCGTGGTTGGAGCCTTGGCCGCAACGCGTAATGACGATTACGTCATCACTGCCTACCGCGATCACGCCCATGCGATTGCCCGAGGTACCAGTCTTAACGCTTGCATGGCTGAGCTTCTGGGCAAGTCGACCGGATGCTCTCGAGGTCTGGGTGGGTCCATGCATTTTTTCGATCGCGCCAATCACATGTATGGAGGCCATGCCATTGTAGGGGGGCATCTGCCCCTGGCCACCGGGCTGGCTTTTGCCAGCAAATATCGCGCAGAAGATCGCTGCACCCTTTGTTTCCTGGGTGATGGCGCCCTTAACCAGGGTGCCTTCCATGAAGCACTCAACCTGGCGGCCTTGTGGAAACTGCCAGTCGCCTTTATTTGCGAAAATAATCTCTTTGGCATGGGAACTCACGTGGCACGCGCCGCCTCCGTAAAAGAAGTGGCCACTCGAGCCAAGGGCTACGATATGCCTTCGATGATCGCTAACGGCATGGAAGTACGCCATATGCGAGACACGGTTTACACGGCCCTGCAGGCCATGCGCAAGAGACCCCATCCTTTCTTCATTGAAGCCCGCACCTACCGCTATCGCGGCCACTCGATGTCCGATCCCGCCACCTATCGTACCAAGGAAGAACTGGAAAAATATAAGCAAGAAGACCCTATCACCGATTTTAAGGCAATCCTTCTCTCCGAGGGCAAGCTGGATGAGACGAAGTTCCAGGAACTCGACCGGGAAGCCAAGCGGCTCTCCGCCGAGGCCATGCGGTATGCCGAGGAAAGTCCGGAACTACCCCTAGAGGATCTACACAAATACACCTTCGTGGATGGAACGGGTAAGTGAGAGAAATCAGTTACCGGCAAGCACTGAATGAGGCGATGGAAGAGGAGATGCTACGCGACCCCAATGTCTTTCTCATCGGAGAAGAGGTCGCGGAGTATAATGGCGCCTACAAGGTTAGTCAAGGCTTGCTGGAGAAATTCGGTCCCAAACGAGTCCTCGATACACCTATCAGCGAAGCGGGATTCGCGGGTCTCGGTATTGGCGCTGCCATGGTTGGGCTACGGCCTATCGTCGAATTCATGACCTTCAGCTTTTCCTTGGTGGCCTTTGACCAGGTGGTGAACAATGCGCCCAACATGCTTACCATGTCCGGTGGGCAGTTTAATATCCCCATTGTCTTTCGCGGTCCCAACGGCCCTGCCCACCAGCTTGGCGCCACTCATTCCCACGCCACCGAGCCCCTCTATTCAAACGTCCCGGGACTCAAGGTTGCGGTCCCCGCCACTCCCCGTGATGCCAAGGGGCTGCTGAAAACCGCCATTCGTGACGACAATCCTGTTCTGGTTCTGGAATCTGAATTACTTTACAACATTGCCGGCCCTATCGAAGACAAAGACGTTGAGCTGCTCATCCCGCTGGGAAAAGCTGAACTCAAGCGTAAAGGCGTTGATGTCACGATTATCTGTTATGCCCAAACCGTGCGAATGGCTTTGGCTGCCGCAGAATATCTGGCTAAGCAAGGTATTCAAGCGGAAGTGCTTGACCTCCGCAGCATCAAGCCGCTCGATCGTGAAACAATTATGAGTTCGGTTTCTAAAACCCATCGCTGCGTGATTGCCGAACAAAACAAGCCATTCTGTGGAGTCGGCGCCGAGATTGCCTTCCAGCTTCAGCGGGACATCTTTGACGAACTGGATGCTCCAATCCTGCGGGTCGCTCAGGAAGAAGTCCCCATGCCTTACAACGAAAGTCTTGAGGCGGCTGTTCTGCCCAGCCAGGAAAAGATTATCGAGGCAGTTTATCAGGTCTGCTACCTCTAATTTCAGGACCGGTAACCGTGGCCCAGATTATCATGCCCAGACTCAGTGATACCATGACGGACGGAGTGGTGGTGCGCTGGCTCAAGAAACCGGGCGACGTGGTCAACATGGGGGACGTGCTGGCAGAAATTGAGACCGACAAAGCCACCATGGAGATGGAAGCCTTTGACGAAGGGGTCTTGAAAGAAATCTATGTCCAGGAAGGACAAAAGATTGCCGTCGGCGAGCCTATTGCCCTCATAAGCGGAGAGGAAGAAGAACCCGCTTCGCCTGCCCCAGTGGAGAAAATTCACGCCGTACCTAAACGGCGTATCGCTCAAGAAAAGGCCAGGATTCCTCAACCGAAATTGGCTGAGGTACAGCACGCTCGTGACACCGCCGATGTGGAGGAAGGCTACTCCCAGGCCCACCAGAAAAGGGTTGCGACTGCAGGCCTGGCGGCGTCCTCGGGGGCAGCCGGCAACACCACTGGGGGACGTGTAAAAGCATCGCCACTGGCTCGGAAGGTGGCCTCCAAAATGAACTTGGATCTCTCCCGAATTGAAGGCTCCGGGCCCGGAGGGCGAATCATTCAGGAAGACGTTCTAGCGGCGGCAGGGCAAAAGACAGTTGTCTCCACTCCTTCAGTGGTCGCGCTTCCTGTCGGATCTGGCGCAGAAGCTGAATTAATTCCGCTCACCCCCATGCGCCGGGTCATTGCCCAGCGAATGGTCGAAAGCAAGAGCCAAATCCCTCATTTTTACCTGCAGGTTGAATTGGACGCCGGGCCTATGCTTCAGCTTCGCTCTCAGGCCAACGAGTCCCTGGCCCTATCCGGCGGAGGGAAACTCAGCATTAATGATTTTGTCCTCAAAGCCTGTGTCGAAGCCTTGCGTCGTGTGCCTGCAGTGAATTCCTCTTTTTCGGACAACGCTATTCTCAGATACAAGCACGTCCATCTTGGGTTCGCCGTCAGCCTGGAAGAAGGACTCATTACTCCTATCATTCGAAATGCCGAGAACAAGAGCCTTCGCCAGATCAGTGCCGAGGCCAAAGAATTATCCGAGCGGGCTCGCGCCAGAAAGCTCAAGCCCGAGGAATATCAAGGCGGCACCTTCACCGTTTCCAACCTGGGGGGCTTCGGCATTGATAACTTCCAAGCTATTATCAATCCGCCGCAAGCTGCCATCCTGGCTGTAGGCAGCGTCATTAAGAAGCCCGTCGTCAGTAGCCCCGATCAAATTGTAGTCGGCCAACGCCTGGGCATGACTTTGTGTTGCGACCATCGCGTTGTGGACGGCGCCACCGGCGCCCTTTTTCTTCAGGAACTCCGCAAATTAATCGAAAATCCTACATTGATGCTGATCTAAGGACTCTACGAGGTTGAACCATGCCTGATGTTTACGATCTGCTCGTTGTCGGCGGGGGGCCGGCCGGTTATGTAGGAGCTATCCGGGCTGCCCAGCTTGGCAAGAAGGTGGCCTGTATCGAAATGGAGCGGGCCGGAGGAATCTGCCTCAACTGGGGCTGCATCCCCAGCAAATCGTTGCTGCGCAACGCCGAGCTTTATCATTTGCTCCACCATCGGGCCGCCGACTTCGGCTTTAAATTTAGTGATCTCAGTTTCGACTGGTCGAAAATCATTAGTCGCAGCCGAAAAGTGGCCGACCAACTGGCCGGCGGCATTGAGTTTCTTTTCAGGAAGAACAAAGTCGAATATGTCTTGGGGGAAGGTTCCATCACCGCCCCAGACACAGTGAGCGTTAAACTGAATGACGGAAAAGTAAAAACCTTCCAGGGGAAAAAGCTGTTGGTAGCAACCGGGGTCCGTCCTCGCCCTTTGCCTGGGTTAGCTTTCGATGGCAACACGGTCATTTCGAGCCGGGAGGCGATGGTGGTGAAGAAGCAGCCGGCTTCAATAGTCATTGTCGGTGCCGGGGCTATTGGGGTGGAGTTTGCCTACTTCTTTAACGCGTTTGGCACCAAAGTCACTCTAGTCGAAATGATGCCCCATCTCCTGCCAGGGGAAGATCAGGAAATATCGGAAGTCTTGCTGCGGGCTTTCAGCAAGCAAGGAATTCGAGTGCGGACCAATACCAAGGTGGAGAGTGGGGAAGTGACTCCTCAGGGAATCAAGCTGAACCTCGAGGGTCCGAAGCCCGAAGTCGTCGAAGCGGACCTCGCTCTGGTCGCGATTGGGGTCTCCGCTTTGTTGCCGCCGGGGCTTAGTCCCGAGTTGGAACGTGGTTTCGTCAAAGTCAATGGTAACTACGAAACTTCCATCCAAGGGATTTATGCGGCCGGCGACATCATTGGTCCACCCTGGCTGGCCCATGTAGCCTTCTACGAGGCCATCCAGGCCGTGGAGGGGATGTTTACGGATCACCAACCGAAACGGGTAACGGTCTTCCCCGGCTGTACCTATTGCCAGCCACAGGTTGCCAGTATCGGTATGACGGAAAAATCGGCCAAGGAGGCTGGCCTGAAATTCAAGGTCGGCAGGTTTCCGTTTAAAGCCAATGGAAAAGCTCTGGCGGTTGGAGAGTCAGATGGGTTTGTAAAAATGATTATCAGCGAACCCTATGGAGAAATCCTGGGCGCCCATATTATTGGGGCCGAAGCTACTGAGTTGATCGCCGAGCTGGGCCTCGCCATAACATTAGAAGCCACCTACGAAGAAATTGAGACCACCATTCACGCCCATCCCACCTTGAGTGAGGCTGTGCACGAAGCAAGCGCGGCGGCCTTCGGCCAGGCCATCCATATCTAGACAAGGGCTTCGCCCTTGATATCCGTGGCTTGGGTAGCCACGATTAACGCGTCTTTTGCGGTAATCGTGGGCAGTCCGCGACGAAAAGCCCACGGTCAGCAGAAGCTGCTGACCGTGGCTACCAAAACGAGAATAAAATTCCCGTTTCGATGCAAATGACGGCCTAAGCTAACAGTTCGGAGTCAGTAGTCCGTTGTCTGTGGCCCGTTGCCAGGACGAACGCTTTGCCTGGGCCGTCCGCTTTCCCCGCTAACCCGCCAAACGCCCTACCCAAATCTGGATAGCTCACTTGTCGTGACCGGCCAACAACTGACCAGGGCTGCCGACAAAGCAACGATCTTTTCCTCTTGACAAAGAATTTCCTAGGGTTCACTATATCTGTTTACGATATATCGAATGCGGATCGTTTTGAAAGGAGCCAAGATGAAAAAGCGGAACCTCCATGCAGACGCCTTATTGCCACTGACCCCGGCCGTCTTTCATATCTTACTGGCGCTGGCAGATGGCGAGCGGCACGGCTATGCCATCATGCAGGAAGTGGCCCGTCGAACCGAGGGCAAAATGCGGCTGGGGCCGGGAACACTTTACGGTTCGATCAAACGGATGTTAGCCGAGGACCTCATCGAAGAGTCGGACGAGCGTCCTGATCCTGAACTGGACGATGAGCGCCGCCGCTACTACCGGCTTACCCAATTTGGACAGCGCGTCGCGGCTGCTGAGGTCGAACGCCTGGCTAAACTAGTTCGCGTGGCCAAGAGCAAGAGTCTCCTTAAATCTCTCAAACCGGCCAAACCCTAGCGAGCAACCTCAGACCGCCGAGGAGTGCGGTTCTATCGGCCACGGACCCCTCACCCGGCCTTCGGCCACCCTCTCCCATTGGGAGAGGCATGGGAGCTTTGAGAAAGCTCCCTGGGTGAGGGGACGCCAGCTTAACAAATTTGACCGAAGTTTGAACTTCTTCGCCGCCAAGTAGCCCCAGCGAGCCACGCCTTAGATTGGGATTTTTAGCCGCCCACGACGAATCAAAAACGAACTTGCCGCACCCCAAAGTTGGAAGGGTTGTTCGTTCTTTGGCCTTATTTGGATGAGCAGTCAGGATCACGTTTTGAGTCTGCGGCATTGCATTCCCTCGTTGAGAAGAGGGTCCACGAAACAATCGATGGATGGACCACTCCTTCTGGTCGCGGGATGATAACTTGCGAGCCTTTGCGCTCAGGGGTGCCGGCTCGGGCACTTTGAAAGGGAGCTTCCTATGAACAATTCCGACCGGGCTTTGACAATCTTGGATCGCATCTACAGCTTCCTGCTGAGAGGCCTGCCATGCCGGGAAGAGTTTGCTCGAAAGAGGTATTGGGGGCTCATCCAGTTATGGCTGCACACCTTGCTGGACCTGGCCTGGACGATTGCCTTGGAACACATGGATAGGTTGTCTCAGGATGTTCGTTATGGTGGCAGGATGCTGCTCGAGAGCCCCGGCTTTACGACGATGGCTGTCCTTGCTCTGGCTCTGGGCATCGGCGCCAACAGTGCGATTTTCAGCGCCATGACCGCTGCCCTCATGCCATTGCCTTACAAAGAACCCGAGCGGCTGGTGGTGCTTCATGAACCCTGGGCCACCCTTTCCAAGGCTAACTTTGACAAGTGGAGAGAACAAAACCACGTCTTCGATAGAGTGGCCGCCTTTTGTTGGGACGGAGTCAATCTCACCGATGGAGAGAGACCCGAATATCTCATCAGGGCACAGGTTTCCAGCGATTTCTTTCCCGCGCTCGGCGTAACACCGCGGCTGGGGCGAACCTTCCTTTCCCAAGGAGATACGGCAAGGCGCAGTGGTGAGGTTGTCATCAGCTATGACCTTTGGCAGCGCCGTTATCGTTCCGATCCCGACCTCATTGGAAAATCACTCACACTGAACGGCGAAAGCTTTACGGTTGTCGGGATTATGCCTCCCGGCTTTTATCCTCCTGGGAACGAGTCGGTCGAGGTTTGGACTCCAATCATGAAGAATGGCTGGCCTTCCCAATTAGGACTTCCCGTGATCGCCCGGCTTAGACCCGGGGTCACAGTGGAGACAGCCGGAACTGAAGTTGTGAGGATCGCTCAAGAATTGGCTCAAGAGACTCACGAAGACTTTTCGTTTAAGAGTGGAATTCAATGGCTCAATCAGCACGACTACTCCTCCAGGTATCTCGGGCCGACTTTGACCATCCTGCAAATCTGTGTGACGTTCATGCTGCTTCTTGCTTGTGCCAACGTTGCAGCATTGCTGCTCGCCCGGGCAACACAAAGACAAAAGGAAATGAGTATCCGCTCCACCTTGGGCGCTAGCCGTCCGCGGTTAGTTCGACAGCTTCTCACCGAAAGCCTTATGCTGGCGCTGCTCGGCGGTGCGCTGGGGCTTGTCTTTGCTTTCGGAATCACTCACTTGATGACGTCCGCTCTTGCTTCGGCGCATACGGAGTTCCCTTTATATGGGCGATTGCAAGGAATCGGCATCAGTGGCCGAATCCTCGGCTTCACTTTGCTCACAACCTTGCTGACAGGCTTCGTTTTTGGTCTGACGCCGGCGATGCGGGGATCACAAGGCAATCTTAAGGAATCCCTCGAAGGATGGAGGTGGACGAGCATTCTTGGCCGCCAACACATTCATAGCTGGCTGGTGGTCTTGGAAGTGGCTGTGGCTCTGGCCCTGTTAACGCGGGTTACCTTGGAAGTCCAACAATTCCTGGAGACCCCGGACAAGTTTCGGGTGGGTCTGAGCCCGGCCCAGGTGCTCACTATGGAAATCTATCTGCCTGAGAAACAGTATCCCGAGCAGAGCCAGATCGTTTCCGCTTATCGGCAAATCCTCCAAAAGGTCAAAAGTCTGCCCGGCACACAGTCTGTCGGCGCTGTTGGTCGGGCACCCTGGTATGATAATTCAGGCACTTTCTCTACCGGGGCATTTCATTGCATCGGGATTGCCCGCGAACCGACAAGCTCATCGTCGCTTCCAAAAGGGCTGGCTACCTTTTTAGGGCCTATTGATCCTGCTCTCTTGCAGGCCATGCGTATCCCCATGCGGAAAGGCCGCTATTTCACCGAGCAAGATTCGGCTGCTATGGTTCCGCCGGCAATCATCGATGAAAGCTTAGCCGGCACCTTATTTCGGGGAGAAGACCCCATCGGCAAGACAATCAAGCTTGTTGATATGCCGGATGAGCTAAAGGTTCTAACGACTTCGCCCTCTCTACTGGAAAAGAGAAGCCATGAGATCGCATCGCAGCCAGGGACATTGTATTCCGTTGTGGGAGTGAGGGAGAACCAGGGATATGAGTGGGTGAATGAGCCTCTTTACGTACCTTACACGCGGGCCCCTGGGAGTGTCCTGCCATCCATGCGTTACCTGAATCTGCTCGTCCGCACCCGTTCTGACCCGATGACTTTGGCGCCAGCCGTCTCCAGCGCTGTGTGGGCCGTGGACAAGGACCTTCCAATCTCCAGGGTCAGGACCCTGGAGCAACGTATGAGAGGATGGTCAGGGCCGGAACGTTTGCTGAACCAGTTACTTGCCTTCTTTACGGCGGCAGCCATGGCGTTGGCGGCAGTCGGCATTTTTGGTCTGATGACGTACGTCGTCACCCTGCGCACCCGCGAGATTGGCGTTCGGCTCTCCCTCGGTGCCCGGCCTTCTCAGATGTTGAGATTAGTAATAGCTCTGGGCATGAGACTGGTTTTGTTAGGTGTGGCCTTGGGTCTGATCCTGGCTTTTACGCTTCCGGTCCTCCTTCCCATGCTTTATGAAATTATCACGTTGAATCCCAGGACGTTTTCAGGTGATCTTGCCCCTCAGCGCGTCATGATGCTGTTCCTGGGAATCATGGTGGGCACAGCATTGATTTTGGCCGTCTCGGGAATTCACACCATCCGCCGCGAGTCCTCTTCCCATCTCCGCCCTTCGGGCGGCATCTCACCCTCAGTCCCCACTCTAAGGTGGTTGATGGGCCGTGCTTCGAAGCTGACGATGACAGGTACCCTGTTGGGCCTGCTCCTGGTCTCCTTTGGGTTTGGCGTCTTTGCCAGTTGGGAAGGAGTGA